>NZ_JBMJCT010000019.1:0-113042 GCF_049222185.1 Streptomyces sp. LaBMicrA B280 | reverse complement strand
CTACCGTCTCCTGGTCAACCCGACGGGCCGGTTCGAGATCGGTGGCCCGATGGGGGACGCGGGCCTGACCGGCCGCAAGATCATCATCGACACCTACGGCGGCATGGCCCGCCACGGTGGCGGCGCCTTCTCCGGCAAGGACCCGTCCAAGGTGGACCGCTCGGCCGCGTACGCGATGCGCTGGGTCGCCAAGAACGTCGTGGCCGCGGGCCTGGCCTCGCGCTGCGAGGTGCAGGTGGCGTACGCGATCGGCAAGGCCGAGCCGGTGGGCCTGTTCGTGGAGACCTTCGGCACGCACAAGGTCGACACCGACCGGATCGAGAAGGCCATCGACGAGGTCTTCGACCTGCGTCCGGCCGCGATCATCCGCGACCTCGACCTGCTCCGCCCGATCTACGCCCAGACCGCGGCGTACGGCCACTTCGGCCGCGAGCTCCCCGACTTCACCTGGGAGCGCACCGACCGCGTGGACGCCCTGCGCAAGGCCGCCGGCGTCTGATCCCACACGTCGCGCCGAGGCCCGGCTCCCCTTCGGGGGGCCGGGCCTCGGCGTTGTCACCGGCCTCGTCGCCCTTCCGGGTCGGGGATCAGCCCGCGAGCCCCAGCCGGATCCGGCGCCCCGCGCGGTCGACATCCAGGATCCTGACCCGAAGCTCCTGACCCTCCTCTGGGCTCCGCCCGCCCAGTTCGTCGGAGTGCACCAGGCCCTCCACGCACTCGTCCACGCGCACGAAGACCCCGAAGGGGATGACCTTGGTCACCGGCCCGGCCAGGACGTCCCCGGCGGCCACGGCCAGCTCGTCCCAGGGATCGTCCTGAAGCGCCTTGAGGGACAGCGCGACCTGGCCCCGGCGGGTGTCCGGGGCGAGCACCTCGACGCGGATCCGCTGCCCCGGCACCACCACCTCCGCCGGATCCTCGAACCGGGACCACGACAGCTGCGGCACATTGATGAACCCGCTCCCCGGGTAGACCGGATGCCCGGGCTCACCGTCGATCCGCACGAAGACCCCGAAGCGGTGCACGGAGCACACCGTCCCCGCGACGACGTCCCCGCGCCCGAGACCCAGGAGGAAGCCGTACAACGCCTCGTCCTCGCACGCCCGCGCGGACAGCAGCGTCCGGCCGTCGTACCCGCCGCGCATCGTCACCTCCGCGCGGATCCGCTGCCCCACCGTGAGCACGTCCGCCGGATCCCGGACATCGCGCCAGGTCAGTTCGTGCCGAGGGACCCGACCTGAGGGCAGTCCCGGCGCGTCGCCGGCCAGCAGCACCAGCACATCGCCCCCGTCGAAACCGGCGACGGCGCCGGTCACCAACTCCCCGGGGGCGACGAGGCGTTCTCTCAGACATTCCAGCGGGTCAGGTGTCGGTCCGGTCATGGTCGGTTCGGTCATGGGGGCGAGCGTAGGCAGGGCCCCGGGCACGCCGGTAGCGAATTGACCGGTGGGTGCCCTACGGCGCGCGGCCGCGACCGGGACGAACTCGGGCGGGCACCGGCGCCCTGGGCCGTTGTCAGTGGGATTTGGTAAGAATGCAAGCGTGAGCAGCGAGAACGGGGGGCCCCGGGCGGACGGGGAAGGCGGGGCCGAAGGGGCGCCGCCGGAGCAGCTTGCGCTCATCCGGGAGAGCGTGCGCAAGGCCAGGACACCCCGGGCCAAACCGCGGACCTGGCGGGGCGCCGCGCTCGCGGAGCGACTGCCGATCGCCCGCGTGCTGGTCGACAAGGGCGTCCTCCACCTCGACCGCTACTTCGACTACGCGGTCCCCGCCGAACTGGACGAAGCGGCACAGCCCGGCGTACGGGTGCGCGTGCGCTTCGGCGCCGGACGACACCGGGTGCGCGAGGGCCGCCGCGAGGGCGGGGGCCTCATCGACGGCTTCCTCATCGAGCGGCGGGCCGAGTCCGACTACTCCGGCCCCCTCGCCGCACTCGCCCAGGTCGTGTCCCCCGAGCCCGTGCTCAGCGAGGAACTGCTCGGCCTCGCCCGCGCCGTCGCCGACCGGTACGCCGGCAGCCTCGCCGACGTCCTCCAACTCGCCGTACCGCCCCGCAGCGCCCGCGCCGAACAGCGGACCTCACCCACACCCCTGCCACCCCCCGAGGCACCGGACCCCGGCTCCTGGACGCGCTACGAACAGGGCGGCGCCTTCCTGCGGACACTGGCCGACGGCGGCGCCCCCCGGGCCGTGTGGGGCGCGCTGCCGGGACCGCGCTGGAGCGAGGAACTGGCCCGCGCCGTCGCCGCCACCCTCGCCTCGGGGCGCGGCGCGCTCGTCGTCGTACCCGACGGACGGGCCGCCGCCCGCGTCGACGCCGCCCTGACCGCCCTGCTCGGCAAGGGCCACCACGCCCTGCTCACCGCCGACGCCGGGCCCGAGAAGCGGTACGCGCAGTGGCTCGCGGTACGACGCGGATCCGTGCGCGCGGTCGTCGGAACCCGGGCCGCCATGTTCGCGCCCGTGGAGAACCTCGGGCTCGTCGCGATCTGGGACGACGGCGACGACAGCCACAGCGAGCAGCACGCCCCCCAGCCGCACGCACGCGACGTCCTGCTGCTGCGCGCCACCCTCGACAAGTGCGCCTTCCTGCTGGGCGGCTTCTCCTGCACCGTGGAGGCGGCCCAACTCGTCGAGAGCGGCTGGGCACGCCCCCTGATCGCCGGACGGGAAGAGATACGGCGGTCCGCGCCCCTCGTCCGCACCGTCGGGGACCAGGACCTCGCCCGCGACGAGGCCGCCCGCGCCGCCCGGCTGCCCACCCTCGCCTGGCAGGCGGCCCGCGAGGGGCTGCGGCACGGACCGGTGCTGGTCCAGGTGCCGCGCCGCGGATACGCCCCGCGCATGGCCTGCGACCGGTGCCGGGCGCCCGCCCGCTGCGTGCACTGCTCCGGGCCGCTCCAGGGCCAGGACGCGGGCGTGCTGCGCTGCGGCTGGTGCGGGCGCGCGGAGGGCAACTGGCACTGCCCCGAGTGCGGTGGCTTCCGGCTGCGCGCCCAGGTGGTGGGCGCCCGGCGCACCGCCGAGGAACTGGGCCGCGCCTTTCCCGCCGTACCGGTGCGCACCTCGGGGCGCGAACACGTACTGGACACCGTGCCCTCCGCGCCCGCGCTGGTGGTGAGCACCCCGGGCGCCGAACCGGTCGCCGAGGGCGGCTACGCGGCGGCGCTGCTGCTCGACGGCTGGGCCATGCTCGTACGACCCGATCTGCGGGCCGGTGAGGACGCGCTGCGCCGGTGGATCGCCGCGGGGGCGCTGGTGCGGCCGCAGGGCGAGGGCGGCACGGTGGTCGTGGTGGCCGAGCCGACCCTGCGGCCCGTGCAGGCGCTGGTGCGCTGGGACCCGGTGGGGCATGCCCTGCGGGAGCTGTCCGAGCGGGCCGAGCTGGGCTTTCCGCCGGTGTCCCGGATGGCGGCCGTGTCGGGGACGCCCGAGGCTCTCGCCGAGTTCCTGGCCGCCGTCCAACTGCCGTCGGACGCGGAGGTGCTGGGGCCGGTTCCGGTGCCGCCCGCGCCGCCCGTCGGTCCGCGCAGGCCCGGGGCGGCGCCGCCCGGCGAGCACTGGGAGCGGGCCCTCGTACGGGTCCCTCTGGGCAGCGGCTCGGCACTGGCCTCCGCCCTGAAGACCGCACAGGCCGCGCGGATGGCCCGGGGGAGCGGGGAGCCGGTGCGGGTGAGGGTCGATCCGCCGGACATCGGGTGAGGGCGGGGCCGGGCAGCGCCGGACGATGAGCGGGTCCGGCCCCTCCCGGAGGTCTCCCTGAGGTTCCCGGGAGGGCGGGGCCGGTGGCTGTCGCGCCGCGGGGCCGGTCAGCCGTTGCGCGGGCCCGGGAAGGCCGTCGGGCGGGCGTCCTCCCGGAAGGTGGGGCTGCCCGAGGTCGGCTGGGTGGGCATGGAGCGGGCGGCGGGGACCGTCGGCACCGGCATCGTGGGCAAACCGGCGTTCACATTGAGCGTGCGGGTGCCGGACGGCTCCGGGGTCCGCTCGGCCTCGGCGGCCGCCTGGGTCGCGGCGCGGCGGGCGCCGTAACGGCGGTGCACCGCCTGCTTGGTGACCCCGAGCGCCGAACCCACCGCGTCCCAGGAGAAGCCGAGCGAGCGGTCGAAGTCCACGGCGGCCGTGACCAGGGTCTCGACACTGTCGCGGAGTTCCTGGGCGAGACGGACCGTCGGGGCGGGGGCGCGTCCGTAGACGACGAAGCCCGTGGACGGGCCGGTGCGGCGCGGACGGTAGACATTGCCCAACTGGGCGGTGAGCGTGCGCAGTGCGTCCACCTGCCGACGGACCCGCTCGATGTCCCGCACCAGCAAGTGCAGGCTGGCCCGAGCCTGGGCGTCGTGGGTTGCATGGTCGGCCATGAACAAGCCTCTCGAACCGGCGTTGAAAGGAATCGGGCGGCCGAAGCGGCCCTATGTGGTCAACTCTTTCTTGACCAACGCGTATACGCTCCGCTGGTCACGGGGTGGGGGCGTGCGGGCATATGCGTACGCCGTCAGTCCACCCGTGCGCCGCCCCGATTCCAGTTGACGCGCGCGCCGGGCCAGTTGACCGGCGCCGTGCTCCGCGCGGTGCCGGTTCCCGGGCGGTCATAGACTGGTGCGCTGCCCGTCCGATCCCCGCCCGAGAGGCCCGATCCCGCCCATGAAGCTCGTCTTCGCCGGTACCCCCGAGGTCGCCGTTCCCGCCCTGGACGCCCTGCTCGCCTCCGGGCGGCACGAGGTGGCCGCCGTCGTCACCCGGCCCGACGCCCCCGCGGGCCGGGGCCGCAGGCTGGTCGCGTCGCCCGTGGCCGAGCGGGCGGAGGAGGCCGGTATCGAGGTGCTCAAGCCGGCCAAGCCGCGGGACCCCGAGTTCCTGGCGCGGCTCACCGAGATCGCCCCGGACTGCTGCCCGGTCGTCGCCTACGGCGCGCTGCTGCCCCGCGTGGCCCTCGACATCCCGGCCCACGGCTGGGTCAACCTGCACTTCTCGCTGCTGCCCGCCTGGCGCGGCGCGGCGCCCGTGCAGCACGCGCTGATGGCGGGCGACGAGATCACGGGCGCGTCCACCTTCCTCATCGAGGAGGGCCTGGACTCCGGGCCGGTGTACGGGACGGTGACCGAGGAGATCCGGCCCACCGACACCAGCGGCGACCTGCTCACCCGGCTGGCCTTCGCCGGAGCGGGGCTGCTCGCGGCGACCATGGACGGCATCGAGGACGGCACCCTGAAGGCCGTACCGCAGCCGGGCGAGGGCATCACCCTCGCGCCGAAGATCAACGTCGAGGACGCCGAGGTGGACTGGGCGGCGCCGGCGCTCCGCGTCGACCGGGTCGTGCGCGGGTGCACCCCGGCGCCCGGCGCCTGGACCACGTTCCGCGGCGAACGGCTCAAGCTCATCCAGCTCGCCTCCGTCCCCGAGCGGACCGACCTCGCCCCGGGCCACCTCGCCGCGGGCAAGAACAACGTCCACGTGGGCACCGGCTCCTACGCCGTCGAACTCCTCTGGGTCCAGGCCCAGGGCAAGAAGCCGATGCGCGCGGCGGACTGGGCCCGGGGGGCACGGATCGGCGAGGGCGAGACACTGGGCGGCTGAGGCCGGCCGTCCCGGACGAGGTCGACGGGGCGCCCCCGGTGGGCCCGGGGGCGAGGTGGCCTGTGCCCTGCCCCGCCGCGTCCACGCCCCTCTCCGCACCCCCGCACTCCCGGTCACCCCCTTCGACGTAGGCTTGGCCGCATACCCCTTTTCACCTCCGGAGCACCTTTTTCGTGAGCGAGCAGTCGCGGCGGGGCCATAAGCCCGCCAAGCCCTATCGGCGTCCCAAGAAGGACCCCGTCCGCATTCTGGCCTTCGAGGCGCTGCGGGCGGTGGACGAGCGGGACGCGTACGCCAATCTCGTGCTGCCCCCGCTGCTGCGGAAGGCGCGGGAGAAGGACGACTTCGACGCGCGGGACGCCGCGCTCGCGACCGAGCTGGTGTACGGGACGCTGCGCAGGCAGGGCACGTACGACGCCGTGATCGCCGCGTGTGTGGACCGGCCGCTGCGCGAGGTCGACCCGCCGGTGCTGGACGTGCTGAGCCTCGGCGCGCACCAGCTGCTCGGGACCCGGATCCCGACGCACGCCGCGGTGTCCGCGACCGTGGAACTCGCCCGGGTCGTGCTGGGCGACGGGCGGGCCAAGTTCGTCAACGCGGTGCTGCGCAAGATCGCCCAGAACGATCTCGACGGCTGGATCGACCAGGTCGCGCCGCCCTACGACGAGGACCCCGAGGACCACCTCGCCGTCGTGCACTCCCACCCCCGCTGGGTGGTCTCCGCGCTGTGGGACTCCCTGGGCGGCGGGCGCGCCGGCATCGAGGAGCTGCTCGCGGCCGACAACGAGCGGCCCCGGGTGACGCTGGTCGCGCGGCCGGGCCGGGCCACCGCCGAGGAACTGCTGCGTGAGGAGGCCGCGGAGGCCGGGCGCTGGTCGCCGTATGCCGTGCGGCTGGCCGAGGGCGGCGAGCCGGGCGCGGTCGAGGCGGTGCGCGAGGGCCGCGCCGGGGTGCAGGACGAGGGCAGCCAGCTGGTTGCCCTCGCGCTGGCCAACGCGCCTCTGGAGGGGCCGGACACCAAGTGGCTCGACGGCTGCGCGGGACCCGGCGGCAAGGCCGCTCTGCTGGGGGCGCTCGCCGCCGAACGCGGTGCGCTGCTCCTCGCCTCGGAGAAGCAGCCGCACCGGGCCGGTCTGGTGGCCAAGGCGCTGGCAGGCAACCCGGGGCCGTACCAGGTCATCGCGGCGGACGGCACGCGGCCGCCGTGGCGGCCCGGCAGTTTCGACCGGGTGCTGGTGGACGTGCCCTGCACCGGGCTCGGCGCGCTGCGCCGACGGCCCGAGGCGCGCTGGCGCCGGCGTCCCGAGGACCTGGACAATTTCGCTCCTCTCCAGCGCGCCCTGCTGCGCACTGCGCTCGACTCGGTGCGCGTCGGCGGCGTGGTCGGCTATGCCACCTGCTCTCCGCACCTCGCCGAGACCCGGGTGGTCGTCGCCGATGTGCTCAAGCAGTACCCGGACGCCGAACTGGTCGACGCCCGGCCGCTGCTGCCCGGGGTCCCCGCGCTCGGGGACGGCCCGGACATCCAGCTGTGGCCGCATGTGCACGGCACTGACGCGATGTACCTCGCGCTGATCCGCAGGACGGCCGGCTGACGGTCGCGAAGAGCGGCTGCGCGGTCCCTGTTTCACCGTGTGCGTCGGCTTCGTCGCCTTCGGTTATCCACAGGCACGGGCAGACCATCCGATGAGCAGCGGATCAGTATGATGAACGGTCTCGCCTGTGGACGGGCGCGAACATCAGTGCCTCGGACATGGCAGTCTTGGGGCATGGCCGCGCAGATCAACCCCAGCATCCTGTCCGCCGACTTCGCACGCCTCGCGGAGGAGGCCAAGGCGGTCCAGGGCGCCGACTATCTCCACGTCGACGTCATGGACAACCATTTCGTCCCCAACCTCACCCTCGGCGTGCCGGTGGTGGAGTCCCTGGCCCGTGCGACGGACACCCCGCTGGACTGCCATCTGATGATCGAGGACCCCGACCGCTGGGCTCCTCAGTACGTGGAGGCGGGCGCCTCGTCGGTCACCTTCCATGTGGAGGCGGCCGCCGCCCCGGTCCGTCTCGCCCGCGAGATCCGCGCCAAGGGTGCGCGCGCCTCCATGGCGCTCAAGCCCGCGACACCGATCGAGCCGTACGAGGACCTGCTGCCGGAACTCGACATGCTGCTGATCATGACCGTCGAGCCGGGCTTCGGTGGCCAGGCCTTTCTCGACATCATGCTGCCGAAGATCCGCCGCACCCGTGAGCTGATCGCCAAGCACGGCCTCCAGCTGTGGCTCCAGGTCGACGGCGGTGTCTCGGCGTCCACGATCGAGCGGTGCGCGGAGGCGGGCGCCGATGTGTTCGTGGCCGGCTCCGCGGTGTACGGGGCGCAGGACCCGGAGGAGGCGGTGCGTGCCCTGCGCGCCCAGGCGGAGACGGCCACCGCCAAGGCGTCCTGGGCATGCGACCACTGAGCCACGGCTACGTGAACGGTTGAGAGAACGCCGCCCATCAGGGCGGATCAGTTGCGCCGAATCTGCAAGGATGAACGGCGAATCCAGAGTGTGAACAGCAGTGAGGAGATCGCCGTGTCGGGTATGTCGGCGGGCCGGTCAGCCATGCGGATGGGACCCGCTGAGCTGGTCCAGGCGGCGGCCATGGCCCGCCGCTTCTACCTCGAGGGCAAGTCCAAGATCCAGATCGCGGAGGAGTTCGGCGTCAGCCGCTTCAAGGTGGCCCGGGTCCTGGAGACCGCTCTCGAACGGGATCTCGTACGCATCGAGATCCGCGTACCGGCCGAGCTGGACGCCGAGCGCTCCGACGCGCTCCGCGCCCGCTACGGCCTGCGGCACGCCGTCGTGGTCGAGTCCCCGGCCGAGGCCGAGGAGACCCCCGACCCCGAGAACCTCGGCGAGGTCGCCGCGGACCTGCTCGGCGAACTGGTCAACGAGGGGGACGTGCTCGGGATGGCCTGGGGCCGTTCCACCATCCACATGGCGGCCGCGCTCGACCGGCTGCCGCCGTGCACGGTGGTGCAGCTGACGGGTGTGTACGACGCCGGCACCTCCGAGCGCGGCTCGGTCGAGGCCGTGCGCCGTGCCGCGCAGGTGTCGGGCGGCGACGCCCACCCGATCTACGCGCCGATGCTGCTGCCGGACGCCGCCACCGCGGCGGCCCTGCGCAACCAGACCGGGATCGCCCGCGCCTTCGAGTACTTCGACAAGGTCACGGTCGCCTGCGTCTCCATCGGTTCCTGGGAGCCGGGCATCTCGACGGTGCACGACATGCTCAGCGACGAGGAGCGGGCGCACTACGCCTCGCTCGGTGTCGCCGCCGAGATGGCCGCGCATCTCTTCGACGCCGAGGGGCGCCGGATCGGGCGGGACCTCGGGGAGCGGTGCATCACCGTCAAGGCCGACCAGCTGCGCCGTATCCCGGAGGTCGTCGCGATCGCCGGTGGCCAGCGCAAGGCGTCCGCGATCGACGCGGTGCTCCGCTCCGGGCTGGTCACCAGCCTGGTCACGGACACCTCGGCCGCGGACTACCTGATGACGGCGGGCCCGACACCGAAGCCCGCGCTGAGCCGCCAGGACCCCGACGGGCAGTAAGGGGATCTGCGAGTAGGGGGCCTGCGGGACGCCGACAGGGCTGCGCGACGCCCCCGGCCGGGCGGGTGCCGGCCGGGGGCGTCGTCCTGTCGTCGTACCCGCGGCCGCCATGGCAGCATCGTCCGCATGTCGTCGTCGCTCCGCTCCGTCCCCCCGCCGCCCGAACGGCCCCGTCCCCGGACGTCCGGCCGGTCCCTGTCCCGGCCCCTGTCCCGGCTCTTCGCGGGGCTGCTCGTCGTCCTCGCCGTCCTGCTGGCCGGGTGCTCCCCGACGGCGACGACCGGCCACGGCACGACGGGGACCCGTACCGGCGCGTCCTCCGGGTCCGCCGCCACTCCCGGCTGGGCCAAGGGCATGGCGACCGTGTCCGCGTCGCGGCTGCCGGCCGAGGCGCGGCGGACGCTGGCGCTCATCGACCGGGGCGGCCCCTACCCCTATGCGCGGGACGGGATCGTCTTCGGGAACTTCGAACGGCATCTGCCGAAGCACCAGCGCGGCTACTACCACGAGTACACCGTGCCGACACCGGGCTCACGCGACCGCGGGGCGCGGCGTGTCATCACCGGGCAGGGCGGGGAGTTCTACTACACCGATGATCACTACAACTCGTTCCGGGCGGTACTGAGATGACCGAGAACCTCACCGACCGCCGGGTCGTCACCCTGGACCTCGCCGGGGTCACGGACAAGTCCGGCCTGATGGACGCCGTGGCACGCGCCCTCCAGCTGCCCGACTGGTTCGGCCGGAACTGGGACGCGCTCCTCGACAGCCTCTCCGACCCCCCGGTCTGGCCGCCCGAGGCCGCCGAACGCGGGCTGCTGCTCGTCGTCACGGGATGGGAACCGTACGCACAGGCCCGGCCCGACGAATGGCGGGTGGCCCGCGAGGTCTTCACCGAGGCGAGCGAGCGCACCGCGGCGCTGACGGTGGCTCTCGCCCTGGCCTGAGGGCCTTCGTACCGGCCGCCGTGCCTTGCCCGGTCACACCCGTCCGGCCGACACCCGCACAGCACGGCATGCCAACTCCCCTTTGCCGATAGGCTCGTGGTGATGCCGAGCGATGCGGGACGGGGGCCAGTCAGACGTGGTGTATCAGGTTCCGGCGGAGCCGGCGCACTTTGTGGACCGTGAGCGGGAGCAGGCGCGCGCCCGGCAGCTGGTCAGGGAGCGGCGGCCCGCCGAGGACGGCGGCACCCGCCCGCTGTGCCTGCTGCTGCGCGGCCAGGCCGGCACCGGCAAGACCGAACTGGCCTTCCGCCCCGCCCGCGCCCTGCACCGGCACCACCCGGACGGCGTGCTCTACGTCGACCTGGACGACGTGCGCCGCGACGGCGCCGTGGAGGTCGCCGACGTCCTCGGCGAGCTGCTGCGCGGCCTCGGCGCGGAGTGGATCGCGCCCGTGTTCCGGGAGCGGGCCCGCCAGTACTGGTCCCTCACCCACGGCAAGCGGCTCCTGCTCGTCATCGACAACGCCCGCCACGGCACCGAGGTGGAACCGCTGCTGCCCGCCTCGGGCGACAGCCTGGTGATCGTCACCAGCCATGGGCCGCTGTACGACCTCCAGGCGGGGGCGGCCACCGAGTTCCCGCTGGCACCGCTCGACCCCGCCGACGCCCTGGAACTGCTGGAACGGGTCACCAAGGACGCCCGGCTCGCCGGTGAGCCGGAGGAGACGCGCCGGCTGCTCGACCTGTGCTCGGGGCTTCCGGCCGCGCTGCACATCGCCGGGAGCTGGCTGCGCCGCCACCAGGAGCCGCCGCTGGCCCGGCTCCTCGACCGGCTCGGCACCGAACTGAGGGAGAGGGGCATCCCCGTGGTCGAACAGGTGTGGGACGCGGCCTACGACAGCCTCGGCCCCGGCGCGGCCCGCCTCTACCGGCTGCTGGGCCACTTCCCCGGCCCCTCCTTCACCCTCGCCGCCGCCGACGTCCTGCTCGGCCGGGACCTCGATGCCACCGAGGACGCACTCGCCGAACTGCGCGCCGCCGGACTGCTGGACGGCCGGGGCACCGACGGCCGCGAGCGCCTCCCTGAGCTGCTGCGCGCCCACGCCCGCCGCCGCGCGGAGACGTACGGCGACCAGGGCGAGCGCGCACAGGCGCTGCGGCGGCTCGTGCGCTGGTATCTGCGCCAGGCCCAGCGCGCGGACCTGACCGCCGCCGGACCGCGCCTGAAGACGGCGGCCGAGGCACCGCCGGTGCCCGGCACCCGCGATGTGCTCTTCGAACAGCCCGGGGACGCCCGGGGCGAGGCGGCGGCCCGCGCCTACCACTGGCTGGAGGCCGAGCGGCACGCCCTGTTCGGCTGCGTCCGCCTCGCCCACACCGTCGGCAGCGCCGGGGACGCGGACTGGGGCCTCACCGAGGCGGCCGCCCTCTGCGAACCCCTGTGGACCCACTTCCTCAACCACCCGCACTACGGCGACCACATCGACGCCTTCCGCAGGGGCGTGGCCGCCGCCCAGCAGGCCGGTGATCTTCCGCTGCTGGTCCGGATGCGCTGCCAGCTGGCCCGGCCGCTGTGGGAGCAGGGGGAGTTCGAGGAGGCGGAGCGGCAGCTGACCCAGGCGTGGTCGACGGTCCAGGGCGCCTTCGGCACCTCGGCGCGGGAGCGCAAACTGGCCGCCTCCACCCGTGAGTTCCTGGGCATGCTCGGCTCGGCACGCGGCAACTGGGCGGACGCGGCCCGGGAGTTCGAGGCGTCCGGTGCGGTGCACGAGGAGATCGGCAACGCCTACGGGGCCACCCTCCAGCGGTACCGGCTCGGCGAGGCCCTCGCGCACCTCGGTGAACTGGAGCGCGCCGCCGAGCTGTTGGAGCGGGCCCGGGACGAGTTCGCCGCAGGCGGCCGCACCCGGCTCACCGGGCGCGCGGAGTTCGCCCTGGGCGGGGTGTACGCCGGGCAGGGCCGCGGCGAGGAGGCGGCCGCACGGTACCGGGCGGCGCTGGAGGGCACGCGCGCCGTACGGGGTGTGCGGGACGAGGCCCGGGTGCTGGACGCCCTCGCGGAACTCGCCGCGAGCCTCGGCGAGCAGCGCGAGGCGGAGGAACACCGCGCTGCGGCCCGGGAGTTGTGGCAGCGGCTCGGGCTGCCCGTGGCCGGGTCAGACCGGTAGGGCGGCCTCTTCGGCGGTGGCCGGGGTCAGCTGGGCCGCCACCTTGTGGGGGCCCACCGCGCAGACCAGGTCGGTGCCCGGGGCGCCCCGCCCCGCGAGCAGCGCGGCGTGCACCGCCGACAGGACGGCCACCGGATCGACGGGCGCGGCCCGGCGTGTGCCGTCGCCCGGGCCCAGCCGCACGGACAGCAGCGGGCCCGAGCGGCGGCGCAGCAGGCAGTGGGTGGGGGACAGGACGAGCGCGGCGGTGCGATGGCCGCCGGGGTGGTCCGCCAGGGTGCGCAGGGTCCACTCGTCGGCCGGTTCCGTCCAGGCCCCGGGGTGCTCGCCCGCGCGGCGGTGCAGCAGGGCCGCGCTCTGGGTGAACCGGCGGTGCGCGGCGCCCACTTCGGCGGACAGGTGGTGCGCGGGCGCGGGCGGTACGAGATGCGCCGGGTGCCGCAGCACCCGCGGGGTCCCCCGGTCGTCGTACTCGATGCGGACCGCGAAGGCGGCGGGCGCGAGCGGTGCCGGTGCCGGGTCGGGGAGCAGGCGGGGCAGCACGGGGCGGTCGGGCGGGGTGAGGTCCAGCAGGTCGTACAGGGTCTCCCGCAGCCGGTCGAGCGCCCGGCCCTGTTCGGCGAAGGCCGGTTCGGCGAGGGCGCGGCTGCCGCCCGGGCGGTGGGCGCGGACCGCCGTGGCCAGGCGGGACGCGGTCTGCGTGCCGGGGAGGTGCGGGGAGAGGCGGGGGACGCCGGAGAGGAGGGCGGACATCGGGCTGTCGGGAAGGAGTTCCCGGCCGCCGTCGTAGGCGCCGAGCAGGGGGCGGTCGAGGGCGGCCGGGTAGAGGGCCGCCGAGCCGTGGTCGGTGATCAGGAGGTCCGCCGCGATGGCGACCGACGCCCATTCCTCGTGGACCGCGGGCAGGATCAGACCGGCCTGGCGGGCGGGGTCCAGGTACTCGGCGAGGTCGAGGGTCCCGCGCCGGGCGCGCTCGTTCGGATGCAGGACCAGGGCGAGCTGGTACTCGTCGTGGGGGAGGGCCGCGGCCAGTTCGGCGGGCAGGCCCGGACGGCGGCCGATCAGGGACTCCGGGCCCCAGGTGGAGAGCAGCGCGACAAGGGTGCGGGCACCGGTGCGCAGGGCGGCGCGGTAGCGGTCGCGGCGGTCCTGGGACTCCAGGAACCGCTCCAGCAGCGGATCGCCGACGACCGTCGAACGGGCCGCCACCGAGGGGCTGAGCGGCGCCAGCCGGGCGATCTGGCTGGGGTGGGAGAACAGGTACCGGGTGGCGAGCGGGGCGCCGTCGGGCCGCAGCAGATGGGCGGGGTCCAGCCCGGAGGCGGAGTCCTCGGTGCCCTCGCCCGGCACCGACTTGTTGAACCCGGCGCCGTGCGGGAGCAGCACCCGGGGGCCGTGCAGGGCGTGCAGATCGCCCTTGGGACTGGCGGCGAGGATCAGTGCGAAGGTCTGTTCGAGGGCCTCGCTCCAGGGCAGGGTGCGGCCGCCCGCGCGGTCGATGGCGCTGAGGGCGTCCAGGGAGAACGCGGAGCCCGGGACGAGGGTGAAGTAGCGGTGCACCCGGTCGTCGCCCGCGAAGACGGGGAGCGTGTCGAGCAGCCGGTGCAGGGCGTTCTGCGACCGCGCGGCGAACAGGACGGTGCGCCCGTCGCCCGTCGCCCGCCCGTCCTTCACCCGACTCTCCCGTCCACTCGGCGCGCTCCGTCTCCCACCGGGCGCCGGTGGCGCGCCGGGCCGGCCAGGTGATCGTACCGAGGACGGCCGAATCGGCCCGGTGGTGTGCCGTGTCCATGCAGAATGCACTCCATGAACGAGTGGCTCATCGCCCTGCTGGCCGCGCTCATCGGCGCCGGTGCCGCGCTCGGCGGCAGCGTCATATCGGCGCGCTCCACCCGGGAGGCAGGGGAACGCCAGGCGGCGGCCGCCCTGGAGGCGCTGCGGCTGAGCACCGCCGAGCAGCGGGCGGCGCGCGTCCACGACCAGCGGCGGCAGGCGTATGTCCGGTTCCTCGAAGCGGTGGGCGCCGTCGCCGAGACCCGGCGGACCGGCGAGGGCCGGCCCGGGGACCGTACGGACCTCCAGCGGGCCCATGACCTGGTGCTCCTGGAAGGACCCGGCGAGGTGGCGGCCGCGGCGACCGCGCTCCTGGAGCAGGTGCGGCGCGACGCCCGCCCGGACGCGCTGGACCGGGCCCGCGAGGCGTTCCTGCGGGAGGCGCGCACCGCGCTGCGCTGACCGGGAAGGAGCCTTCGGCGGATCCTCCGAAGCCGGACCTGCCACCCTGGAGGTTCCGCCCGGGGACGCGTGGGCCCGGGTCATGGGAGAATGAAGTACGTGCTCTTTTCCCCCTGGCGCACCCGTCGGGGGGTCACCTCTGAACGACTGGGATGTGCGGCACGTGCGTTTCCTCAATGACATCCGGCCCACGTACGACCTGACGTACGACGACGTGTTCATGGTGCCGAGCCGCTCCGCCGTGGGCTCCCGGCAGGGCGTGGACCTCAGTTCGCCGGACGGCACGGGAACGACCATCCCGCTCGTCGTCGCCAACATGACCGCCATCGCCGGCCGCCGCATGGCCGAGACCGTGGCCCGCCGCGGCGGCATCGTGGTCATCCCCCAGGACATCCCGAACGATGTGATCATCGACGTGGTCTCCTGGGTGAAGAGCCGCCACCTGGTGCTGGACACCCCCATCGTGCTGGCCCCGCACCAGACCGTCGCCGACGCCCTCGCGCTGCTGCCCAAGCGGGCGCACAACGCGGGTGTGGTCGTGGACGGCGAGCGGCGGCCCATCGGCGTCGTCACCGACGCGGACCTCTCCGGCGTCGACCGCTTCACCCAGCTCGAAGTGGTCATGTCCAAGGACCTGCTGCTGCTGGACGCGGACATCGACCCGCGCGAGGCCTTCAACACCCTCGACGCGCACAACCGCCGCTACGCCCCGGCCGTCGACAAGGACGGCCGGCTGGCCGGCATCCTCACCCGCAAGGGCGCCCTGCGCGCCACCCTGTACACCCCGGCCGTGGACGCGAACGGCAGGCTGCGCGTCGCCGCCGCCGTCGGCATCAACGGCGATGTGGCGGGCAAGGCCAAGGAACTGCTCGACGCGGGCGTGGACACCCTCGTCATCGACACCGCGCACGGCCACCAGGAGTCGATGATCAACGCGATCAGGGTGGTGCGGGCCCTCGACCCGCAGGTGCCGATCGTCGCGGGCAACATCGTCTCCGCCGAGGGCGTCAAGGACCTGATCGACGCGGGCGCGGACATCATCAAGGTCGGGGTCGGCCCCGGCGCCATGTGCACCACCCGGATGATGACCGGCGTGGGCCGCCCGCAGTTCTCCGCGGTCCTGGAGTGCGCCGCCGAGGCGAAGAAGTACGGCAAGCACGTCTGGGCCGACGGCGGTGTCCGCCACCCGCGCGATGTGGCCATGGCGCTCGCCGCCGGTGCCTCGAACGTGATGGTGGGCTCCTGGTTCGCCGGTACGTACGAGTCCCCGGGCGACCTCCAGCACGACGCGAACGGCCGCCCCTACAAGGAGTCGTTCGGCATGGCGTCCGCGCGCGCGGTGCGCAACCGCACCTCGGAGGAGTCGTCGTACGACCGCGCCCGTAAGGCGCTGTTCGAGGAGGGCATCTCCACCTCCCGGATGTTCCTCGACACGACCCGGCCGGGTGTCGAGGACCTGATCGACTCGATCATCGCGGGCGTCCGCTCCTCCTGCACCTACGCCGGTGCCGACTCGCTGGAGGAGTTCGCCGAGCGGGCCATCGTCGGTGTCCAGAGCGCGGCCGGATACGCCGAGGGCAAGCCGCTGCACGCCAGCTGGAGCTGATCCCGCGCCCGCCCCGCCCCATCGCCGCGCCCGGCGGTGGGGCGCGGTGTCGCGGCAGGTGACGTACCGTGGACGCGATGATCACGCGTCAGCAGCCGTCCGCGGGCCTCGGTGCGCGCCTGATGCGCCGCAAGCCCGTGGAACTCCTGGTCGCCGAGGGCGGCCACGGCGAGGGCGGAACGCTGCGGCGCTCCCTCGGGCTGTGGCAGCTGACCATGATCAGCATCGGCGCCACGCTCGGCACCGGCATCTTCGTGGTCCTCGGCGAGGCCGTCCCCAAGGCGGGCCCCGCCGTCATCCTGTCCTTCGTGCTCGCCGGTTTCACCGCGCTGTTCTCGGCCCTGTCCTACGCCGAACTCGCGGGCACCATCCCGGTCGCCGGCTCCTCCTACTCGTACGCCTACGCCACGATGGGCGAGCTGATCGCCTGGGTCTGCGGCTGGTGCCTGCTCCTGGAGTACGGCGTCTCGGTCGCCGCCGTCGCGGTCGGCTGGGGCCAGTATCTGAACGAACTGCTGGACGGCACCCTCGGCTTCACCTTCCCGGCCGCCCTGTCCGCCCCGCCGGGCCACGGCGGCGTCTTCAACCTGCCCGCCCTGATCGTCGTCCTGCTCGCCATGGTGTTCCTGCTCGGCGGCGCCAAGGAGTCCGCGCGGGTCAACACCGTGATGGTGTGCGTGAAGATCGCCGCCCTGATCCTGTTCTGCGCGGTCGGCCTCATGGGCGTACGGGCCGGGAACTACACGCCCTTCATGCCGCTCGGCATGGCCGGGGTCAGCGCGGCCGGCGGCACGCTGTTCTTCTCGTACATCGGCTTCGACGCGGCCTCCACCGCGGGCGAGGAGGCGAAGGACGCGCCGCGCGACCTGCCCCGCGCGATCATGCTGTCGCTGGTCATCGTGACGGCCCTGTACGTGCTGGTCGCGGCCGTCGCGGTCGGCGCGCGGCCGTGGCGCTCCTTCAGCGGCTCCGAGGCGGCGCTGGCCCAGATCATGCGGGACGTCACCGGACAGCGCTTCTGGGCGACCCTGCTGGCCTTCTGCGCGGTCGTCGCCATCGCCAGCGTGGTGCTGACCGTGCTCTACGGCCAGACGCGCATCCTGTTCGCCATGTCCCGCGACGGACTCATGCCGAGGATCTTCGAGCGGGTGCACCCGAGGAGCGGCACCCCGCGGGCCAACACCGTCATCGTGTCCCTGTTCTGCGGCGTCCTCGCGGCGGCGGTCCCGCTCGGGCAGCTGGCCGACGCCACCAGCATCGGCACGCTGTTCGCCTTCGCCCTCGTCAATGTGGCGGTCGTGGTGCTGCGGCGGACGCGGCCGGGGATGCGGCGCACCTTCCGGGTGCCGCTGTCGCCGCTGCTGCCCGCGCTCGGCTTCTCCTTCTGCGTGTGGCTCATGGGGAGCCTGTCCACCGTGACCTGGACGGTGTTCGGTGTCTGGCTGGCGGTCGGGCTCGTGTTCTACTTCGTATACGGCTTCCGCCGGTCCCGTCTCGCGAAAAAGTAAGTGAACCACCCGCTGTGTTGAACGATCTCGACGAACGTATCGTGCACGCCCTCGCCGAGGACGCCCGCCGCTCCTACGCGGACATCGGGCAACTGGTCGGACTGTCCGCGCCCGCGGTGAAACGGCGGGTGGACCGCTTGCGGGCCACCGGAGCGATCACCGGATTCACCGTGCGGGTGGATCCCGGGGCGCTCGGCTGGGAGACCGAGGGGTACATCGAGATCTACTGCCGCCGCAACACCTCGCCGGAGACGATCCTGCGAGGCCTGGAGCGGTACCAGGAGGTCGTGGCGGCGTCGACGGTCACCGGGGAGGCGGACGCGATCGCGCAGGTCTTCGCCTCCGACATGCGGCACTTCGAACGGGTCCTGGAACGGATCGCGGGCGAGCCGTTCGTGGAACGGACGAAGTCCGTGCTGGTGCTGTCACCCCTGCTGCGGAGGTTCTCCTCCGGGGCGCCGGGGTGAGCGGCGCGGGCGGAATCCGGCCCGGGGGACCTACTCCGCCGTCTTCCGCGACAGCGCGTTGTTGCCGATCGAGTTGTGCACGCTGAACGTCACCGCGTCCGGGCGGTAGCGGTCGTCCGACCACTCCACCGGGCGGCCCTCCCGGGTCGTCGTCACGCGGCGCACCCGCAGCAGCGGGCTGGTGCGGCGGACATGGAGCAGTTCGGCGTCGCGGGCGCCGCAGCCGACCGCGTCGATGATGTGCTCGCCGTAGGCGAAGACCAGCCCGGTGTCGTCGTACAGGCGCTGGGTGACCGAGGGGCAGTCCGGCTCGATGGACTCGACGGCGGGGGAGATCCAGTCGGCGTAGACCGTGCGCTCCAGCAGGACCGGCTCGCCGTCCAGGCCGCGCAGCCGAAGGACGTGCAACACGGGTGTGCGCAGCGGGAGTTGGAGGCGTACGGCGTCCTCGTGGGTGGCCGGCCGATAGGTCTGCTCGACCACCCGGCCGGTCGCCTCGCGGCCCATCGCGCGGGCCCACTGGGCGAAGCTGCGCAACTCCTCGAAGCTCTGGCTGCGGCGGCTCGCGAGGACCACGCGGCGGGCGCCCTGGCGGGAGCCGATCAGCCCCTCCGCGGTGAGCGCGGCGACGGCCTGGCGGACCGTGCCGCGCGAGACGCCGTAGTGGGCGGCCAGCTCCGACTCCGAGGGCAGCCGGCTGCCGACCGTGTACTGCTCGCGGTCGATCGCGCGGCGCAGCTCGTCGGCGATCTCCTCGTGTCGCGCCGTCATGCTTCCCCTCTGCGTAGGCGGCTGTGCACAGCGTGACCAGCCTAATCGACGTTTCACAGTGTTCCGGGAGAGCCGTAACTGTGCAGGGAAACGGCGGCTGATGTTCCCTCCGTGTTTACGGACAGGACACCGGAGCCGGGCGTACTGAGGCCGACTTGTTCAGACAAGTTTGTCGAGCGGGTCTACCAACCCTCGTAGCGCCTCACCCCCGTGCTTCCCCTGGAGAGACCGTGAAGTTGTCCCTGCCGAGAAACGCCGTGCTCGGCGGCTCCCTCGCCGTCGTCGCCGCGCTCGCGCTGAGTGCCTGCGGCGCCGCCCCCGACAACGCGTCGACCACCACCAAGGACGGCAAGAGCGCCGCCACCGCCGCCTCCGCGGCCGACTTCGGCGGCATGGACGCCCTCGTCAAGGCGGCCAAGAAGGAGGGCTCGCTGCACATCATCGCGGTGCCCCGCGACTGGGCGAACTACGGCGCGATCATCGACGCCTTCCAGAAGAAGTACGGCATCAAGATCCAGGACGAGAGCCCCGACGGCTCCAGCCAGGACGAGATCAACGCCGTCACCTCCCGCAAGGGCCAAGGCCGCGCCCCCGACGTCCTCGACCTCGGCAGCTCCTTCGCCCTCAGCGCCGCCCAGCAGGGCCTGCTCGCCCCCTACAAGGTGGCCTCCTTCGGCGACATCCCGGCCGGCCAGAAGGACCCGCAGGCGCGCTGGTTCAACGACTACGGCGGCTACATCTCCATCGGCTGCGACGCCAAGCGCGTCAAGGAGTGCCCGACCACCTTCAAGGACCTGCTCAAGCCCCAGTACAAGGGCCAGGTCGCGCTCAACGGCAACCCCACCAAGTCCGGCTCGGCCTTCGGCGGCGTCTACGCGGCGGCGCTCGCGAACGGCGGCTCCTTCGGCGACATCCAGCCCGGCCTGGACTTCTTCGCCAAGCTGAAGAAGAACGGCAACTACACGCCGGTCGAGTCCACCCCGGCCACCGTGGAGAAGGGCGAGACCCCGATCTCCATCGACTGGGACTACCTGAACGCCGGTTACGCCGACGAGTTCAGGTCCAAGGGCCTCGACTGGAAGGTCGTCGTGCCGAGCGACGGCCAGTACGCCCAGTACTACTCCCAGGCCATCACCAAGGACGCCCCGCACCCCGCGGCCGCCCGCCTGTGGCAGGAGTTCCTGTACAGCGCCGAGGGCCAGAACCTGTGGCTCAAGGGCTACGCCCGCCCGGCCCTGATGACCTCCATGGAGTCGGCCGGCACCCTCGACAAGGCGGCCGCCGCCAAGCTGCCCAAGGTCACCGGTTCGGCGTCCTTCCCGACCGAGGCCGAGCAGAGCAAGGCCAAGACGGTCATCGCGCAGGGCTGGGGTAAGGCCGTCTCCGGATGACCACCGCTCTCCCGCGTACGGACGTGGCGCCCGTCGCTTCGGCGAAGCGGCGGCGCCGCGCCCCGGGCTGGCTGGCCGTGCTGCCGCTGCTGGTCTTCACCGCCGTCGCCTTCGGCCTGCCCGCCCTCGCGATCCTCGACGGCGCCTTCACCGCGAAGGACGCCACCACCGGCGCCACCTCCTACACCGGCGCCAACATGACGGCCTCGCTGCACGGCGCGTACCTCACCGCCCTGCTCGGCAGCGTCAAGCTGTCCGCGATCTCCGCGGTGCTCGGCGCCCTGTTCGGACTGCCGCTCGCCCAGGCCGTCGCCAGTTCCCGCTCCCGGGCGCTGCGCGAGGCCGTGCTGACCGCCTCCGGCGTGCTCGCCAACTTCGGCGGCGTCCCGCTGGCCTTCGCCTTCGTGGCCACCCTCGGCAACGCGGGCGTGCTCACCCTGCACCTCGGCCTGAAGGACAGCGGCTGGGACCTGTACAGCTTCTGGGGCCTGGTCCTCGTCTACCTGTACTTCCTCATCCCGCTGATGGTCCTCACCATCACCCCCGCCCTCGACGGCCTGCGCGCCCAGTGGCGGGAGGCCGCGCTGAACAACGGCGCCACCGGCGTGCAGTACTGGCGGCACGTGGCCCTGCCCGTGCTCGCGCCCTCCCTGCTCGGCGGATTCGTGCTGCTGTTCGGCAGCGCCTTCGCCGCCTACGCCACCGCCGCCGCCATGGTCGGCAGCGCGGTCCCGCTGGTCACCCTCCAGATCGCCGACGCCCTGTCCGGCAACGTCCTGGTCGGGCAGGAGAACGTCGCCCTCGCCCTCAGCCTCGACATGGTCCTGGTGGCCGGTCTGGTGATGGCCGTGTACCTGCCCCTGCAACGCCGGAGCGCCCGATGGCTCGACGCCTGACCCCCTGGCGGTGGGCCGTCCTCGGCCTCGCCGCCCTGTACTTTCTGGTCCCGCTCGCCGCCTCCGTGGTCTTCACGGTGGACGACCCCGACGGCATCAGCTTCGACGCCTACACCAAGATCCTCTCCACCGGCGGCTTCGTCTCCAGCCTGCTGCTGTCGCTGGAGCTGGCGGTGGCCACCATCGTGGTCGTGCTGCTGCTGATGGTGCCCGCCGTGGTCGCCCTGCGGCTCGGCGCGCCCCGGCTGCGGCCGGTGGTCGAGGTGGTCTGCTCGCTGCCGCTGGTGGTGCCGCCGATCGCGTTCGTCGCGGGCATCGTCAGCGTGCTCAAGTGGGGCCCGGACCATTTGTCCAGGACCCCGCTGTTCCAGACCTTCGTGGCGATCCAGAACCCCGGCTTCCCCGTCGTCCTGGTCCTCGCCTACGTCGTGATGGCGCTGCCCTTCGTGTACCGGGCGCTGGACGCGGGCCTGCGCGCCATCGACGTGCGCACCCTGGTGGAGGCCGCCCGCAGCTGCGGCGCCTCCTGGCCCAAGGCGCTGGTGCGGGCCGTACTGCCCAATCTGCGCGGGGCGCTGCTGAACGCGGCCTTCCTCACGCTGGCGCTGGTCCTCGGCGAGTTCACCGTCGCCCAGCTGCTCGGCTACCAGCCCTTCGCCGTATGGATCTACAACGTCGGCAGCGACCAGGCCCAGATGTCCGTCGCCGTGTCCGTGCTCAGCCTGCTCGTCACCTGGGCCCTGCTCCTCGCGCTCGCCGGTGTCGGCGGCGGACGCAACCGAACCGCTCCTTCCCGGGGATGACAACACACCATGACCGCCACCACACTTGAGAAGACCGCCACCGAACAGGCCGCGACCGTCGAATTCCGCGGTCTGCGCCGCGAGTTCGGTACCACCGTCGCCCTCGACGGGCTCGACCTCACCGTCCGCCCGGGCGAGTTCCTGGCCCTGCTCGGCCCCTCCGGCTGCGGCAAGACCACCGCCCTGCGCATGCTCGCCGGGTTCGAGCACCCCGACTCCGGCGCGGTACTGGTGGACGGCCGGGACATCACCCGGGTGCCGGCCCACCGCCGCGACGCCGGGATGGTCTTCCAGTCGTACAGCCTCTTCCCGCATCTGAACGCCGTCGACAACGTGGCCTTCGGGCTGCGCATGCGGGGCGTACGCGCGGCCGAACGGCGTTCCAGGGCAGCCGAGTTGCTGGAACTGGTCGGCCTCGGCGACAAGGGGGAGCGGTTCCCGCACCAGCTCTCCGGCGGCCAGCAGCAGCGCATCGCGCTCGCCCGCGCCCTCGCCCTGCGCCCCCGCGTGCTGCTGCTCGACGAGCCGCTGTCCGCGCTGGACGCCAAGGTGCGGCTGAGCCTGCGCGAGGAGATCCGCCGGCTCCAGCAGGAACTCGGCATCACCACCCTGTTCGTCACCCACGACCAGGAGGAGGCCCTGTCGATCGCCGACCGGGTCGCCGTGATGCGCGCCGGACGGCTCGAACAGTGCGCCGAACCCGCCGAGTTGTACGGCCGCCCCGCCACCGCCTTCGTCGCCGAGTTCGTCGGCACCATGAGCCGGATCCCCGGCCGGCTGAAGGACGGCACCGTCGAGGTGCTCGGACAGCGGCTGCCCGCCGACGGCGAGACGGCGGACGGCGCGGTGGACGTCCTGGTACGGCCCGAGAACCTGCGGGTGCGGGCCGACGAGCAGGGCGGCGCCCGGGTCGTCGCCACCGCCTTCCTCGGCGCGGTCGTCCGGCTCACCGTACGGCTCGCCGACGGCACCGAGGCCAAGGCCGACCTGCCCGCGCACGAGGCCGCGGGCCTGGGCGCCGGAGCCGCCGTCACCGCGTCGCTGCCGGAGCGCCCCGTGCTCGTGGCCGCCCGCACCGAGAACTGAGGACAGACACCCACGTGACCACCCCCCACAACCCCCGACTCCCGCTCCAGGCAGTCCTGTTCGACATGGACGGCACGCTCGTGGACACCGAGCACCTGTGGTGGGAGGCGGTCGAGGCCGTCGCCGGCCGGCCGCTGACCGAGGCCGACCAGCCGGACGTGCTCGGCCGCCCGGTGGAGCACACCGCCCACTGGCTCGCCGACGCCACCGGGCGGGCCGCCCACGACCTCGCCGCCGGACTCCACCGCGAGTTCGCCGACCGGGTCCGCGCCAAGATCGTGCCCCGCCCCGGCGCCCTCGCCCTGCTGGACGCGCTGGCCGCCGACGGCGTCCCGACCGCGCTGGTCACCGCGTCCCCGCGCGCGGTCGCCGACATCGTCATCGAGGCCCTCGGCGCCCACCGGTTCGCCCACTCCGTCACGGCCGACGACACCGTCCGCACCAAGCCCGACCCCGAGCCCTACCTCGCCGCCTGCCGCGCCCTCGGCGTC
The DNA here is from genome assembly GCF_049222185.1 of Streptomyces sp. LaBMicrA B280. NCBI lineage: Bacteria > Bacillati > Actinomycetota > Actinomycetes > Kitasatosporales > Streptomycetaceae > Streptomyces > Streptomyces sp. LaBMicrA B280. The sequence goes on along the minus strand of NZ_JBMJCT010000019.1, from coordinate 89,510 downwards.
GAACCGGCCGCCTGTGTGGCCGTCGAGGACACCGCGACCGGGGTGGCCTCCGCCGAGGCCGCCGGGTGCGCGGTGCTCGCCGTGCCCTCGCTCGCCCCGATCGGCGCCGCGCCCGGCCGGACCGTGCGTGACAGCCTGGCGGGAGTCACCACCTCGGAGCTGAGTGCCATGGCCGCGCCCGCGCTGACCGTCCTGAGCTGGAACCTCTGGCTCGGTGGTGCGAAGGTCGACGACCACCGGGCCAAGCAGATCAAGGTGATCCAGGACAGCGGCGCCGATGTCGTCGGGCTCCAGGAGACCGGTGGCACCGCAGCCCAGGAGCTGGCCGAGGCCCTCGGCTGGCACTACCAACGGGCGGGCGAGAACCTCGGCGTCATCAGCCGCCACCCGATCACCGCCCGCCTCGGCGACCCGGACGTCGGCTTCTACGGCGCCGCCGGTGTCCGCGTCCAGGTCGCGCCCGGCCGCGCGGTCGACGTATGGACCGCGCATCTGCACTACACGCCGTACGGGCCCTACGAGTCCGCCTTCGACGGGCTGGCGGCGGCCGAGCTGATCGCCCACGAGGAGGTCAGGCTCACCCAGATGCGCGAGGTGCTGGAACGGATCGGGCAGGCGTCGAAGGAGGGCGTCCCGGTCATCCTGACCGGCGACTTCAACTGCCCCTCGCACCTGGACCGGCCCGATGTGGCCTGGCCGGTGACGAAGGCCGCCGAGGACGCGGGGCTCGCCGACTCCTACCGCCAGGCCCACCCCGACCCCGCCGCGGCCCCCGGGCACACCTGGTCGCCGATCCACCCGCTGCACGAGGACGGCAGCGGCCGGGCCGAGCCGCAGGACCGGATCGACTACGTCCTGCACCGGGGCCTGACCGTCCTGGGCGCGCGCACCGTGGTCACCGGGAACCCCCGCCCCTGGCCGGACGTGGCCGAAAACGAATGGCCCTCCGACCATGCCGCGGTCCTTGTCTCCTTTGCGTTTCCTGTGAGCTGACCTGGGGTTACCGCAGGTCACCGTTGCGGTTCGAGGTGACCGTCCCGTAAGTTGTGCGAGCTCTCTACTGACTGGTAATACCGGTAGGTCTTTCATGCGCTGGCCCCTCGGCCGTCCCACCACCGTCCGCACCCGGATCGTGGCGCTCGCGCTCGCACCGGCCGTCGCCCTGATGACCCTGTGGGGCTTCGCCATGGTGTCGGTCACCGCGGAGCTGCGCGCGCTGATCCGGGTCCAGGGGGTGTACGACGACTTCGGCACCCCCGTGGACACCGCGGTCGGGCAGATCCAGATCGAGCGCCGGATGTCCGCCGCCTATCTGGGCGCGGGCGGCCGGGACGCCGCGGGGGCGGGCCGGCTGCTCGGCCAGCAGCGCCGTACCGACCAGGTGGTCGACGCCATGCGGCAGGCGATCCGCGGCGGCGACCGGAGCCGGCTCACGGCGCGCCAGCGGCAGTCGCTGGACGCGATGGTCACGGCCACCGACCGGCTGGACGGGCTGCGGCAGCGGGTGCTCACCCGGAAGATCAGCTGGGACCAGGCGGTCGAGCAGTACAGCGCGCTGATCGAGCCCACCTTCGATGTGCAGTCCACGCTGACCGCGCTCCAGGCCGGGCAGCTCGCCCGGGAGACCGAGACCGTCTTCGAGCTGGTCCGGGTGCGCGAGTTCGTCTCCCGCGAGGACGCGCTGGTCGTCGGCGCGCGGGCGGCGGGCACCACCCTGACCCCGGGCCAGTACAACGCGCTCACCCAGACCATCGAGGACCGGCGCGTCTTCCAGCAGACCTATGTGCCCGACCTGCCCGCCGACTCCCGGGCGCTGTTCGAGAAGTTCCAGGACGGCGCGCTGTACCGCGCGCTGAACCAGGGCGAGGACGCGCTGCTGCGGGCCGGGGCCGGCGGGGCGTCCCAGGCGGTCGCGGCGGACAGCTGGCGCTCGACCGTCGACCGGATCGTCAAGCAGTACCGCGATCTGTGCACCGAGGCCGGTGACAACTCCGCCGCGCGCGGGCGGGCGTTCGCCTACCAGGAGCTGACCAAGGCGGCGATCGCCGGTGCCGCCGGGCTGATCGTCGCGGGGCTGTCGCTGTGGTTCGCGGTACGCGGCGCGCGGCGCATCTCGCGTCGCCTGGAGGCACTGCGGGACGCCGCCGATGTGCTCGCCGGGCGGCAACTCCCCGATGTGATGCGCCGCCTGGGCGCCGGTGAAGAAGTGGACGCGGCGGCCGAGGCGCCGCCGCTCGCCGCCGCCGGGGACCGCGACGACGAGATCGGGCAGGTCGGCCGGTCCTTCAACACGGCGCGGCTGGCCGCCGTCGAGGCCGCGGTGAAGCAGGCGACGCTGCGCCGGGGCCTGTTCGCGGTGCTGCTCAACATCGCGCGCCGCAACCAGGCGCTGGTGCACCGGCAGTTGAAGCTGGTGGACACGCTGGAGCGGCGCACCGAGGACCCCGACGTCCTGCGCGAGCTGTTCCGCATCGACCATCTCACCACCCGTATGCGGCGGCACGCGGAGAGCCTGATCATCCTCTCCGGCTCGGCGCCCGGCCGCCGTTGGCGCCGGCCCGTGCCCATCGCGCAGGTCGTCTCCTCGGCGGTCGGCGAGATCGAGGACTACGCGCGGGTGGTGGTGCCGCCGATGCCGGACACCGGGATCGCGGCGGACGCGGTCGCCGATGTCGTCCACCTCTTCGCCGAACTCCTGGAGAACGCCACGGTGTTCTCGCCGCCGCACACCCAGGTGACGCTGCGCACCGGGCGGGTCGGCGGCGGCTCCGTGCTGGAGATCGACGACCGCGGGCTCGGCCTCGACGCCGAGGCGCACGCCCACGCCGAGCGCACCCTCACCGACCCCGACGCCTTCGACCCCACCCGCCACGACCGGCTCGGCCTCTACGTCGTCGGCCGCCTCGCCGCCCGCCACGGCATCGACGTCAGCCTCCGGGACTCCCCGTACGGGGGTACGACCGCGGCGGTCCTCCTCCCGGAGACGATCCTGGCGGGGACGGGCGGGACGGGCACACCGCCGGACACCGAGCCGGTGACCGCGCCGCCGGGGGCACGCCCCGAGCACGGAGGCACCGAGCACGGAGGCGCCGAGCGCGGAGGCGCCGAGCGCGGGGGAGCGCGGGCGCCGCTGCCGCCTGAGGAGCATGCCGAGGTACGACCGCTGCCGGCACGGCGCGGGAACGGTCCTGCGGGGCCCGAGGCGCCGACGAACCGGGGGCCGGGTGCGTCCGGGCGCGGTGCCGGGCGGCCGACGCCGTCCGGACGGCCTGGTGCGCATGAGCCCGGTGCCGGATGGCTGACGCGGTCCGAGCAGCCTGGTGCGCATGAGTCCGGTGCCGGGTGGCTCACGCCGTCCGAGCAGCCGGGTGCGCACGACTCGGGTGTCGCGTGGGACGCGCCGTCCGAGCCCCCGCCGTCGCGGAGGAGGCCGGGCACGCCCGCGTCCGGTGCCGCGCCGGGGGCACCGGAGCCCTGGCCCGCGAGGGGGTCCGGCGCGCCGGGGGCACCGGAGCCCTGGCCCGCGAGGGGGTCCGGCGCCCCCGCATCGCCCGTGCCGCCGCCGTCCGAGCCGGGAGCCTCCTGGCGGGCGCCGCACGTGGATCAGCCCGTTTCCCGGCCCGGCGACGCGTCGCACCCGCCCGCCCGGCCCGACCCCCTGCCCGCGAGGCGTCCCGCCCCCTGGGAGCCTCCGCCCGGCGCTGCCGAAGGCGCCCCCGTACCCCCGCCCCTGCCCACCCGGCGGCCCGGTGCTCGCGAGGGCGGTACGCCGTCCGGGTCTCCGCACACCGGCGCCCCGGCGAGCACCCCGCCCCCGGTCCTGCCCACCAGGCGCCCCGGCACCCCCGAGGCCGAGTCCGCGGTCGCCCCCGCCCTCCCCACCCGGGTCCGTCAGGCATCCCTCGCGCACCAGTTGCGGGACGAGCCGCGGGACCGGGTGGCGAGCGGGCGGCGGGAGGTCGATGCCGAGGAGATGAGGTCGATCTTCGGGGCGTTCCAGCGAGGGCTCGACCAGGGGCGCAAGGGGATGCCCGCGCGGCCCGGGGCCACTGATCGCGACACCGTGAACACCCACGTCGACGAAGGGACGGACACCGACGATGCACGGTGACGACCAGACCCGCAACCGGCCCACCGCACCCGCCGGAACACCCGGCACGGACCTCGGCTGGCTGCTGGACGACCTCGTGGCGCGCACCGACCACGTCCGCCAGGCCGTGCTGCTGACCGCCGACGGCCTCGCGCTGAGCAGTTCCGAGGGCATGCCCCAGCAGGACATCGAGCACCTGGCCGCCGTCTGCTCCGGCTTCCACGGCCTCGCCCGCTCCGCGGGAGAGCGGTTCGCCGCGGGAGAGGTGCGCCAGACCATGGTGATGCTGGACGAGGCCTACCTGTTCATCACCCCGGCGGGGCACGGCAGCCGGCTCGCCGTGCTCAGCGAGGCCAACACCGACGTCGGTCAACTCGCCCACGAGATGGCCCTGTTGGTCCGCCGCCTCGGCAGCCGTCTGGACGCGGCAGCCCGTGCCACCCCATGATCCCGCCGTGAGCGACGAGCACTGGTACGAGGACGAGACCGGGTCGATGGTGCGGCCCTACACCGTGACCCGGGGCCGTACCCGGCCCTCCGACCGGCACGCCATCGACCTGATGTCCCGGGTCACCGCCCTGGAGACCGCCGACGCCGCCCAGGCCGGTGTCGACCACGCGAGCGCCGCCCTGCTGGAACTGGTACGACGCGGCCCGCGCCCGGTCGCCGAACTGGCCGCCGACGCCGATCTGCCCCTGACCGTGGTGCGGGTGCTGCTCGGCGACCTGGCCGAGGCCGGGCTCGTCCGCATCGCCGCGCCCCGCCGCGACCCGGCGGGCGGCCCCACCGCCGACCCCGGGCTGCTGCGGGAGATCGTCGACCGGCTGCGCGAGATCTAGTGTCTGTCACCGCCATGTTTTGTAACAGCCGTGTAGGGGACCGGTGTCGACCGGAACCCCTGATCCACCCCGGTTGTCTCAGGGAACAGCACGTCAGCCGTACCTCCTAAGGGGAATCATGCGCGTCCAGAAGATCTCGCTGCTCGCCGTCGCCGTCGCCGCGGGCCTGTCGCTCACCGCCTGCGGGGGCAGTGACAACAACTCCGGCGGCGACTCCTCCGCGCCGAGCAGCGCGGCCTCGGACACCTCGGGCACCCAGGGCTCCGGCGGCTCGACGGGCTCCACCGGTGCCACGGGGTCCACGGGATCCGGCGCCAGCGGCTCCACCGGTCAGAACGGCGGCCAGTCGAGCAGCGCCCACGGCCCCACCGGCTCCGGCCGTGCCTCCGGTGCCGGCTGCACCACCGCCCACCTGTCCTTCAGCACCTCCGGGGGCATGGGCGAGGGCGAGCTGATCGTCAACATGAAGAACACCGGCTCGGCCAACTGCACCCTGCACGGCTTCCCGGGCGTCGACCTGAAGGGCAAGGACGGCACGGTCAGCGCCTCCCGCAGCAAGCTCACCGCCCCCACCGTCACCCTCCAGCCGGGCGCCGAGACCCGCTTCACCCTGCACTACCCGCCGAACAACTCGGGCGGCTCCGGCGAGACCTTCACCCAGCTCGTCGTCACCCCGCCGAACGAGACCCACTCCACGACCCTGAACGCCGGGATCAACGTCCCCGTCACCGAGAGTGGCGGCCCCGGCATCACCGTCGACCCGGTCGGCACCGGCAAGTAACGCGGGCTCCGAAGCGCACGGGGGCGCCCGCACAGCGCCCCCAGGCGGCTCCCGGGCACGGGCGCGCAACGAATCGCCGCCCCGCGCCCCGCGCACGCAACGAACCGCGCACCGGCGCGCAACGGCTGCTCCTTGTCCGGCCGAGCGCGCCGACCGTACCGTCTATCTGACCCCGAACCCCCTCCGTGACCGGTGAGGTAGACGCATGCGCACCGCCCTGCTCCAGAGCTCCGGCCACCCCGGCTCCGTCGCCGAGAACCTCCGGGTTCTGGACGAGGCCGCGGGCCGGGCCGCCGCCGCGGGCACCGCGCTGCTGACCGCGCCCGAGATGTTCCTCACCGGCTACGCGATCGGCGACGCGATCGGCCGCCTCGCCGAGCCCGCCGACGGCGCCTCGGCCGCCGCGATCGCCAGGATCGCCGCCCGGCACGGCCTCGCCCTCGCCTACGGCTACCCCGAGCGCGACGGCGACACGGTCTACAACTCCGCCCAGCTGATCTCCGCCGACGGCACCCGGCTCGCGAACTACCGCAAGACCCACCTCTTCGGCTGCTTCGAGCGCGACCACTTCACCCCGGGCGAGCGCCAGGTCGTACAGGCCGAGCTGAACGGCCTCACCGTCGGCCTGCTGATCTGCTACGACGTCGAGTTCCCGGAGAACGTCCGGGCCCACGCCCTCGCCGGTACCGACCTGCTGCTGGTCCCGACCGCGCAGATGCACCCGTACCAGTTCGTCGCCGAGTCGATGATCCCGGTGCGCGCCTTCGAGAACCAGATGTACGTCGCGTACGTCAACCGGGTCGGCCAGGAAGGGGAGTTCGAGTTCGTCGGCCTCTCCGTGCTCGCCGGACCCGACGGCGTCCCGCGGACCCGTGCGGGCCGCGCCGAGCAGCTGGTGTTCGCCGACGCCGACCCGGCCTTCCTGGCCGCCTCCCGCGCGGCCAACCCCTACCTGAAGGACCGTCGTCCGGGCCTGTACGGCTCCCTGAGCTGACCCGACGCCCCCTCGGCCCGCCTTCACCTCTCTCAGTTCTTTCGCGCAAGGAGTCCGTACCCCATGACGTCCACGGTGCCCAACGCCGTCGAGCACACCGACGGGCAGCAGCCGCCGATCACCATGTTCGGCCCGGACTTCCCCTACGCCTACGACGACTTCCTCGCCCACCCGGCGGGCATCGGCCAGATCCCGGCGACCGAGCACGGCACCGAGGTCGCCGTCATCGGCGGCGGTCTCTCCGGTGTCATCGCCGCCTACGAGCTGATGAAGATGGGCCTCAAGCCCGTCGTCTACGAGGCCGACCAGCTCGGCGGCCGGCTGCGCACCGTGGGCTTCGAGGGCTGCGGCGAGGAGCTGAACTGCGAGCTGGGCGCGATGCGCTTCCCGCCGTCCTCCACCGCCCTCCAGCACTACATCGACCTGGTCGGCCTCACCACCCGGCCCTTCCCCAACCCGCTGGCCGAGGCGACCCCGTCGACCGTCGTGGACCTCAAGGGCGAGTCGCACTACGCCGTCACCGTCGACGACCTGCCCCAGGTCTACCGGGACGTCGCCGAGGCATGGAACAAGTGTCTCGAAGAGGGCGCCGACTTCTCCGACATGAACCGCGCCATGCGCGAGCGGGACGTGCCGCGCATCCGCGAGATCTGGGCGAAGCTGGTCGAGAAGCTCGACAACCAGACCTTCTACGGCTTCCTGTGCGACTCCGATGCCTTCAAGTCCTTCCGGCACCGCGAGATCTTCGGCCAGGTCGGCTTCGGCACCGGCGGCTGGGACACCGACTTCCCCAACTCCATCCTGGAGATCCTGCGCGTCGTCTACACCGAGGCCGACGACCACCACCGCGGCATCGTCGGCGGCTCCCAGCAGCTGCCGCTGCGCCTGTGGGAGCGGGAGCCGGCGAAGATCGTCCACTGGCCGTACGGCACCTCGCTCGCCTCCCTGCACCCGAACGGCGAGCCCCGCCCGGCCGTGACCCGGCTGCACCGCACCGCGGGCAACCAGATCACCGTGACGGACGCGAACGGCGACATCCGCACCTACCAGGCGGCGATCTTCACCGCCCAGTCCTGGATGCTGCTGTCCAAGATCGCCTGCGACGACTCGCTGTTCCCGATCGACCACTGGACCGCCATCGAGCGCACCCACTACATGGAGTCCAGCAAGCTCTTCGTCCCCGTCGACCGGCCGTTCTGGCTGGACGAGGCCGTCGACGACAAGGGAAACCCGACGGGCCGGGACGTCATGTCGATGACCCTCACCGACCGTATGACGCGCGGCACTTACCTCCTGGACGACGGCCCGGACAAGCCCGCGGTGATCTGCCTGTCGTACACCTGGTGCGACGACAGCCTGAAGTGGCTGCCGCTGTCCGCGAACGAGCGGATGGAGGTCATGCTGAAGTCGCTCGGCGAGATCTACCCGAAGGTCGACATCAGGAAGCACATCATCGGCAACCCGGTGACCGTCTCCTGGGAGAACGAGCCCTACTTCATGGGCGCGTTCAAGGCCAACCTGCCCGGCCACTACCGCTACCAGCGGCGCCTGTTCACACACTTCATGCAGGACCGGCTGCCCGCCGACAAGCGGGGCATCTTCCTCGCGGGTGACGACATCTCCTGGACGGCCGGCTGGGCCGAGGGTGCCGTCCAGACCGCGCTGAACGCGGTCTGGGGCGTCATGCACCACTTCGGCGGCGAGACCGACGCGACCAACCCCGGACCGGGCGACGTCTACGACGAGATCGCGCCCGTGGAGCTCCCGGAGGACTGACCGGGCGCCGCCCCGGGAGACGGGACGGCGGGGCGCGGGCGGCCGGTCACACCCCGGCCGCCCGCGCCTTCTCGAACACCTCGGCGGCGACGTCCGTCAGCTCCGCCGCGTCCCGCGCGGTGCCCTGGAGGTCGAGGAGGATCTCCTCAAGACCGACCTCCGCGTACTCCACCAGGTCACCCACGATCTGGTCCACGCCGCCCTGGAACGGCTCGCGGCCGGCGCCCTCGTACCCCTCGCGCCGGAACTCGGCGTTCACCCGCAGCACCGTGCGGATCGGCTCCGTACGGCCCCGCTCCTCGGCCAGTTCGCGCAGCTGGCGCCACTGGTCGGCGACCCGCGCGCCGCCCATGGCCACCGGCAGCCAGCCGTCGGCCTTGTCGACCAGGCGCCGCCAGGAGCGCCGGTTGCCCGCGGCCAGCAGGATCGGGATCGGGCGGGCGGGCTTGGGTCCGACGACGGCCGGGGCGATCTTCGTCAGGGGGCCGTCGTGGGCGACCGGATCGGGGCCCCACACCGCGCGGCACACGTCGATGATCTCGTCCAGCACCGCGCCGCGCTCCTCGAACGGCCGGACGCCCGCGGCCGCGTACTCGTCCAGGGACCAGCCGGTGCCGAGGCCCGCCAGCACCCGGCCGCCGCTCGCCGCATCGAGCGAGGCCAGCGCCCTGGCCAGCTGGAACGGCAGATGCAGCGGCGCCACCAGCACACTGGTGCCCAGCTCGGCGCGCTCGGTGGCCGCCGCGGCCAGGGCGAGGGTGACCAGCGGCTCCGCCACCGACCGGTACTGGTCGGGCCAGGGCAGCCCGTCGACGCCGTACAGCCCCTGGGTGGCGGGCTCCGGGAACAGGGCCCGTTCGAAGACCCACAGGCTGTCGTAGCCGATGTCCTCGGCGGCGCGGGCCACCGCCGGGACGTCCTTGCCGATCGAGAACTGCCGCATCTGGGGAAGACCGAGTCCGAGCCGGGTCGTCATGCCAACGCTCCTTCGCCATCGGGTTCTTGCCGAGCAGGGGGGACGGGCTCACGCGATTTTCAGGCGCGCGGGCTTTCAGGCACACGCGGTTTTCAGGCACGCGCGGTTTTCAGCACGCGAGCGGTGTCAGCAGCATCCTGCCCGCGAACCCCACCACCGCGTCCAGCCGTTCGGCGAACTCCTCGGCGATGTCCGGGCTGTGCCGCAGCGCCCACAGGGCCCGCGCCGCCGCCCAGGCCGCGTCCCGGGCGCGCTCCAGGCTCCAGGCGCCCAGCAGATGGGTGAGCGGATCGGCGAGCTGGAGCAGGTCGGGGCCGGGCATCAGATCCTCCCGGACCCGCTCCTCCAGGGCGGTGAGGATCTCGCCGACCTGGTCGAACTCGTCGGCCAGATCGGCGGGTTCGCAGCCGACGGTGCGGCAGGCGTCCACCACGGCGAGGGCCAGGTCGTGCCCGATGTGCGCGTTGACACCGGCCAAGGCGAACTGGAGCGGCCGTACCTGGGGATGGTGGCGCAGCTGGAACAACGGCCGCCAGCAGGCGGGCGGTCTCAGGTCCGCCTCGGCGGCGTCGATCGCGCCGAGGTAGCGCTCGGCGAAGCGCACGTCCAGCGCCGCGGCCGCCCGGGGATCGGGGAACTCCCCGGTGCCCAGGCGGCGGTCGATGTCCTCGGTGACGGTGAGGTACACGCGGTTGAAGACGGCGACGCCGTCCCGCTCGGGCAGGACGGCGGCCAGCGCCCGCATCCGGGAGACCACGGCGTCGACGGGGCCGGTGGTACCGGCGGGGCCGATGACGGGGGACGACTGCGACATGGGGGAAGGGTCGCAGCCCGGGCCCGGCCGAGGTGCCGACCGGCCCGGTGCGTCGCCGGAACGGGGGAACGGGTTCTGGACGACCCGGTGGGAACGGGTCCTTACGACTCCGTGGTCGGGGGCTCCGGGGAGTCCGGGTCGTAGCTGGAGGTGCCCTCGTCCAGCAGCGGCGCCTGCTGCTTGAGGTGGGCCGGGGCGAAGGCGCGCAGCGCGTGGTAGCCGGTGATGACGACCAGGGTGCCCAGCGCGATACCGCTGAGCGAGAAGTTGCTGGTGAACTTCATGCTGACGTTGCCCACACCGATGATGATGCCCGCGGCGGCCGGCACCAGGTTCAGCGGATTGCGCAGGTCGACCTTGGCGTTGAGCCAGATCTGCGCGCCGAGCAGGCCGATCATGCCGTAGAGGATGACCGTGATGCCGCCGAGCACACCGCCCGGGATGGCGGCCACGATCGCGCCGAACTTCGGGCACAGGCCGAACAACAGGGCGAAGCAGGCGGCCGCCCAGTACGCGGCGGTGGAGTAGACGCGGGTCGCGGCCATCACGCCGATGTTCTCGGAGTAGGTGGTGTTCGGCGGGCCGCCCACCGCGGTGGACAGCATGGAGGCGACGCCGTCGGCCGAGATCGCCGTGCCCAGCTTGTCGTCCAGCGGGTCGCCGGTCATCTCGCCGACCGCCTTGACGTGGCCCGCGTTCTCCGCGACCAGCGCGATGACGACCGGCAGCGCGACCAGGATCGCCGACCACTGGAAGGACGGGCCGTGGAAGTGCGGCAGACCGATCCAGTCGGCCTTGGACACGCCCGAGAGGTCGAGGCGCCAGTGGTCGGTCAGCCTGCCGTCGCCGCCCACGGAGTGGATCTTGCCGAAGACCCGGTCGAAGACCCAGGAGATGCCGTAGCCGAAGATCAGCCCGAGGAAGATCGCGATCCGGGACCAGAAGCCGCGCAGACAGACCACCGCGAGCCCGGTGAACAGCATCACCAGCAGCGCCGTCCACTGGTCCTGCGGCCAGTAGGTGGAGGCGGTCACCGGGGCCAGGTTGAAGCCGATCAGCATCACGACCGCGCCGGTCACGATGGGCGGCATGGCCGCGTGGATGATCCGCGCCCCGAACTTCTGCACCGCGAGGCCCACCAGGAACAGCACCACACCGACGGCGAGGGTCGCGCCGGTCACCGTGGCGCTCGTACCGCCCTGCGCGCGGATGACGGCGGCGACGCCCACGAAGGACAGCGAGCAGCCGAGGTAGCTGGGCACCCGGCCGCGGGTGGCGAGCAGGAAGATGACCGTGGCGACGCCGGACATCATGATCGCCAGGTTGGGGTCCAGGCCCATCAGTACCGGCGCCACGAAGGAGGCGCCGAACATCGCGACCACGTGCTGGGCGCCGAGGCCCACCGTCCGGGGCCAGGACAGCCGTTCGTCGGGCCGTACCACCGCTCCGGGCGCGGGCGTCTTCCCGTCACCGTGCAGTTTCCAGCGCACGCCGAGGTCCATGGTGGGGTTTCGCTTTCTGTGGTGCGGCCTTGCGTCCTCGTGTCCGGGCAGCCGGGCGGGCCGGGGGACAGGGGGTTGTCCGCACCATTGTCGCTGGTCGTCGGCGCGGTCCGTGCACACCGCCCGCGCGGGGGTGTCCCGGCGGACGTGCTGAGCGGTCGCTTAGTATGGCGAAGCGTACGTCCCCGGGGGCCACCCCCGGCCCCCTTGTCCAGGAGCCCCGCCGTGACCGTCGAAGCCCCCGCCGCCCCCGCCGCCCCCGCCGTCCCGCACGGCCGGCTGATCCCCGTCACCGTCCACTTCGACGACCTCGACGCGCTCGGCCTGCTGCACAACGCCCGCTATCCGCTGCTGGTCGAGCGCGCCTGGACGGAGCTGTGGCATGAGCACGGCATCCGCTTCGACGGCGACTGGGTGGCGGCCGGGGACGCCTGCAACGCGGTGCGCGAACTGCGCATCGGCTACGAGGCCCCGGTCACCAGCCCCGGCCGCTACGCCGTGCACCTGTGGCTGGAGCGGCTCGGCGACACGGGGCTGACCTACGGCTTCCGGTTCTGCTCGGCGGACGGCGCCCAGACCTACGCCCGGGGCGCCCGGGTGCTGGTGCGGCTGGACGCGACCACCCTGCGCCCGGCGCCGTGGAGCGACGGCTTCAGGGCCGTGGCCCGGGAGCTGCTGCGGCCCGCGGACTGACCTCCCGCTCGGCGCCGCGCTCGGCGGAGCGCAGCACGCCCGCGCACACCGCGAGCCCGCACGCGAGCGCCGTCACCACGCCGAACGAGACCACCAGGCTGGTCGCCTGCGCCACCCCGCCGATCAGACTGGGCGCGATCAGCCCCGAGGTGTAGGTGATGGTCGCCACGCCCGCGATGGCCTGGCTGGGGTTGGGTCCGGCGTGCCCGGCGGCGGCGAAGCACAGCGGTACGACGACCGCGATGCCGAGCCCCATCAGGGCGAAGCCGCCCATCGCCACCGAGGGCTGCCCGGCGAGGACGACCAGCAGACCGCCGAGCACGGCCAGCACCCCGCCGGACCGGACCGTGCGCACCGCGCCGAACCGGTTCACCACCGCGTCCCCGGCGATCCGGGCCACGGCCATGGTCAGCATGAAGGCGGTGGTCGACGCCGCCGCGAGACCGGCCGAGCTGTCCAGCCGGTCCCGCAGGAACACCGCCGACCAGTCGAGGCTCGCGCCCTCCGCGAACACCGCGCAGAAGCCGACCATGCCGATCAGCAGCGCCGAGCGGGGCGGCAGCGCGAACCGGGGAGGGGGCTCCTCGTCCTCGGTGGGCTGTATGTCCAGCACCCACGTGCAGGAGAGCACGCCGAGCACGGTCAGCACGGCCGAGGCCAGCAGGAAGTGGGTGCGCGCGTCGGCGCCGAGATGGGCGGCGAGGGTACCGGCGGCCGAGCCGACCAGGGCGCCCGCGCTCCACATCCCGTGCAGGCCCGACATCACCGACCTGCCGAGCCGCCGTTCCACCTCGACGCCGAGCGCGTTCATCGCCACGTCCGCCATGCCCGCGCAGGCGCCGTAGACGAACATCGCGAGGCACAGGGCGGGCAGGTTCGGCGCGAGAGACGGCAGCACGAGGGACAGCGTCCACAGGGCGATCAGCCCGCGCAGGGCGTTGCGGCTGCCGAAGCGGTGGCTGATCCGGCCCGCGAGCGGCATCGCGCAGGAGGCGCCCAGCGCGGTGAAGGCGAGCGCGAAGCCCAGCCGGCCCGCGCCGAGCGAGGCATGGTCCTGGATCCAGGGCACCCGGGTCGCGAACGAGCCGGTCACGGCGCCGTGGACGGCGAACACGGCCGCGACGGCGTACCGCGCGCGGCGCACCCCGCTCCTGTCCTCCATGTCTGCGTTCCTCCCCGTCGATCGGTGCGCCGTAAACTATCAGGGTCCCTACCTGATAGATAGCGCTTATCGCGCCGGGGTACGACCGGGCGGGCGTGCCGGGCCCGACCGGTTTCGGCGCGCCCTTGTGGAAGGATCCCCGCCATGCCCGCATCACCGAGCACCGCCAGGGCCATCAACGACCGGCTGGCCCTGGGGCTCCTCCAGGACAAAGGCCCGCTGACGGCAGGGCAGTTGAAGCAGCTGACGGGGTTGTCCCGGCCGACGGTCGCCGATCTCGTCGAACGGCTCGGCGCGGCCGGGCTGATCACCGTGGTGGGGGAGTCCGGCGCGGCCCGCCGGGGGCCGAACGCCCGGCTCTACGGCATCGCCGCCGACCGCGCCCATCTGGCGGCGCTCGATGTGCGCACCGAGGGGGTCGCCGTGCTGGTCGCCGATCTGGTGGGGCGGGTGCTCGCGGAGGCGTCCGTGCCGATCGAGGGGGACACCGGGACGGGGCCAGCGGTGCAGCGGGTGGTGGCGGCGGTGGCGGGGGCCGTCGGGCGGGCCGGTGTCGAGGGGCCGCACACGGTCGGCATCGGCGCGCCGGGCCTCATCGACCCGGCCACGGGTGACCTGCGCGACTCCGCGGGGCTGCCCGCGTGGCACCGCAGCCTGTCCGCCGCCCTCCAGGAACGGCTGCCCGGGGCCCGCGTCACGGTGGAGAACGAGACCAACCTCGCCGCCCTCGCCGAACAGCGCGAGGGCGCCGCCCGCGACCGCGACACCTTCGTCCTCCTCTGGCTCGGCCACGGCACCGGCGCGGCGGTCGTCCTCGACGGCACCCTCCGCCGCGGCGCCTCCGGCGGCACCGGCGAGATCGGCTTCCTCCCGGTCCCGGGCACCCCCACGCTCCCCTCCGCCACGGACTGCTCCGGCGGCTTCCACACCCTGGCGGGCGCCGCGGCGGTCGTCTCCCTGGCCGCGGAGCACGGCCTGCGCCCACCTCCGACGGCGGACGGACCGGGGGCGGCGGAACTGGTACGGGGAGCGGTGGAACGGCTGCTCACGGCGGGGCGGCCCACCGGCACCGGGAGCCCGGAGGACGCCCCGGCGAACCGGTCGACCGGAGCGGCGACGGGGGAGGAGATCCCGGTGACGGGGGAGCCGGTCGCGGGTCACTCGACGGGGCGGGAGCCTCGGCCGGAGGAGGGGCGGCCGGTCGTGGGGGGCGGTGCGTGGGAGGAGATCCCGGCGGCGGGGGAGCCGGTCGTGGCGCGGGGTGCGGTTGCGGAGGCGAAGGCGGGGTTGGGTGCCGTGGTGGGGCGTGGGCCGCGGGAGGCGCTCGGCGGCGAGGAAGCCCGTGCGGTGGGCGAACCGGCAGGCCGGGAGCCTGCTACGGCGGCTGACCCGGCCGGGACGGCGGTGGGTGCCGATGAGCGCTTCCTCTCCGCCCTCGCCGACCGGATCGCCATCGGCGCCGCCTCCGTCGTCGCCGTGCTCGATCCCGGTTGCGTGGTCCTCGGCGGGGAGATCGGCCGCGCCGGTGGCGACGTCCTCGCCGGGCTCGTGGCGCGGCGCCTGCGCCGGATGTCCCCCCTGCCCACCGAGGTCCGCGCCGGGGCCCTCGGCGGCTCCGCCGTCCTGCGCGGCGCCCTCCTGACCGCCCGCGACCGGGCCCAGGACATCCTGTGGTCCGACCCGCCGCGGTCACCGGTCCCGTCGTAGCCGCGCGGGGCCCGGGGCCGCGCGCGTCGTGGCGGTGATTCGGGAACTCCCGTCTGCCTGAGGCCCGCCCGGCGGGATACCGGCCGCCAGAACTGGGTCCCGAACTCCGGCCGACCCGCCCCGCCGCTTCACCCGTCTCGAATCCCGACCCTCACCCCACCCGCCCGAACCGCCTCCCCAGATACTCCTCGAACGTCCCCTTCCCCACCGCCCGTTCCGGTGCGAGGTGGCCGCCCGCGCGGAAGGCCCGGTACGTCGGGCCGAAGAGGGGGAGGCCGGTGATCGCGCGGCGGCGGCCCGTGGCACGGAGGTAGGCGCGGGCCAAGGAGGAGAGCGGGCGGACTTCGGGACCGCCCAGGTCGGGGACGCGGCCCGCGGGGGCGGTGAGGGCCAAATCGGCCAGCCGGGCGGCGACTTCGGTCACCTCCACCGGCTGGTCGGAGACCTGCGCGGGCAGCGGCATCACCGGCGACTTGGCGAGGGCGCCGAAGAGCGACACCAGCAGATCGTGGAACTGCGTCGTGCGCAGGATCGTGAAGCCGATCCCGGAGCGTTCGATCCGCCGCTCCACCGCGCGCTTGGTCCGGTAGTAGCCGTACGGCACCCGGTCCACCCCCACGATGGAGATGTACACCAGATGCCCCACCCCGGCCCGCCGCGCCGCCGCCAGCAGGTGCTCGGCCGCCTCCTCGTCCCCGCCCCGGGGGCTGCTCGCGCAGTGCACCACCGTCGAGACCTCCGCGAGCGCCGCGTCCAGATCCGGCCCGCCCGCGCGCAGATCGACGCCGTACGGCAGGGCGTGCCGACTGAGCACCCGCACCTCCTGCCCGTCCGTCCGCAGCCGCTCGCCGACATGCCGGCCGAGCGTGCCCGTGCCCCCGGTGACCAGGATCGTGGTCATGCCGTTTCCGTCCCTCCGGACCCGGTCGCCCCCCGTCGGGACGCCCTCTGCCGGAAGAGACCGGACAGCCGCCCGGAAAAGTGACATCGCCCCGGTTCCGGACCGCTGGCGACCCGGCGGCGGGCAAGGGCCGTCGTCACCGCCGCCGGGCCCGATCGGCACCCTAAAAGGACTAGACCATTACGGTCAATGGGAGCGGAGGGGCCAACCTGTGCCGGAGGGGAGGGGGTTGGCGGCGGGTGTCGTGGTGCCCGTGTGCGGGGACACGGACTGTGAGCGAGCCCACACGGACCCCCTGTCGGCGCGGCCACCCGGCGTGGCACACTGGCCGTGTACCAGAAGCAGCGCACTCCGGGGTCGGTGAAAGTCCGAACCGGCGGTTACAGTCCGCGACCCGGTCGCCTCCAGCGACCGGTTGACCAGGTGAAATTCCTGGACCGACGGTTAAAGTCCGGATGGGAGGCAGTGCGCGGCGGGCGGGCATGCGTTCCGTGTGCGCGCCGCCGTATCCGGTCTCGTCCGTATTCGGGCGAGCCGTCGTCGGCGACGTCCCCAGCGTGTGCTCATCCGTAGATTCTGTCGTCCGTCGACAGGCCCCGGAGTCCGTGCCCCATGAGGCAGGAGGACCCGGGAAGTGTTCACCGGAATCGTCGAAGAGCTGGGTGAAGTCACCGCCGTCGAGGACCTCGGCGACGCCTCCCGTTTCCGGCTCCGCGGCCCCGTCGTCACCGACGGCGCCCGGCATGGCGACTCCATCGCCGTGAACGGGGTCTGTCTCACCGTCGTCGACCACGAGGGCGACGAGTTCACCGCCGACGTCATGGCCGAGACCCTGAAGCGCTCCAGCCTGGGCGCGCTCACCACCGGCTCCCGCGTCAACCTCGAACGCCCCACCGCCGTCGGCGCCCGCCTCGGCGGCCACATCGTGCAGGGCCATGTCGACGGCACCGGCGAGGTCCTGGAGCGCACCCCCTCCGAGCACTGGGAGATCGTGAAGATCTCCCTGCCCGCCGACCTCGCCCGCTATGTGGTCGAGAAGGGCTCCATCACCGTCGACGGCATCAGCCTCACCGTCGTGGACGCCGGCGCCGACCACTTCACCGTCAGCCTCATCCCGACCACCCTCGCCCTGACCACGCTCGGCGTGAAGCAGCCCGGCGACCCGGTCAACCTCGAGGTGGACGTCATCGCCAAGTACGTCGAGCGGCTCCTCACGGCGGGCCGCGCCGACGGGAGCGGACAGGAGGCCGGCCGGTGAACTCGCTCAACACCGAGGCGTTCACCCTCTTCGGACAGCACATCCTGTGGTCCGACATGACCGGCAACATCCTCGGCCTGATCGGACTCGCCCTCGGCTGGCGCCGATCCCTGTGGAGCTGGCCGGTGCAGTTCGTCTCCGGTCTCGTCCTCTTCGCCGCCTTCTACGGCCACCTCACCGGCAGCGCCGGTAAGCAGGCCGTCGTCATGGTGGTCGCCCTCTACGGCTTCTGGCAGTGGAACCGCGGCCGGGGCGGCGCCGGTGACGGCCACATCTCCCCCCGGTTCGCCAGCTGGCGCGAGCGCGCCGCGCTGGTCGGCGCCGCCGCGATCGGCACCGTCGCCGTCGCCCTGCTGTTCACCGCGTTCCCCGAACTGTCCTGGGACCCCTGGCCGGACGCCTACATCTTCGTCGGCACCGTCGTCGCGATGTACGCCCAGGCCAAGGGCATGGTCGAGTTCTGGTTCGCCTGGCTGCTCGTCGACCTCGTCGGCGTCCCCCTCAACTTCGCCAACGGCTACGCCTTCTCCGGCTTCGTCTACGTCATCTACGGCGCACTCGTCCTGTGGGGCATGCGCGACTGGTGGCTGCGCTCCCGCAAGAGCCCGCGGCCCGTTCTGGAAGGAGCACCGGCATGACCCCGGCCACCCCGCTCTACGACCCCTACTCCTACTCCTTCGACGGTGACGGCATCGAGGAGTTCACCCTCGACGCCGTCGAGCAGGCCGTCGCCGACATCGCCGCCGGGCGCCCCGTGATCGTCGTCGACGACGAGGACCGGGAGAACGAGGGCGACCTCGTCATCGCCGCCGAGAAGGTGACCCCCGAGATCGTCGCCTTCATGATGAGCGAGTGCCGGGGCCTGGTCTGCGCCCCCATGGAGGCCGCGGAACTCGACCGGCTGCGGCTGCCGCAGATGGTCGAGGACAACACCGAGTCGATGAAGACCGCCTTCACCGTCTCCGTGGACGCCTCCGGCGCGCACGGCGTGACCACCGGCATCTCCGCCGCCGACCGCGCCACCACCCTCCAGCTGCTCGCGAGCGGCACCGCCGGGCCCGCCGACTTCGTGCGCCCCGGGCATGTCTTCCCGCTGCGCGCCCGCCCCGGCGGCGTCCTGGAGCGCAACGGCCACACCGAGGCCGCCGTCGACCTGGCCCGGCTCGCGGGGCTCCGCCCGGCCGGCGCCATCGTGGAGATCGCCGGTGAGGACGGCCGGATGCTGCGGCTGCCCGAGCTGATCCCGTTCGCCCGCAAGCACGGTCTGACGATCATCTCCATCGAGGACCTGATCGCCCATCGCCGCGGCACCGAACCCACCGTCCGCCGCGAGGCCGAGACCCTGCTGCCCACCCGGCACGGCACCTTCACCGCGCACGGCTACCGCTCCACCGTCGACGGCGTCGAGCACGTCGCCCTCGTCCACGGCGAGATCGGCACCGGCGAGGACGTCCTGGTCCGGGTGCACTCCGAGTGCCTCACCGGCGACGTCTTCGGCTCGCTGCGCTGCGACTGCGGTCCCCAGCTGGACAGTTCCCTCGCCCGCATCCAGGACGAGGGCCGCGGCGTGGTGGTCTATCTGCGCGGGCACGAGGGCCGGGGTATCGGTCTGCTGTCCAAGCTGCGCGCCTACGAGCTCCAGGAGCAGGGCCGCGACACGCTCGACGCCAACCTGGAACTGGGCCTGCCCGCCGACGCCCGCGACTACGGGGCCGGTGCCCAGATCCTCGCCGACCTCGGCGTGCGCAGCGTCCGGCTGATGACCAACAACCCCGACAAGGCCGCCGCGCTGGAGCGCCACGGCGTGCGGGTCGCCGGGCGCGAGCCGATGCCCGTCCAGGCGGGCGAGCACAATCTGCGCTACCTGCGCACCAAGCGGGACCGGATGGGCCACGACCTGCCCTGGCTGGACACCCCGGCCACCTGCCCGAACCAGTAGAACCGGTAGAACCGGCAGACAAGCAGCACCAGCAGCACCAGCAACACCAGTCGAGCAAGAAGGCACTTAGGAGAGACGTGAGCGGCAAGGGTGCACCGGAACTGTCCGTACGCAACGTCGGCGACCTCAGGGTCGCCGTCATCGCGGCGCAGTGGCACGAGAAGGTGATGGACGGTCTGGTGAACGGCGCCCTGCGCGCCCTCGGCGACCTGGGGATCGACGAGCCGACCCTGATCCGGGTGCCGGGCAGCTTCGAGCTCCCGGTCGCCGCCAAGGTGCTGGCCGCGCGCGGCTACGACGCGGTGGTCGCCCTCGGCGTCGTCATCCGCGGCGGCACCCCCCACTTCGACTACGTGTGCCAGGGCGTCACCCAGGGCCTCACCCAGGTCTCCGTGGAGACCGGCGTCCCGGTCGGCTTCGGCGTGCTCACCTGCGACACCGAGGAGCAGGCCCTGGACCGGGCCGGCATCGAGGGCTCCAGCGAGGACAAGGGCCACGAGGCGGTGATCGCGGCTGTCTCGACGGCCGCGACGCTGCGTTCGGTATCCGAACCCTGGCACTGAGGCGCCGGTCGGAGCGCGTAGGGTAAGGACCACCATGTCCAAGAAGACGTTCGAGGAGCTCTTCACCGAGCTCCAGCACAAGGCCGCCCACGGCGATCCCGCCACCTCCCGCACCGCCGAACTGGTCGGCAAGGGGGTCCATGCCATCGGCAAGAAGGTCGTCGAAGAGGCCGCCGAGGTCTGGATGGCCGCCGAGTACGAGGGCAAGGAGGCGGCAGCCGAGGAGATCTCCCAGCTGCTGTACCACGTCCAGGTGATGATGGTCGCCCGCGGGATCTCCCTGGACGACGTCTACGCCCACCTCTGACCGAACCGCCGCGCTCCGCCGCGGCACGCCGCACCAACCCCCTTCACCGCAAAGGAAGCCGTCCTCATGCTGCGCATCGCCGTCCCCAACAAGGGTTCCCTGTCCGGCCCTGCGGCGGAGATGCTGCATGAGGCCGGCTACCGGCAGCGCCGGGAGGCCAAGGAACTGCGGATCGTCGACCCGGGCAACGAGGTCGAGTTCTTCTACCTCCGCCCCCGCGACATCGCGATCTACGTCTCCTCCGGCCGCCTCGACATCGGCATCACCGGGCGCGACCTGCTGGTCGACTCCGGCGCGGACGCCGAGGAGATCCTCCCGCTGGGCTTCGCCCGCTCCACCTTCCGCTTCGCCGGAAAGCCGGGCACCGCGAACGGCCTGGCGGACCTGAAGGGCCGTACGATCGCCACCTCGTACGAGGGCATCGTCGCCCGGCACCTCGCCGACAGCGGCGTCGACGCCTCCGTCGTCCACCTGGACGGCGCCGTGGAGACCGCGATCGAGCTGGGCGTCGCCGAGGTCATCGCCGACGTCGTGGAGACCGGCACCAGCCTGCGCAACGCGGGCCTCGAGGTCTTCGGCGAGCCGATCATGAAGTCCGAGGCCGTCGTGATCCGCCGCACCGGCGCGGACGCGGAGGAGGCCGCCGAGCCGAAGGTCCAGCAGTTCCTGCGCCGCCTCCAGGGCGTCCTGGTCGCCCGCACGTACGTGATGATGGACTACGACTGCCGGGTCGAGCAGCTGGAGAAGGCCGTCGCCCTCACCCCCGGCCTGGAGTCCCCGACCGTCTCCCCGCTGCACAACGAGGGCTGGGTCGCGGTCCGCGCCATGGTCCCCGCCAAGGAGGCGCAGCGGATCATGGACGACCTCTACGCCATCGGCGCCCGCGCCATCCTGACCACGGCCATCCACGCCTGCCGCCTCTGAGGGGTATGTGATGTCCGACCTGCCCACCCTGCCCGTCACCTTCCGGCCGGGCCACACCCGGGCCATCCTGCTCATCGCCGCCGTGGCGATCTTCCTCACCATCTCGGGGGTCGCCCTGCTCCTGGAGGGCCTCGGCCCGGGGGAGCGGATGAGCTTCGTGGTCACCGGGGCCCTGCTCTCCTGGCTGCTGGCCCGGCTGGCCCGGATCAAGATCGTCGCCGACGAGAGCGGCGTCACCGTCGTGAACTTCGCCGCCAGGCGGCACCTGGACTGGGCGGAGATCCTTCAGGTGAACCTCCGTCCGGGCGATCCCTGGGTGTTCCTCAACCTCAGCGACGGCACCAGCCTGCCCGCGCTCGGCATCCAGCCGGGCCTCGCCAAGCAGCGGGCGATCGCCGACGCCAGGGCGCTGCGGGCGCTCACCGAGGTCCACTCGGCCGTCCGCCCCGGGGAAGATCAGGGCTGACTCGGGGCCGACTCCGGGTCGCCCACCCTGCCCGCCCGGCCCGCGTCTTGATTAATCTGGTGGGCGGAGGCCGCGCCGATCGCGCCTCCGCCCCTGTGCGCCGCCCGGTGCCAGGGGTTCCTGCGACCCGAGGAGTGAATCCCTCCGGCGATGGACGGATCGTCCTGTAGTACCTGCGCCGCCCCCACCCGACATACCGGGGAGGCGGCGGCATCGTGACCACCCCCCTGCTGCTCCTCGCAGCCGCGTTCCTGCTGATTCTGGCCAACGGATTCTTCGTGGCGGCCGAATTCGGCCTGGTGACGGTCGAGCGCCCCGAGGCCGAGAAGGCCGCCGCCGACGGCGACAAGCGCGCCCGTACGGTCGTGGACGCGCTGAAGGAACTCTCCTTCCAGCTCTCCGGCACCCAGCTCGGCATCACCATCACCTCCCTGGTCGTCGGCATGCTCGCCGAACCGGCCCTGGGCCGGCTGCTGGCCACCCCGTTCGCCGCGCTCGGCCTGCCGGACGGCGCCGCCTCCGGTGCCGCCGTGCTCGTCGGCATGCTGCTGGCCTCCGCGATCCAGATGGTGATCGGTGAACTGGTGCCCAAGAACTGGGCGGTCTCCCGGCCGCTCCAGGTCGCGCGCTTCGTCGCGGGCCCCCAGCACCACTTCTCCCGGCTGTTCCGGCCGGTGATCGCCGCGCTCAACACGGTCGCCAACCGGCTGGTCCGCGCCCTCGGCGTCGAACCCGCCGATGAGCTGGCCTCCGCCCGCACCCCCGGCGAACTGGTCTCCCTGGCCCGGCACTCCGCGCAGGCCGGCGCCCTGGAGCAGGACACCGCCGACCTGTTCGTGCGCACCCTCTCGCTGGGCGAGCTGACCGCGCAGCACGTCATGACCCCGCGCGTGAAGGTCAGCGCGCTCCAGGACTCGGCCACCGCCGAGGACGTGGTCAACCTCACCCGGGCCACCGGACTGTCCCGTTTCCCCGTCTACCGGGAGAAGATCGACGAGATCGTCGGCATGGCCCACCTCAAGGACGCCCTCGCGGTCCCGGCGCACGACCGGCTGCGCACCCCCGTCGGCCGCATCGCCCGCCCCGCGCTGCTGGTCCCCGAGACCCTGCCCGTCCAGCCCCTGCTGGCCCGGCTGCGCAGCGAACAGCCCATCGCGGTCGTGGTGGACGAGTACGGCGGCACGGCCGGCGTGGTCACCCTGGAGGACATCGTCGAGGAACTGGTCGGCGAGGTCCGTGACGAGCACGACGCGAAGGACGTGCCCGAGCTGGCCGCCGCCCCGCCCGAGGACGGCAGGCCCGCCTGGGACGTGGCCGGCAGCTGCCGGGTCGACATCCTCCAGCGGATAGGCCTGGACGTGCCCGAGGGGCCGTACGAGACCGTCGCCGGACTGGTCGCCGATCTGCTCGGCCGGATCCCGGCCCCCGGCGACCGGGCCGAGCTGCCCGGCTGGCGGCTCGCGGTCCGCCAGGTCGGCCACTACCGCGCCGAACGGGTCCGCCTGGTCAGGACGGCCCCGGTGGCGAACATCGCGGAGGCCGCCCGATGAGCGTGCTCCAACTGGTCTTCGCCGCGCTGCTGGTGCTGGCGAACGGCTTCTTCGTCGGCGCCGAGTTCGCGCTCGTGTCCGTGCGCCGCAGCCAGATCGAACCGCTCGGCACCACCCAGGCCCGGCAGGTGCTGTACGGCCTGGAGCGGCTGCCGCAGATGATGGCCGCCGCGCAGTTCGGGATCACCATGTGCTCCCTGACCCTCGGCGCGGTCGCCGAACCGACCGTCGCGCGGCTGCTGGAGCCGGTGTTCAAGGCCGTCCACCTCCCGGACGGCGTGATCCATCCGCTCGGCTATGTCATCGCGCTGGCCGCGGTGGTCTTCTTCCACCTGGTCATCGGCGAGATGGTGCCGAAGAACCTCGCGATGGCGGCGCCCGAGAAGGCGGCGCTGTGGCTCAGCCCCGGCCTGGTCTGGTTCGCCCGGGTGTGCAGGCCGATCACGGTGTCGCTGGGCGCCGTCGCCCAGGCCGTGCTGCGGCTGTTCCGGGTGGAGCCCAGGGACGAGGTCGAGGCGGTCGTCACCAGCGAACAGCTCAACCGGCTCCTGGAGGACTCCGGACAGGCGGGCCTGCTCGGCCCGGAGGAGAGGGAACGCCTGGAGGACGCCCTGGAACTGGGTTCCCGCCCGGTCACCGACGTCCTGCTGCGCCGTGAGTCCCTGGTCACGGTGACGCCCGCGGTCACCCCGGGGGAGATCGTGCGGCTCACCGCGCGCACGGGATACTCCCGCTTCCCGGTCGCGGCGACGGACCAGGGCGCCTTCATGGGGTACGTCCACGTCAAGGACGTACTCGACCTGGAGGACTCCGAACGGGCGGTGCCGCAGAACATCTGGCGCCCCATGACGACCCTGCGGGCCGAGCTCCCCCTGGACGACGCCCTCACGGTGATGCGCCGCGCCGCCACGCACCTGGCCCAGGTGGCCGACGCGTCCGGCAAGGTGCTCGGTCTGGTGGCGCTGGAGGACGTCCTGGAGATGCTGGTGGGCGAGGTCCGCGACCCCGCGCACCGGGAGATCCCCGACTTCCCCGAGCAGGCGCTCGCCACGTAGGCGCTCGCCGCTCAGAGCGCTTGCCGCTCAGGGGGGCGCGGTGCGGGGGCTGTGCGGGTGCGGCTCGGTGGTGGGTCGCTCGCGCGGTTCCCCGCGCCCCTTCGGGCACGTCGTCTCCTACGTCGGGGACGGGTCCTGCGGGCCCCGCCCCGACAGCACCTCGCCGTACGCCTGCATCAGATCGGCGAGGCGCAGGGTCGCCAGGTCGTCCCGGGACAGCGCCCCGGCGTACGTGGACAGCCGCAGATCCCGGTACGCGCAGCTCTTCTCGTACAGCGTGCGCAGGAACCGCCCGTTGCCCAGCTCGTCGATCCACCCCTGGTCGACCACGTGCCCGGCGATCGACCGCAGCTCCTCCAGCGCCTCCTCGTCCCACTGGTCGCCGTTCTCCGCGGCCAGCACCTTCCCGATCTCGGTGAGTTCCCCGGGCCGGTACGAGGGGAAGTCGACACGGCTGGTGAAGCGGGACGACAGCCCGGGGTTCGCCGCGAGCAGCCGGTCCATGCCCTCGGGGTACCCGGCGAGGATCACCACGAGATGGTCCCGGTTGTCCTCGGCCCGCTTCAGCAGCACCTGGAGCGCCTCGTCCCCGTACGCGTCCCCCTTGCCGTACCCGGAGTTGGAGAGCGAGTACGCCTCGTCCACGAACAGCACCCCGCCGATCGCGGAGTCGATCAGCTCATTGGCCTTCACCGCGGTCTGCCCGAGGTACTCGCCGACCAGATCGGCGCGCTGCGCCTCGACGAGATGGTCCCCGCCGAGCAGCCCGAGGGCGTAGAAGACCCGGCCGAGGATGCGTGCCACCGTCGTCTTGCCGGTCCCGGACGGCCCGGAGAAGACGAAGTGCCGCTTCGGCGGCTGCACGGGCAGCCCCTGCCCGGCCCGCAGCCGCGCCATGTTCAGCTGCGCGGACAGCGCCTTCACCTGGCGCTTGACCGGTTCGAGCCCGACCATCCGCTCCAGCTCGGCGAGCGCCTGTTCGAGCAGCGCGGGATCGGTCGGCCCGGTGGGCAGGGGCGAGCCGGGCACCCCGCCCCGGTCGCGGACCCCCGGTTCGGAGACGGCTGGCAGCGGCCCGGTCGGCAGATCCGGCTCCGGCAGCCGCAGATCCCGCCCCTCGGTGCCGAAGAACGGATCGAACCCGTCGGGCCCGTCCACCGTGTCCTGTCCGGCACCGGTCAGCGTGATCGCGGCGAGGTCGGCCGCCTCGTCGTACCCGTCCCCCTCGGAGATCGCCGCGAGCCGCGCCGAGGTGTCCATGAAGGCGGGGTCCACCCGGTGCACGGCCCGGTAGAGGGGGAGCGCGGCGGCGGAGCGGCCGGTGCCCTCGTGCGCCCGCGCGAGCCAGTAGCGCAGCTCCTTGCGCTGCGGCTGCTCGCTGCGGCAGCGCATCAGCGCCGCCGACAGCAGTGGTTCGGCCTGGCCGTACATCTCCAGGCGGACCCGGGCCATGCCGCCGAACAGCCCCGCCTCTATGCCGAGCAGCGGATCGTCCAGCAGCGGATCGGTGTGCCGTACCAGCTGCTCCCAGTCCTTGACCAGGTAGGAGCGGCAGGCGTGCAGAAAGCGGACCTGGGGATCGGTGTCGACCGGGGGCAGCCCGGCCAGGGCCCGGTCCAGCTCGGGCACATGCCGGCCGTCCAGCCAGTGCGAGGCGTGCGCCAGCAGCAGATCGCGCGGGCTCTCCAGCACCGGCTGCACCCACCAGCCCAGCCAGTACCAGGAGTTGATCGTACGGCGATGCCGGGCGCGCTGTTCGCCGAAGCGCTCGCGGTGCCGGAACATCCGCAGCAGCGCGGTGGTGGTGTCGACCCGGAGCGCGTGCAGCCCGAGCCAGCCGTCGGCCATGCCCGGGTCCATCCGCACCGCGGCCCGGAACTCCTCCTCCGCCTGCGGATAGGCGCCCATGGTGTAGGCGTCGACCCCGCGCAGCCAGGCGAGGTCGGCCGGGGCCTCGGGGCCCTGCGTGCCGAAGTCCATCACGTCCCCCACAGACCGTGCCCCGTGGTTCACCGCCGGACGGTCGCCCGGCGGCCGCCGCGGCCGAACCGCCGTGCCGCGGACCGGAGTTGCAGGTGCGCGAGGCTGTCCCCGAAGGTCGCACCAAGGGCATCGTACCCGCGTGGGTACCGGGTGCCGAAGGGTGCGGTACAGGCCGTTCGGTGCGGTCGGGCGGACGGAATCCGGACACTTTGGTGACCGAGGGTGATCGGATCGGCGCGCAAGGGGCCCGGAAAGCGCTGCGCGGGCAGAACGAAGCCCCCGATCACGGGGGAACAACCGGGGGCTTCGCGTCTTCGGGCGGCTTCGAATCGCCGCACATTGAGAACGTAAGACCTGTACGACCCCCCGGTCAAGCGAAGTTGGGGCACTTCGGGAAGTTGGCCGACAAGAGCCTTCACAATTTCACCACATGGGGGTGGGGCCATCACTGTGGGTCACTCCTTGGCCCGATCCCTGGGGTCGCTCGGGCCCCGGCAGCACCTCGTACCCCCGGTCGGTCTGGCGCACCAGGAGCCCGGCGTGGGGGCGGGTGGGGTCATCGGCGAAGTGCGCGCGCTCGGCCTCGACCCAGCCGTCCCAGAACTCCCGCTGCGCCGCCCCGTCCCGCCTCCGGCCGCGCGCCCAGGACTCCTCGCGGGGCAGTTCCATCCACAGCAGTTCGGCCAGGAACGGCCGCAGCGCGCGGCGGCCCGCGCCGACGCCCTCCAGCAGGATCACCGGCGCGGGCGGCAGCGGGCGCGCCGGGCCGAACGCGCGGGCGTTCCAGTCGTAGGGGAGGTAGGCCCCCGCCGCGCCCCGGGACAGCGGCTCGATCACCTGCGTCATCAGCCGATCGGTCCAGCCGAACAGCCGCTCATGGCTGGCGATGTCGTCGAGATGGAGCACCGGCGCCCCGTCCAGCGCGGCGGCCAGCCGCCCGGCGAAGGTCGACTTCCCGGAGCCCGCGTGCCCGTCGACGGCGATCAGCCGGACCGGTCCGAGGGAGGGCGGGAGCCCGCGCAGCCGGGCGGCGAGGTGCTGAATGACGATTCCCGAAGGTGTGATGCGGTGTGGGGGGTTTTCCGGAAAGAGTCTAGTAGTGGCGCATAGCGGCCGGGCCGCCGAGGGTGCCCCCGAAAGAAAGTTACCCCTTGAACCATCGCCCGTCGGCGTCCCCCCGCGCACTTCTATAAACATTCTCGAATCGCTGACCGATATGTCGAATTCGGCGTTCCGGGGGTCCGCCGTGCTGAGTAAGGTGCCTCCTGCGCTACCGCGAGAAGCGGCGGCCGGGGACACGGTACGGGGACAAGGCAGGGGACATGGCCGCGGAGTTATTCGAAGGGCAGTATGTGTGGCACCCGGCTGCCGACGACCGAGTCCTGGCCGGCGTTTGCGTCGATGTCCGCGCCGGCCGATATCGGCACGCGTACGAGGCACTGGCCGAGACGCGTCACGACTTCGCGCTGCGCGCCCACCGCTCCCTGGTCCTCGCCTCCGAGGCGGCCGGCACCGACCTGGTCGAACGCTGGCTGGACGAGGAGCCCTCGCCCGAGGCGGCCCTGATGTGGGCCCGCGTCGCCGTCCAGCGCGCCCTGCGCGCCGCCGACGGCAACGACGACCGGGCCGAGGCCCTGGAGCGCATAGCGCTCACCGCCTGCGAGCGGGCCGCGGCCCTGGCCCCGCGGGACCCCACTCCCTGGGTCGCCAAGCTCGCCATGGCCCGGCTGCACCGGCTGCGCGACCCCGCCCCGCAGGGCCTGCTCACCGCGCCGCCCGGCCCCTGGCGCCTGTTCGCGCACATCCTCACCCTGGACCCGTGGCACCGCGAGGCGCACCACCGCTTCCTCTCCGCCTTCTTCGCCCGGCACGGCGGCTCGGTCAACGCCGCCTGGGACGTGGCCGCCTTCCTCAGCCAGCGCGCGCCCGCCGACTCCGCGCTGCGCCTGCTGCCCCTGGTCGCCCTGGTGGAGAGCTACAACCCGACCCAACTGCTCGCCGACCGCGTCTGGGAGCAGCCCCAGTGGCGTGCCACCGCGCTCGCGATCTACCACAACTGGCTTCCGGCGGTGTCCGGTTACCGCTTCACACCGGTGCTCGACCTGGCCTACCTCGCGCACGCGCTGGTCATGGGCCAGCGTGAGTTCGAGGCCCGCGCGGTCTTCACGGCGATGGGCCCGTACGCCTCACGCATGCCCTGGAGCGCCTTCGGTGACCCCGCCGAACAGCTCTCCCGGGCGCGCCGTGCCTGCGGGCTGCCCGTACCGGGACCCGCCTGATCCCTTTTGCCCGTCACCCGTCCCCCCTCATCGGGCGCCGCCCCCCGAGCGTCCGAGAGGCACGAGAGAAAGGCCGATCTGTGTCAGAACGGATGTCTGCTCCCCGGGCCGCGGCCCGCGCCGGAGAAGACGCGGTCGTGCTCGACGACGACGCGACCCTGCATGCGATGGGTTATCCGCGGAAACTCACCCGCCGTTTCAAGGCGTTCGACAATTTCGCGATCTCCTTCACCATCATCAATATTCTTTCGGGCATCTTCTCGTCCTTCGGATTCGGTATGAACGCGGGCGGCCCGCGCATTCTCGTATTCGGCTGGATCGGCGTCTCGATCATGGTTCTGCTCATCGGCGCGGCCATGGGCGAGGTCGCCTCCGCGTATCCGACGAGCGGTGCCCTCTATTTCTCCGCCGGTAAACTCGCCAAGCGCCACAAGGGCGCCTGGTCCTGGTACACGGGCTGGTTGAACTTCGTCGGACAGATCGGCGGCACCGCCGCCACCGGCTATGCGGCGGCCACCTTCATCCAGGCCTTCGTGCAGCTCCAGTGGCCCTCCTACCAGCCGACCGTCCATCAGACGGTGCTGATCACGGCCTTGATCATCGTGCTCCAGGGGCTCGCCAACACCTACACGGTCCAGCTCGTCGCCGTCCTCAACCGCATTTCCGTGTGGTGGCTGCTGATCGGACTCGTCGTGATCGTGGGCGCACTCATAGTGATACCGGATCACCATCAGTCGGCGTCGTTCGTCACGCATTTCGAGAACAACACCGGCTTCACGAGCGGGCTTTACGGAGGCATGCTCGGTCTGCTCGTCACCAGCTGGACGTTCACCGGCTTCGACGGCAGCTTCCACATGTCCGAGGAAACGGTGCAAGCCACGGTCAACGCGCCCAAGGGGATCACCCGCGCCATCGGCTATTCGGCGATCACCGGTCTCATCCTGATGCTGGCACTGGTCTACAGCATTAAGGACTACGCCAAGGAGGCCGCGAACGGCGCGCCGCCCGTGCAGATCCTGATCGACGGCCTCGGCCTGAGCACCGCCAAGGTCATGCTCCTCATCGTCATCGGCGCGATGCTCTTCTGCGGTCTCGCCAACCTCACCAGCAACACCCGGCAGATCTTCGCCTTCTCCCGGGACGGCGCCATGCCCGGCTCCCGGCTGTGGCACTCGGTCTCCCCGCGCACCCGTACGCCCGTCAAGGCGGTCTGGCTCGCGGTGGCCTGCTCGCTCGCCCTCATCGTGCCCGGCTGGTGGTCGCACACCGCCTTCACCGCGATCGTGAGCGTCAACGTGGTCGGCCTGTTCCTCGCCTACGCCGTCCCGATCTTCCTGCGGCTGCGGCTCGGTGACGCCTTCGAGTCCGGCCCGTGGAACCTGGGCCGCTGGAGCAAGCCGGTCGGCTGGCTCGCCGTGATCTGGATCGCGCTCAGCAGCGTCCTGTTCATGCTGCCGCAGGCGTCCCCGATCACCGTGGACTCCTTCAACTACGCGCCGATCGCGCTCGCCGTCGTCCTGCTCGTGGCCACCATCTGGTGGTTCGCCACCGCCCGCCGCCGCTTCCAGGGCCCGATCAGCTACGGCCGCCCCGACGAGATCGCGGCCATGGACCTCATCTGATCCGTACCGCGCACGGCGCGTCCACGCGCCTCAAGGCCCCGGCCCCGGCACCACCATCAGCGCGGAGACCAGCAGCAGCCCGACGACACGCATGGCGACCGTCACCGTCACCGCCGCCGTGACCGCCGTCAGCAGGTTCAGGGCGCGCACCGGCAGCCCGGTGACCCCCGCCACGCCCGCCGCGGCCGCCGCCCAGCGGGGCACCGCCATCGCGTGGGTGGCCGTGGCCGACGAGCCCGGTCCGACCGGGGCCCGCCCCGTCGACTACCACGCCTGGACCACCTACAGCGAGTGGCGCACCGGCACCGCCCAGGGCGCCCGTCCGGTCTCCGGCCCCCGCCCCGGCGTGCGGATCGGCGCCCCCGCGGGCACCGCCGACTACACCGACCCGCACACCGGCACCACCGCGACCTGGGAGTACGCCACCTGGACCGGCCCGCGGTACCGGCTCACGGTCCCGGCCACCGAGGTCGTCGCCTCCTGGAACGCGCACACCCCCGACGGCACCTGGATCCAGGTGGAGTTGAGCGGGACGTACTCGGACGGCGGCGAGACGCCCTGGTACGTGATGGGCCGCTGGGCGGCCGGCGACCAGGACATCAAGCGGACCTCGGTGGACGGCCAGAGCGACGGCAGGAGCAGCGTCTGGACCGACACCTTCGCCATCGACGACGCGAGCACCGGGCTGCGCCTCGCCTCGTACCGGCTGCGCCTGACCCTCTACCGCAGGCCGGGCACCCGGCTCACCCCGACCGTGTGGCGGCTCGGCGCGATGGGCTCCGACATCCCCGACCGCTTCACCGTCCCGGCCTCCACGCCCGGCCTCGCGCAGGAACTGGTGGTGCCGCGCTACTCGCAGGAGATCCACAAGGGCCAGTACCCGCAGTACGACAACGGCGGCGAGGCGTGGTGCAGCCCGACCTCCTCGCAGATGATCGTGGAGTACTGGGGCGGCCGGCTCAGGGCCGACCAACTGTCCTGGATCGACCCGTCCTACGCCGATCCGCAGGTCGACGCGGCCGCGCGCTTCACCTACGACTACCAGTACGAGGGCTGCGGCAACTGGCCGTTCAACGCGGCCTACGCGGCGACCTTCGCCGACCTCCAGGGCGTCGTCACCCGGCTCGCCTCGCTGACGGACCTGGAGACGCTGATCGCGGCCGGCATCCCGGCCATAACGTCCCAGTCGTTCCTGAGCGCCGAGCTGACCGGGGCGGGTTACGGCACGTCCGGACACCTCATGACGGTGATCGGCTTCACCGCGGACGGCGATGTGATCGCCAACGACCCGGCCTCGCCGGGGGACGACGCGGTACGACGGGTGTACAAGCGCCGGGAGTTCGAGAACATCTGGCTGCGGACGAAGCGGTACAACGCCACCGGCGCGGTCTCCTCCGGCACCGGCGGGGTCTGCTACCTCTACTTCCCGGCCCGCCCGAGCGCCCACCAGCGCAAGGCCCTGGCCGCGGTGGGGGTGCGCTGACCCATGTGAGCAAGCTCATCGCCGCGTGCGCCGTCGCGGGTGGCAAGGTGGACGGACGGGTGGGGGAGACCGCTCTGTACGTCCGACCTCTGTGAGTACCAGCATGACCGCACACTCCGCCACCGCCACCCGCGCCCGCACCGGCGGTCCCCGCGACGACGGGCCCAAGATCCTCGAACACGTGCTGGGCTGGGTCCTCGTCGTGGTCACCGCGATGCTGGTCACCCAGCTGGGCCTGCTCTGAACCGGGCGCCTACTCCAGGGACTTGATCAGCCCCGGCGCGGCGCCGCGCGGGAGGGCCCCGTCCCGGTCCCCGCTGACGGCTCCCGCCCCCAGGAGCAGTCCGGCGCCGATCGCAGCCGCGCACACAGCCGAGACCAGCGTTCGCATCCGAAGCCGCTGAGAATGCCGCATCGTGCCTCCTCGCATCCGTGAGAGAAACACCCGCACGCGCTGACGCGCCGGTCCTGGACCGTAGGAGGACTAGACCAGTAGGTCAACGCCGGGGGAGCGGTTTCCGGCCGCGCCCGGGCGGTCCCGGGTGTGCGGTCCCGGGCGTGTCCCACCCGCCCCGGAGACCTCCCCGCGACACCCCCGTCCGGCGCCCGGCTGGAATGTTTGAGTGAGCGGTCGTTAACTGGTGACGGAAGTCCGATGTTCGGGCATACTCAGCGCAGCCGCTGGTCAGCGGGCTTCCGTGATCCGGGAGTGCGCACCGTGGCCGTAACGGAACGATCAGGCGGAGCCGCCCTGACCCGTGGGCCGTGCCGCCGGTTCCCCACCAGGGAGGAGACCGACGCCATGTCCGACCGCGACCCGCAGCCGGTGGAGCGTCAATTGCCGACGGACGAGGCGAGGGACCTGCTCACCCTCGTCCGGGAGATAGCCCGGCGGGAGATCGCCCCGAGGGCCGCCGAGGAGGAGGACGCGGGCCGTTTCCCGCGCGAGGTCTTCACCCTGCTCTCCGAATCCGGCCTGCTCGGCCTGCCGTACGCCGCGGAGCACGGCGGCGGCGACCAGCCGTACGAGGTCTACCTCCAGGTACTGGAAGAGCTCGCCGCGGTCCGGCTCACCGTCGGCCTCGGCCTCAGCGTGCACACCCTCGCCTCCTACGCGCTCGCCGCCTACGGCACCAAGCAGCAGCAGGTCGAGCACCTCCCCGCGATGCTCGGCGGCGGACTCCTCGGCGCCTACTGCCTGTCCGAACCCGCCTCCGGCTCCGACGCCGCCTCCCTGCGCACCAGGGCCGTACGGGACGGCGACGACTGGGTGCTCACCGGCACCAAGGCCTGGATCACCCATGGCGGCATCGCCGACTTCTACACCGTGATGGCCCGCACCGGCGAGGACGGCCCCCGCGGCATCACCGCCTTCCTCGTGCCCGGCGACGCCCGGGGCCTCAGCGCGGCCGCCCCCGAGAAGAAGATGGGGATGAAGGGCTCGCCCACCGCCCAGGTCCACTTCGACGGCGTCCGCGTCGGCGACGACCGCCGCATCGGCGAGGAGGGCCAGGGCTTCGGCATCGCCCTGTCCGCCCTCGACTCCGGCCGCCTCGGCATCGCCGCCTGCGCCATCGGCGTCGCCCAGGCCGCACTGGACGAAGCGGTCGCCTACGCCACCGGGCGACGGCAGTTCGGCCACCCCATCGCCGACTTCCAGGGCCTGCGCTTCATGATCGCCGACATGGCCACCCAGATCGAGGCGGGCCGCGCCCTCTACCTCGCCGCGGCCCGGCTGCGCGACGCGGGCAAGCCGTTCGCCAAGCAGGCCGCCATGGCCAAGCTGCACTGCACCGACACCGCCATGAAGGTCACCACGGACGCGGTACAGATCCTCGGCGGATACGGCTACACCGCCGACTTCCCGGCCGAGCGCTACATGCGCGAGGCCAAGGTGCTCCAGATCGTCGAGGGCACCAACCAGATCCAGCGGATGGTCATCGCCCGTCACGTGGCGGGACCCGAAGCCCGCTGAACCGGTCCGCGCCGAACTGACCCGTACGCACCGTCGGCGCCGCCAGCCGCACCCACTCGGGGTCCTGGCGGCCCGGCAGGGTACGGCCGCGATCGGCCCAGGCGCGCAGCAGATCGCGGTAGATGGGCGGATCCTGCGGGGCGGCGGACCGGTCCGGCACCGCGGGGCCCGGGACGAAGATACGGCGCCGACGCCCGGGGGCCGGGTGCAGGGATGTCATACCCGTGAGAACGCTGCACCCGGCGGGCGGGTCACCGCCCGCCCGAATCGAGCGTCAGTCCAGGGACGTCCGGCGCGGACCGGGCCCGGCGCGTGCGCGGGGCTCAGGCGGCCGGCTGGCGCATCTCCGGCACCCGCATCGGGCGCGAGCCGGGACCGCCGACGTGCGAGAAGGGCTGCGTCCGCCAGTCCAGGCCCTGGGGGAGCGTCAGCAGCAGGGCGGTGTCCTGCTCCTGCGGGGTGACGGAGGCGTCCGCGGGGCGGGCGTCGGTGGCCGAACGGCCGGTGCCCGCGCACACGGTGAGCCCGAACGGGTTCCACGGCGAGGCGCACAGCGCGTGCTCCGGCAGGATCTCCTCGTCCGCCAGCAGCGCGATCGGCTGCGCGCAGTCCGGGCAGATCACCCGGTACATCTCCAAGGTGTCGTAGGCGTCCAGCTCGTCCTCGAAGGCGTCGGGTTCGACGCCCTCCGGCTCGGGCTCGACCACCGGCTGCTGCCGCTTGGACGCGGATCGACCAGGGCGCTTGACACTCTGCATGGGATTCTCCCCCTAAGGCTGGGCCGTGAAAGGCTCGGCGGCCACGACCACAGCAAGCACTTCCCGTCCGCTCTCGGCGGTAATCACGAGAACATCACGAAGCCTGTTCGAACGGTGTGGCGTTCGTCACATCGCGTGCACAGATGACCGTACCGGCATTCAAGGAGGGCCGTCGGCTGTCCGAGAAGATCGAACGCCCTGTAGGTTTTGGCGCCATGGAGGAGCTGGACCGTCAGATCGTGCAGCTGCTCGTCAAGGACGGGCGGATGAGCTACACAGACCTGGGCAAGGCCACGGGCCTGTCCACGTCGGCCGTGCACCAGCGGGTGCGCCGACTCGAGCAGCGCGGCGTCATCCGCGGCTATGCCGCGGTGGTCGACCCGGAGGCCGTCGGGCTGCCTCTCACCGCGTTCATCTCGGTGAAACCGTTCGACCCCAGCGCCCCCGACGACATCGCCGACCGCCTCGCCGGCGTGCCCGAGATCGAGGCGTGCCACAGCGTCGCCGGCGACGAGAACTACATCCTCAAGGTCCGCGTGGCGACCCCCCACGAGCTGGAGGAGCTGCTGGCCCGGCTCCGGAGCCTGGCGGGCGTGTCGACCCGTACGACGGTGGTCCTGTCGACCCCGTACGAGGCCCGTCCACCGCTCATCTGACGGCGCCCCGTCCACCACGGGTGCCGGGGACGCACCGGCACCCACCGCCCCAGATGCACCACCCCGCGCCGTCCGAGAGAAACTGTCGCCTATGAGCGAGCGCACCCTCCTTCTCCGCAACGGCGACGTACACAGCCCCGCCGACCCCTTCGCCACCGCGATGGTCGTGGAGGCCGGCCATATCGCCTGGGTCGGGTCGGAGGGCGCCGCAGACGCGTTCGCCGACGGGGTGGGGGAGGTGATCGATCTCGACGGCGCCCTGGTGACCCCCGCCTTCACGGACGCCCATGTGCACACCACGGCCACCGGCCTCGCGCTGACCGGTCTCGACCTGAGCGCCGCGCCCTCCCTGGCGGCCGCGCTGGCCCTGGTCCGGGAGTTCGCCGCCGCCCGGCCCGCCGACCGGGTGCTGCTCGGCCACGGCTGGGACGCCGCCCGCTGGCCCGCTGGGACGCCGCCCGCTGGCCCGGCGGCCGGCCGCCGACGCGCGCGGAGCTGGACGAGGCCACCGGCGGGCGCCCGCTGTACCTCTCCCGTATCGACGTGCACTCGGCCGTCGTCACCACCGCCCTGCTGGACATGGTCGGCGGCGACCTGCCCCGCGCCGACGCGCCCCTGACCCGGGACGCCCACCACGCCGTACGCGAGGCCGCCTTCGCCGCCATCACCCCCGCCCAGCGCGCGGAGGCCCAGCGCACCGCGCTGACGCACGCCGCCTCCCTCGGCATCGGCTCGGTGCACGAGTGCGGCGGCCCGCAGATCTCCTCCGAGGACGACTTCACCGGCCTGCTGGAGCTGGCCGCCACCCTGCCTGGACCCCGGGTCCTCGGCTACTGGGCCGAACGGGACGTCGACAAGGCCCGCGAGCTGGGCGCGACCGGCGCCGCGGGCGACCTCTTCGCCGACGGCGCCCTCGGCTCGCACACCGCGTGCCTGCGCGAGTCGTACGCCGACGCGGACCACACCGGCACCGCCTACCTGGACACCGACACCATCGCCGCCCATGTGATCGCCTGCACCGAGGCGGGCCTCCAGGCGGGCTTCCACGCCATCGGCGACGCCGCCGTGTCCTCGGTGGTGGACGGGGTGCGCGCCGCCGCCGAGAAGGTCGGCCTCGCCCGGATCCGGGCCGCCCGGCACCGCGTGGAGCACGCCGAGATGCTCACCCCCGAGACCGTGGCCGGCTTCGCCGAGCTGGGCCTGATCGCCTCCGTGCAGCCCGCCTTCGACGCGCTGTGGGGCGGCGAGGACGGCATGTACGCCCGCCGCCTCGGCGCCGAGCGGGCCCGCACCCTCAACCCGTACGCCGCCCTGCTGCGCTCCGGCGTCCCGCTGGCCTTCGGCTCCGACAGCCCCGTCACCCCGCTCGACCCCTGGGGCACGGTCCGCGCCGCCGCCTTCCACCACACCCCCGAGCACCGGGTCTCCGTGCGCGCCGCCTTCACCGCGCACACCCGGGGCGGCTGGCGGGCGATCGGCCGGGACGACGCGGGCGTCCTGGTGCCCGGCGCGCCCGCCGACTTCGCGGTCTGGCGGACCGGCGAGCTGGTGGTGCAGGCCCCCGACGACCGGGTGGCCCGCTGGTCGACCGACCCGCGCTCCGGCACTCCCGGCCTGCCCGACCTCACCCCGGGCGGCGAGCTGCCGCGCTGTCTGCGCACCGTGGTGGGCGGCCGGACGGTCTTCGTACGGCCGGGCGAGTGATCTCCGGGGGTGGCGCGGCCGCCGCCCCTCGCCCCGGGCGCCTCGCGCGACCTGCGCATCCTCCGCACCGCGCCCGGGCGGCACGGAGGATCCGCAGGTCAGAGGTCTGTTGACAGTCGGGCGCGGAGGGCCGGTAGGTTCGTCCGAGTCCACCACCGGACGCCCGACCGGGAAGCGTTCGCGCATCTCCCCGCCGCGCCGCTGGGTCAGGGACGGCGCCCCGCACCGGGGCACCGCCACTGGCAGCCAGGCTCAGCGCCCGCGCCGGCGGGGAAGCGTTCCAGCCGGTCGGCCAGGTGCGACCCCGGGTGGGGCCCGGCCTCAGTAGACAACGGCTTTCGGTCGATCCGCAGCCAGCGGGTCCCAGGTCGGCCCGAAGAGTGCCGGGCCCCCATCCGCAGCCCGGGGGAGGCAACCCACCCGGGTTCGGAATCATCCGAACAGTCGGAAGAGGAAAAGAACGTGCCGCGAGCAGGTCGGGAACATCCCGAAAAGCGCGTTCTTACCCCACTCTTGTGCAATCGACACCACCATACGTACCAGCTGTCACGTCCACCCAGGCGGCGGCCACTATGGTGGACGCCTGCGTACGACCAGAAGGGGCAGCAGTGAACGACGGCGACGGGACCCTCGCGGCCAAGGCCCAGGGGAGGCAGTTCGGCCCGCTCGGCACGGCCTTGGTGATCATCCCGACCTACAACGAGGCGGAGAACATCAAGACCATCGTCGGCCGGGTGCGCAAGGCCGTCCCCGAGGCCCACGTGCTGATCGCGGACGACAACAGCCCCGACGGCACCGGCAAGCTCGCCGACGAGCTGGCCGCCGAGGACGACAACGTCCAGGTGATGCACCGCAAGGGCAAGGAAGGGCTGGGCGCCGCCTATCTCGCGGGCTTCCGCTGGGGCCTGGAGCACGACTACGGCGTGCTGATCGAGATGGACGCGGACGGCTCCCACCAGCCCGAGGAGCTGCCCCGGCTGCTCACCGCGCTCAAGAGCGCCGACCTGGTGCTCGGCTCCCGCTGGGTGCCCGGCGGCCGGGTGGTCAACTGGCCCAAGTCCCGCGAGTTCATCTCCCGCGGCGGCAGCCTCTACTCCCGGCTCGCCCTCGATCTGCCGCTGCGCGACATCACCGGCGGCTACCGCGCCTTCCGCGCCGAGACCCTCAAGGGCCTGGGCCTGGACGAGGTCGCCTCACAGGGCTACTGCTTCCAGGTCGACCTCGCCCGCCGCGCGGTCAAGGCCGGCTACCACGTGATCGAGGTCCCGATCACCTTCGTGGAGCGCGAGCTGGGCGACTCCAAGATGAGCAAGGACATCCTGGTCGAGGCGCTGTGGCGGGTCACCGCCTGGGGCGCGGGGGACCGCGTCGCCAAGCTCACCGGCAAGGACAAGCAGACCCCGTAGCCCCTTATCCGGCGCTGAGCCGGAGCCAGGCACACTGGGGGTATGACGACTGGCGCTCCGACCACCCCGCACACCGCCCGGCCCCGGCGCTCCCGGCTGCGCAGGTATCTGCCGCCGGCCCTCGCCGGGTGGCTGGTGCTGGAGATCTGGCTGCTGACCCTGGTCGCCGGGGCGGCGGGCGGCATGACCGTGTTCCTGCTGCTCGTGGCCGGTGTGGTGGCCGGTTCCGTGGTGATCAAGCGGGCGGGCCGCCGGGCCTTCCAGAATCTGAACGAAGCGCTCCAGCGGGGCGGCTCCCCCCAGCGCGGCGAGGGCAACGGGCTGACGATGCTCGGCGGCCTGCTGCTGATCATCCCGGGCATGATCTCCGACCTCCTGGGCCTGCTCCTGCTGCTGCCCCCGGTGCAGAAGGCCGTGAGCCGACTCGCCGAGAACACCTTCGAGAAGCGGCTGCGCGCCGCCGCCCCCGGCAGCCTGGGCGACGCCTTCCAGCAGGCCCGTATGCACCGCCCCGACGGCAAGGTCGTCCAGGGCGAGGTCATCCGCGAGGACCGCGCCGGGCGCCCGGGACCGGACGAGCACCGGCCGCCCCTGACCCGCTAGCCCGACAGCGCGAAGACCGCGGGCGCCGTACGTCCTGAAGAACGTACGGCGCCCGCGGTCTCGTGTATGTGCGCTGTGCGGCTTGCCCGCTATGCCGACTTGCGGCTGTCCCGGGGATGCACGGCGATGTTCATCGCCCCCGAACGCAGCACCGCCAGGCGCTCCTCAAGGACCTCTTCGAGTTCCTCGCGGGTGCGCCGCTCCATCAGCATGTCCCAATGGGTGCGCGCGGGCTTGGCCTTCTTCTCCTCCGGGCCGTCGCCGTCCACCAGGAGTGCCTGGGCCCCGCAGACCTTGCACTCCCACTCCGGCGGGATCTCCGCCTCGACCGAGAAGGGCATCTCGAAGCGATGTCCCTTCTCACATGCGTACTCCACGGCCTGGCGCGGGGCCAGGTCGATGCCGCGGTCCGTCTCGTAGCTGGTCACCACGAGGCGCGTACCGCGAAGAGCTCGCTCACTCATGAATCGTGCCTCCCGGGCTTGTCGCCCACAGGACAGGTGTCGCTGTCGTCGTCATCCGGTCAACGTCCGGTCGGCGGTAAAGATTCCCGTTCCGGGTCCCGTTCCGGGTCATGCGTCGCCGTCGTAGCCGCCCCTTGTTCTACCCACAGGCGCCCGGTTTGTCACATCTGCTAGCAGATGTCACCCAGCGTTTCGGCATCTTTGACGCGCAGTAACGGTCCGCCTGGCAGGCCAAACGCGTACACTACCGCCCTTTCGTGCCGAGCGCTAAATCGGCGCTAGATCTTCTCGGGCACCGGGTTGCCCGCGGCGGCGATCGCCCGCCGTACCGGGACCCGGGCGAGCAGGGCGAATCCGATGATGAAGAAGGCCACCAGGGAGATGATCGCGGAGCGGTAGCTACCGGTCAGCTGGTACGTCACACCGAACAGCATGGGGCCCAGCCAGCTCATCCCGCGGTCGCTCAGCTCGTACGCCGAGAAGTACTCGGCCTCCTTGCCCGGCGGCACCAGATGGGAGAAGAGCGAGCGGGACAGCGCCTGGCTGCCGCCGAGGACCATGCCGATGCCGGCGGCCAGCAGGAAGAAGTACACCGGCGCCTTCGCGGGCAGGAAGTATCCGGCGGCGAGCGTGATCGTCCAGGCCACCAGCGAGCCGAGGATGGTGCGCTGGGCGCCGTACGTCCGCGCGAGACGGCCCATCGCCAGCGCGCCCGCCACCGCCAGCACCTGCACCAGCAGCACCGCCACGATCAGCGTGGACTGCCCGAGTCCCAGCTCCTGGGAGCCGTAGACGGAGGCCTGGGAGATGACGGTCTGGATGCCGTCGTTGTAGATCAGGTACGCCAGCAGGAAGGACAGCGTCAGCGGATGCCGGCGCATGTCCCGCACCGTCGCCGCCAGCTGCCGCAGCCCCGTCGACGGGACCCCCTCCGGCGCGGCCCCGTCCGCCGCCCGCGCCCGCCGGTCGCGCAGCAGCCGCAGCGGTACGAGGGTGAAGGCGCCCCACCACAGGCCCGCCGAGGCCAGGCAGATGCGCACCGCCTGGCCCTGGCTCAGGCCGAAGGAGTCGTGGGCCGAGTACAGGACCAGATTGGCGACGAGGACCATTGCGCCCGCGCCGTAGCCGAAGGCCCAGCCCCGGGAGGAGACCGCGTCGCGCTCCTCGGGCGGGGCGATCTGCGGCAGATAGGAGTTGTAGAGCATCCCGCCGACGGCCGCCGCGGCATTGGCCACCACGAGCAGCACCCCGCCCAGCAGATACCGGTCGCCGTCCAGGAAGAACATGCCCGCGGTCGCCGCCGCGCCGGTGTAGGCGGCCGCCGCGAGCAGCGGCTT
Organism: Streptomyces sp. LaBMicrA B280; assembly: GCF_049222185.1. Classification (NCBI taxonomy): domain Bacteria; kingdom Bacillati; phylum Actinomycetota; class Actinomycetes; order Kitasatosporales; family Streptomycetaceae; genus Streptomyces; species Streptomyces sp. LaBMicrA B280. Next base: position 48,943 of record NZ_JBMJCT010000019.1, on the reverse strand, counting down.
CTTACGGCCCGTGCGGTCGGCCGCGCTGCCCACCAGCGGCATCGCCACCACGGCAAGGATCACCGACAGGGACACCGAGTAGGCGAAGTACGACCCCGCCCGCACCGGTATGCCCAGCGGGTGCACATAGCCGCCGGAGTCCGCCGCGTGCTCGGCGATCGAGGTGAGATAGGGACCGATGAAAACGGTCAGGACGCTCGCCGAATAGACCGAGTACGCCCAGTCGTAGAAGTACCAGCCTCTTTGCTGGCGCCGGAGGTCGGCGGTCTCGTCCGCCACCCCCGCGCGCACGGTGTCGATCCCCATCGTGCCCTCGCTTCCGCTCCCCTGCGAAGGCAAGGGCGGCCGGTGCCGGATCGGTTCAGACCCAGGCCCCGCGCTCCTCCATGACCTTGCGCAACGTGTCGATGTGATCGGTCATGATGCCATCCACACCCAGGTCCAGCAGCCGGTGCATGCGTTCCGGTTCGTTGATCGTCCAGACATGGACGTGCAGCCCGCGCGCGTGGGCGGCGCGGACGAAGCGGGCGTCGACCACCGGGACGCCCGACTGGGCCTCCGGCACCTGTGCCGCCACCGCCGAGCGGCGCACCGCGGCCGGCAGCCCCCAGGAGCGCAGCCGCAGGCTCAGCACCCCGCGGGTGCCGAAGGAGGTGGCGAGGCGGGGCCCGGCCAGCCGCTGGGCGCGCAGCACCCGCGCCTCGGAGAACGAGCCCACGCAGACCCGGTCCCACGCGTTCCTGCGCTCCAGCAGGTCGAGCAGCGGCCGCAGCGCCGGCTCCGCCTTGATGTCGATGTTCCAGCGGACCTCGGGGAAGGTCTCCAGCAACTCCTCGAACAGCGGCACCGGTTCACGCCCGCCGACCCGCGCCCGCCGGACCTCGTCCCAGGGCAGGTCGGCGATGCGGCCCGCGCCGTCGGTGACCCGGTCCAGGGTCGTGTCGTGGAAGGCCACGAGCCGGCCGTCGGCCGTGGCGTGCACATCGGTCTCGATGTAGCGGTAGCCCAGTTCCACGGCGCGGCGGAACTGCGCCGCGGTGTTCTCCACCCCGTCGGCGGCTCCGCCGCGATGGGCGAAGGCGAGGGGGCCCGGGTGGTCGAGGTAGGGGTGGCGTATCGCGGTGGTCACCGACGCAGTATCGCGCCACGGGGTGTCCTTTCGGCAACGATCGTGCTGCTGCTCGATGCCGGGGGCAGGGCGAAGACCCGCAGGAAGAACTGGGCCAGCGGACCGATGGACAGGGCGTACAGCACGGTGCCCACGCCGATGGTGCCGCCCAGCGCGAACCCGGTGGCCACGACCGTCACTTCGATGATCGTGCGCATCAGCCGGATCGAGCGCCCGGTGCGCTGGTGCAGGCCCGTCATCAGCCCGTCGCGCGGGCCCGGTCCGAAGCGCGCCGCGATGTACAGGCCGGTGGCCGCGCCGTTGAGCAGCACCCCGGCGAGCATCAGCGGGACGCGGGCGGGCAGCGAGTGCGCCGGGGGCAGCAGCGCGAGCGTCCCGTCCAGGGCCAGGCCGATGAGGAAGACATTGGAGACGGTGCCGAGCCCGGGGCGCAGGCGCAGCGGGATCCACAGCAGCAGCACCGCCGCCCCCACCACGATCGACACCTCGCCGATGCTCAGCCCGGTCCGCCGCGCGAGCCCCTGGTGCAGCACCCCCCAGGGCTCCAGGCCGAGGCCCGAGGCGACGAGCAGCGCGGAACTCACGCCGTAGAGCGTGAGTCCGACGTAGAGCTGGACCAATCGGCGTCCTATATGCCCGGGAGTGGACACAACATACCCCCCTGGGTAGTGGTAGTGGCCTGACGCATGTCACTCTGTGGCTTGGGAGGAAACTCCATCCATGGCCAATCCGGGGAAGGTGGACTGATCTCATGGCGCAGTGGACCTCGGCGGTGGGGGCCGCGCAGCTCGCCCGGCTGCTCAACTCCCAGCAGGAACGCCCGGCCGGGCCCGGCAGCCGCCGCCCGCCCGCCTACCGGGCGCTGGCCGACGGCGTCCGGCTGCTGGTGCTGGAGGGGCGCGTCCCGGTCGCCGCCCGGCTGCCCGCCGAACGCGAACTGGCCCTCTCCCTCTCGGTGAGCCGCACCACCGTCGCGGCCGCCTACGAGGCGCTGCGCGGCGAGGGCTTCCTGGAGTCCCGGCGCGGCGCGGGCAGTTGGACCGCGGTACCGGCCGGCAACCCGGTGCCCGCGCGGGGCCTGGAGCCGCTGCCCCCGGAGGCCCTCGGCTCGATGATCGACCTGGGCTGCGCCTCCCTGCCCGCGCCCGAGCCCTGGCTCACCCGCGCCGTGCAGGGGGCGCTGGAGGAACTGCCGCCGTACGCGCACACGCACGGCGACTATCCGGCCGGGCTGCCCGCCCTGCGCGCGATGATCGCCGAGCGCTACACCGCGCGCGGGATCCCCACGATGCCCGAGCAGATCATGGTGACGACCGGCGCGATGGGCGCCATCGACGCGATCTGCCATCTCTTCGCGGGCCGCGGCGAGCGCATCGCCGTGGAGTCCCCCTCCTACGCCAACATCCTCCAGCTGATGCGGGAGGCGGGCGCGCGGCTGGTGCCGGTCGCGATGGCCGAGGGGCTCGCCGGGTGGGACATGGACCGCTGGCGCCAGGTCCTGCGCGAGGCCGCGCCCCGGCTCGCCTATGTGGTCGCCGACTTCCACAACCCGACGGGGGCGCTCGCGGACGAGGACCAGCGGCGCCGCCTGGTGGACGCGGCCCGCGCGGCCGGCACGGTGCTGGTCGCCGACGAGACGATGAGCGAGCTGTGGCTGGAGGAGGAGGTGGGGGCCGCGGGGATGCCGCGCCGGGTCTGCGCGTTCGACCCCGCGGGCTCCACGGTGATCACGGTCGGCTCGGCCAGCAAGGCGTTCTGGGCCGGGATGCGGATCGGCTGGGTGCGGGCGGCGCCGGACATCGTCCGCAGCCTGGTCGCGGCGCGGGCGTACGCCGACCTCGGGACGCCGGTGCTGGAGCAGCTGGCCGTCAACTGGCTGTTCAGCACGGGGGGTTGGGAGCAGGCGGTGGCGCTGCGGCGGGCGCAGGCCCGGGAGAACCGGGACGCCCTGGTCGCCGCGCTCGGCCGGGAGCTGCCGGACTGGGAGTTCTCCGTCCCCCGGGGCGGCCTGACCCTCTGGGTCCGCGCGGGCGGCCTGTCCGGCTCCCGCCTCGCGGAAATGGGCGAACGCACGGGCGTCCGCGTCCCCTCCGGCCCGCGCTTCGGCGTCGACGGCGCGTTCGAGGGGTACGTCAGGCTGCCGTTCACCGTGGGGGGAGCGGTGGCGCAGGAGGCGGCGGTACGGCTGGCCGCGGCGGCGCGGCTGGTGGAGACCGGGGGCACGGGGGCGGCGGCGGAGTCCCCGCGGACCTTCGTGGCGTAGGGCGCCGGGACCTACTCCGCGGCCACTGGCTCGGCGGGAACTGGGGGCGGTGGCGCAGGGGGCGGCGGTGCGGCTGGTGGAGACCGGGGGCACGGGGGCGGCGGCGGAGTCCCCGCGGACCTTCGTGGCGTAGGGCGCCGGGACCTACTCCGCCGCCACCGGCTCCGCGGGAACCGCCTCCGCGGGAACCGGCTTGGTCAGGTCGATCGGCTGAGCCGTCGGCACGGCCCTCGGTGGCAGCAGATCCAGCACCGCCCGCCGGTCCCCCTCGCTCGTCGCGTCGTCGTACGGATCCGGCGTCCTCGGCACCTGGAGCCGGTGCACCGGACCGTGCCCAAGGCGGGCGTACCCCCGCCCCGGCGGCACCTGCGCCGGCGGAGTCGTCCGCGGCGGGGCCCCCAGCACCGCCTCCAGCTGCCGCGCCGCCGCGGGTCCGAGGGCGACCCGGGCCCGGGTGTGCTGCCGTACCGCGTCGCCGAGCGCGTCGAGGCCGTCGTACTGCTCGGCGACGACGACGGTCACGTTCGCCGCCCGCCCGTGCCGCAGCGGCACCTGGAGCAGGTCCTGCGGGTCCTCGCGGTCGTCCACCTCGGCGAGGTGCGCGAAGACGCTCGGCCGGTCGAGGAGGATCCACAGCGGGCGCCGGGTGTCGCCGGGGGGCGGATCGCCCGCCTGCCGGGCCAGGTTGATCGCGACCAGCCGCCGTTCCGTCTCCCGCGCGACCCAGTCCAGGCTCGCCAGCGCCCCCGGCAGCGCGCACTCCACGGCCAGCACCCCCTCCCGGCCGGTCAGGCACGCGTACTCGCCGGTGCCCCCGCCGTCCACGATGAGGACATCGCCGTACTGGAGGGCCTGCAGGGCGAGGGAGCGCAGCAGGGTGGACGTGCCGCTGCCCGGCTGGCCGACCGCCAGCAGATGCGGCTCGGTGGAGCGGGTGCCGGTGCGCCAGACGACGGGCGGGACATCGCGCTGCTCGTCGTAGGAGTCCCCGTAGTCCCCGAAGGAGAGGGGAAGGGTGCGCTGCACCTCGCTCGGGTCGGTGAAGCCGAGCACGCTCTCGCCGGGCGCGGTCACGAACCGCTGGGCCACGATGTCGGCGGGCAGCGGCGGCAGGACGCTCACGGCGAGCTGGTTGCCCTCCTCGTCCCAGCCGAAGCGGTACTCGCGCCCGCGGCCCGCCTTCGCGGTGAGCACCTGCTCGATCCGCGCGCGGGCCTCGGACTCGCCGTCCGGGAAGTACGCGGGATAGCGGAGCACCAGCTGCCCGACCCGTCCCGCGTCGTCGAACTCGTGCGCGGTGAAGGCCTTCTCCCACTCCCCGCCGTGCGCGTACAGCGGGGCGGGGTCCTCGGGGACGGAGAAGTACGGCACCAGTGCCTCGTACAGGGCCCGGAGCCGCTCGGTCTGTGACTCGTCGGGGCCCTCGGGCTCGGGCTCCGCGCGGTCGCGGCCCAGCCAGGCCGCCGCCGCCATCACGGTGACGACGGCGAGCAGCGGCCCGTACGGTGCCAGCGCCACGACCAGGACCACGCAGGCCACCAGGAACAGCAGCGGCCCGCGCCGGTCCTTGGGGGTGGCGGCCCATCGGTGCCGCCCCGCCGAGGCCAGCAGGCGCAGCCCGCGGGAGAGGGTGATCAGCGGATGGAGGACGTCGGTGGCGCTGTCGGCCGCCGTCCGGGCCAGCTCCCGGCTCCGGGCCAGCTGTGTCCGCGCGAGCTGCGCGCCGTCCTTGCTCAGAATGCGGGGAAGTGGGCGCCGGGCCACTGCTGTCTCCTGGTGGTGCGTGCGGGCGGGGCGTCGTGCGGGACCGGCGTCAGAACTTGATGCCGCCCAGGAGGCTGGCCAGGCTCTCCCCGCCGGCCTTGATGCTCGGCGCGATGGCCGTGCTCGACAGGTAGAACCCGAACAGGGTCGAGGCGCAGGCGTGCGAGCCCTTGAGGCCGTCCTTGCGGAAGTAGAGGAACACGACGGTGCCGAGCAGGACGACGCCTGACATGGAGAGGATCATTGGGGGCCTCCTGGTGTCGAGGGGGACAGTCACCATCAGTACTTCCAGGATCACAGCATGTGTCTATACGACAAAGAGCGCAACTGGGTGAATATCGTGACTATTCGCCCGTATGGTGGAGCCGATACGGCACCGTTGAGCAGGGCACTTGCGGCCGACCCCGCCCTTAGCGATCTTTACGTCGGGCACAACGGGTCATGTGAGGCACGAGCCAGTACCCTTGCGGTTCACCTGAACGGTTGTAATGAGAGGCGGTCCGGCCGATGAGCGAAGCCCCCGACCCCGAGGTCGTGGAGCTGGCGACCAAGATCTTCGATCTGGCCCGGCAGGGACAGACCGAGGCACTCGTGGCGTACGTCGACGCGGGCGTTCCGGCCAACCTCACCAACGACCGCGGGGACTCCCTCGTGATGCTCGCCGCGTACCACGGGCACGCCGACGCGGTGCGCGCGCTGCTCGCCCGCGGCGCCGAGGCGAACCGGGTCAACGACCGGGGCCAGACCCCGCTCGCGGGCGCGGTCTTCAAGGGGGAGACGGAGGTCGTCAAGGCTCTCCTGGAGGGCGGCGCCGACCCCGCCGAGGGCACGCCGTCGGCCGTCGACACCGCCCGGATGTTCGGTCGGGCCGATGTGCTCGAACTGTTCGGCGTCAGCTGACGCCGGGCTTCTGACCAGCTAAGACACACAAAACGGGGGAGGCGGTACAGGGCCGCCGGAAATACGGTCGCGGCAGCACACACCGCGGGTCATCATGACGACGTGATTCACGGACGCGATGGCTGGGCAGGTGTTGCCGCACCGCGCGGACCGTGATGCGGTCCGCATGGGCCACCGACGAGAGGCAGAGAGAAATGGGCTACAGCAAGCAAGAGACGGCGGGCGCTCCGACGTTGTGTCACGCGGCCAGGTAGTGCGTGTTCCCCGGTTGCGTCGACGCTTGATGTGAGGCTGTTTCCCATGTTCGATCCGGTCATAGCGCCCAGCGGTACGCTGCTCGGCCTGCTTCAGCGGGGCCGCGGCGACGGCACGCTGCACGCGCTCACCGCCCCCCGCGCGGAAGCCCTCGCGGCCCTGAACCACTGTGTGCTGCGCGATCCCCGCCACGACTGGCAGGTGGAGAACCGCTCCCTGTACTACGCCCGGCTCTTCCTCGACCTGAACGGCGAGCTGGACGCCGTCGAGGCACACCTCTTCGACCCCGAGGACCACCTGGAGACGGACGAGTCCCGCACCGGCCTGGCCCTCGCGGTGCTCGGCCATCTCGCCTCGTACGGCCGCCGGGACGCCCTCGACCTGCTGCGCCGGTACGCGGCCCAGGGCGCCAACTGGGCCTGGGCGCTGGACGAGCTGGCGCTGCGTGACGACGACGCGGGACTGCGCGCCCTCGCCGCCCCCGTGCTCGCCCGGTTCCCCGCCGACCCCGAGGGCGAGGCCGAACTGGCCACCGTCGTGCGCGACGCCTTCGAACCCCGGCCCTGGCGGCTGTGGGCCGAGGATCCGCGCGACGGCATCGGCGCCCGGGTGCGGGCCGCCCACGAAGCCGGATGTTTCGACCGCTGGCAACGGCAGATGCGGCCGACCGGGCCCCGCCCCGGCTGGAGCGTGCGCGCCGTCTTCGAGTGGGCCCAGCAGGGCCTCGACCGGGGCGCCGCCCTCCATGTGCCCGCCGCCCGCTGTCTGGTCGCCGTGGCCGGACCCGAGGACCGGCCGGAGATCCTGCTGGCCGCCCGCGCCGGCACCGACGGGGCCCGCTGCACCGCCCTGCGCTATCTCGCCGACGGCAATGATTCCGAGGCGCTCGATCTGATCGAGGCCGCGGTCGGCGACGGCACCGCGGTCGTCGTGGAGGCGGCCGTCGACGCCTTCGAACGGATGCGCAGTGTCAGGGCCGTGGACCGCGCCCGCGGCTGGGCCCAGCGCCCCGACGTGCTCGGCGCCGCCGCGGGCCGGGTCCTCGCCTGCCGCGGCGGTGCCCAGGACAGCTCGCTGGTGCTCGGCGCCCTGCGCGAGGCCGTGCGCGGCGAGGGCCCCGACGCGCCCACGCTGTGGACCCTGGTCGACGGCGCGGGACGCCTCGGCATCGCCTGCGCGGCGCCGGTGCTGCGCCATGTCTACCGCGAGACCGCCTCCTCCCACCTCCGCGGCCGCGCCGCCCGCGCCCTCGCCGCCACCGATCCCTCCTTCGGCACCGGCTTCGCCGTCGAGTGCCTCTGGGACTGCGAGGAGACCACCCGCGAACTCGCCGCCCGCCACGCCGAGACCGGCGACACCCGGGTCGTCGAACGCCTCCGCCGCCTCGCCGCCGACCCGGCCGAGGAGGACGAGGTCCAGACGGCCGTCCGCAGCCGCTTCGGGCCGGACATGTCCGCGGGCTGAGGCCCCGAGGGGCCGGGACGGGTCCCGCGTGCTTCGGGGGGACGGACTCCGCGTAGGCCGGGGGACGGGTCCCGCGTACGCCGGGACGGGATGGCGTACGACGCCACAAGCCCTCGTACGCCATAAGCCTGCGCTGTAAGCCGAGGAGGATGCCCCGAGGGGCCGGGACGGGTCCGCGTGCATACGCCGTGACGGGCCCGTGTGCGTGACGCGCGCCAGGCGCACGCGACCGGCGCGCCCGCCCCCGCCCCCGGCGCCGGGTGCTCCGGATGAACGCCGAGTGACCCTCGGACCAGCGCCCCATGGCCGTCGGCCGGCCCGCCCGACCGCGGCGTACAACGCTCACGGGACGTTCCCCGGGCGGAAAGATCGACGTTGACGCGGCCACGTCCGGTGCGGCGACAACACCCGTATGCGTGTCGTCATCGTGACCGAATCCTTTCCCCCCGATGTGAACGGCGTGGCCCACTGCGCGCTTCAGACCGCCCGGCACCTCGTAGATCGCGGTCACCACCCGCTCGTCGTCGCCCCCGCCCCAGCCCCCGGCACCGGCCCCGACACGGACGCCCCGTGTCCGGTCGTCCGGATCCCCTCCCTCCCGCTCCCCGGCTACCCCCAGGTCCGCGTCGCCCTGCCCAGCCGGCGTCTGGCCGCGGCCCTCGTGACGCACCGGCCCGATGTGGTGCACCTCGCCAGTCCCTTCGTCCTCGGCGCCCGCGGGATGGCGGCGGCCGCCCGGCTCGGCCTGCCCGCGGTGGCCGTCTACCAGACCGACCTCGCCGGTTACGCCCGCACCTACATGGGCGCCGGGGAGGCCGCCGCCTGGCGCCGGATCCGCTCCGTGCACGCCGCAGCCGACCGCACCCTCGCCCCCTCCAGCGCCGCCCTGGGCGACCTGCAGACGCACGGGGTGCCCCGGGTGCGGCTGTGGCCGCGCGGCGTGGACACCGTACGTTTTCGGCCGGACCGGCGTGACGAGGAGCTGCGCCGGGAACTCGCCCCGAACGGTGAGCTGATCGTCGGCTACGTGGGCCGGCTCGCCCCCGAGAAGCACGTCGAACTGCTCGCCGGAGTCTGTGCCCTGGACGGCGTCAGGCTCGTGGTCGTCGGCGACGGACCCAGCCACGCCCACCTGACCGAGGCGCTGCCCGGCGCCGCCTTCCTGGGCCGCCGTACCGGCGACGAGCTGGCGAGGATCTTCGCCTCGCTGGACGTGTTCGCGCACACCGGCCCGTTCGAGACCTTCTGCCAGACCGTGCAGGAGGCCATGGCCAGCGGCGTCCCCGTCGTCGCACCCGCCGTCGGCGGACCGCTCGACCTGGTCGACCACGGCCGTACCGGACTGCTGGTGCCGCCGCGCGACGCCGAGGCCGTCCGGGACGCCGTGCGCTCCCTGGCCGGGGACCCCGCGCGCCGGACCGCGTTCGGCGCCGCCGCCCGCACCCTGGTCGAGGACCGTACCTGGGCCGCCGTGGGCGACCGGCTGATCGGACACTACGAGGACGTGCTCGCCGGGCGCCGTACGGCGGTGGCGGCATGAGCGCCCGGCCGCTGCGCATCGTCCGGCTCGCCAACTTCGTCGCGCCCGCCTCCGGTGGCCTGCGCACCGCCCTGCGCGAGCTGGGCAAGGGCTTCCTGGCGGCGGGCCATGAACCGGTGCTGATCGTGCCCGGTGACCGGCACACCGACACCGACACCGAGCAGGGCCGCGTCATCACCCTGCCCGGGCCGCTGCTGCCCGGCACCGGCGGCTACCGCGTGCTGACCGACAGGCGCCGCCTCGCCGCCCTCCTGGAGGACCTCGGCCCCGACCGGCTGGAGGTCTCCGACCGGACCACCCTGCGCTGGACCGGGCGCTGGGCCCGCCGGGCACGGGTACCCGCCGCGATGGTCTCCCACGAGACCGCCGACGGCGTGCTGCGCACCTGGGGCCTGCCCGAACACCTGTCCAAGCGGGCCGCGGACGCCCTCAACACCCGTACCGCGCACGTGTATTCACGCGTGGTGTGCACCACGGAGTACGCCGAGCGCGAGTTCGTCCGGATCGGCGCGCGCAATGTCGTACGCGCCCCCCTGGGCGTCGACCTGACGGCCCGCCACCCCGCGCTGCGCGACCCCGGCGTGCGCACACGACACGCGCGCGGGGGAGAGACGCTGCTGATGATGTGCTCCCGGCTGTCCGTGGAGAAGCGCCCCGGCACCGCGCTCGACACCCTGGAGGCGCTGATACGACGCGGACGGCCGGCGGTGCTGGTGGTGGCGGGGGACGGGCCGCTGCGGGCCCGCCTCGAACAGCGCGCCCGGGAGCGGGGGCTGCCGGTGACCTTCCTCGGGCACCTCTCCGACCGGGCCGCGCTCGGCGCGCTCCAGGCCACCGCCGATCTCGCGCTCGCCCCCGGGCCCGCCGAGACCTTCGGGCTCGCCGCCCTGGAGGCGATGGCCTGCGGCACGCCCGTGGTGGCCAGCGCCTCCTCCGCGCTGCCCGAGGTCATCGGGTCGGCCGGGGCGACCGCGGCCGACCACGGGGAGGCGTTCGCCGACGCCGTCGAACTGCTCCTGGACCGGCCCGGGTCCGAGCGCCGGGAGGCGGCACGCGCGCGGGCCGAGTGCTTCGGCTGGGGCGCGGCGGTCGAGGCGTTCCTCGCCGCCCATGACACGGAGGTGCTGGTCCGCGCCGAGGACCGTATCGACGGCCGTACCGAGGACCGTACCGACGGCCGCACCGACGGCCGTGACGGCACCCGCCGGGGCGTCCCGGAGGGCGTGGCATGAGACCCGTACGCTTCGTCGCCCTCGGGGACTCGCTGACCGAGGGCGTGGGCGACTTCACCGAGGACGGGCCGCGGGGCTGGGCCGCGCTGCTCGCGCCCGCGCTCGGCGCGGACACGCAGTTCACCAACCTCGCGGTCAGCGGCGCGCAGACCCGGGACGTGCTGGAACGGCAGACCCCGGCCGCCCTCGCGCTGCGCCCCGATCTGGTCGCGGTGGTCGTCGGCGTCAACGACACCCTGCGCCACACCTTCGACATCCACGCGGTGGCCGCCCGCCTCGACCAGGTCTACGCGGCCTGCGCCGGTGCGGGCGCCACCCTGCTCACCGCCTGTCTGCCCGACCCCGGCGCGATGCTCGGCCTGCCGAGCGCCCTGGCCGCCCCGCTGGCCCGGCGGCAGCGGGCGGTCAACGCGGTCGTGCACGCCCTGTCCGACCGGTACGGCGCCGTGCATCTTGACGCGTCCGACGGCGGCTGGATCGCCGACCGGGCCCTGTGGAGCGCGGACCGGCTGCACCCCGGCGAACGCGGCCACCGCCGACTTGCCGCCCGCTTCCACGCCCTGCTCACCACCGCGGGCCACGCCACCGGCCGGCCCCCGTCCCTGGAACCGGAGTTCCCCGCCCCGACCCGCGCGGCGAGCCTGCTGTGGCTGGCCACCGCGGGCACCGCCTGGGTGGCCCGGCGCTGCCACGACCTGCTGCCCCAGCTGCTGCGGCTCGCCCTGGACGAACTGCGCCACGGCGCCCGGGGCACCGGCGCCGATCTCGACCTGGCCGCGTCGGCCGCGGTCACCACCACCCTGGCCGCGCTCCCGGAGCGGCGCCCGAGATCGGCCCTGGCCGCGCTCCCGGAGCGGCGCCCGGCCCGGACACCGGCCGGGGCACGCGCCCTGACCGGTCCTCCGGCGCGCGCCGTGCTGCCCGGATCCGGCCCGCTCGACCTGGAGGTCGGTATCAGCTGACCTCGGCTCCGGCCGCCGGGCGGGCGCCGTCCGGCTCGGCCGGGGTCAGGGAACGCAGGATCAGGGACAGGCCGTAGTCGAAGCGTTCGTCGAAGTCGATGTCCTCCAGGTGCGCGGCCACCCGGCTCAGCGACGGGTGGTCGCCCGCCGCGAGGGCGGTGCTCAGCGTGTGCTCGCCCGCGTCGCCCAGGGCCTGCTGCTCCTGGGTGAGGCCGAGCGTCAGATAGAGCACCGTCCAGAAGGCCCAGGCCGCGTCGCGCTCGGACAGACCGCCGTCGAGCAGCGCCTCCAGCATTTTGTCCGCGTAGCGCAGGGTGCCCGGCTCGGCCGCGTAGGTGCCCGTCACCAGGGCGGCGCCGTCCCGGTGCGCGAGCAGCGCGTGGCGGTAGCGGTGGGCCAGTTCGCGCACCCGCGCGCGCCAGTCCCCGGGCAGGCCGTCCAGCGGCACCTCGGCGGCGATCGCGTCCGCCACCAGCTCCAGCAGCCGTGACTTGGTCTTGGCGTGCCACAGCACGGTGTTCATCCGCACGCCGAGCCGGTCGGCCGTGCCGCGCACCGACACCGCCTCGGCGCCGCGTTCGTCGAGCACGCCGAGGGCGGCCTGTACGACCGACTCCAGATCGAGCCTCGAACGGGTGACTGTCTCATCCGCAGCTTGCTTCTTGGTCACCGACCTAGTCTACTGAAGGTGCGCCTTGGTCACCGACCAAGAAGTGGGGACGGGCTGTGCCCGAGGAGGGATTCGTGAAGGTGATGGAATCGATGGAGACGGAACAGGTGGTCGTCGTCGGCGGCGGGCCGGTCGGACTGTGGCTCGCGGCGGAACTGCGGCTGCGTGAGGTGCCGGTGACCGTGCTGGAGGCCCGGCCGCGGCGCAGCCCGCACTCCCGCGCGCTCACCGTGCATCCGCGCACCCTGGAGGTGCTGGACTGCCGGGGAGTGGTCGGCCCCTTCCTCGCGGAGGGGCTGCGCATACCCAGCGGCCACTTCGCCGCGCTGCCCGAGCGGATGGACTTCCGGCCGCTGGACACCCCGTTCCCCTTCACCCTCTCGCTGCCCCAGGCCCGCACCGAGGAGCTGCTGGAGGAGCACGCGGTGCGCCGCGGCGCGCGGATCCTGCGCGGCCACCGGGTCACCGGGGTCGAGGCGGGCGCGGACGCGGTGGAGCTGACCGTCGAGGGCCCGGACGGCCCCTACCGGACTCGTGCCGCCTACGTGGTGGGCTGCGACGGCACCCGCAGCGCGGTCCGGGAGTCGGTGGGCGTCGCCTTCCCCGGCACTCCGGCGACGCTGTGGGCCTGGATGGGCGATGTGGTGCTGGACGCGCCGCCGGCCGCCCCGGCGGTCAGCGGGCCGCGCGGGCAGCTGATGGTCTTCCCGCTGCCGGGCGGGGTGCACCGGGTCGTGGGCAATGATCCGGACACCCTGCGTCAGACGCGGCCGGGCGAGCTGACCTTCGAGGAGTTGCGGAAGCGGGTGACGGCCATAGCGGGCACCGACTTCGGCATGCGCGACCCCCGCTGGCTCTCCCGCTTCGGCAACGCCACCCGGCAGGCGGAGACCTACCGGCGCGGCCGGGTGCTGCTGGCCGGGGACGCCGCCCATATGCACTTCCCGGCGGGCGGCCCCGGGCTGAACGTGGGGGTGCAGGACGCCACCAACCTCGGCTGGAAGCTGGCCGCCGTCCTGCGGGGCACCGCCGCGGACGGCCTCCTGGACAGCTATCACGGCGAGCGCCATCCGGTCGGCGCCGAGCTGCTGCTCAACACCCGCGCGCAGACCGCCCTGATGACCACCTACGCCCCGGAGGGGCAGGCGCTGCGCGGACTGCTGGGCGAATTCATCGCCACGGTCCCGGAGTTCAGCCGGACCCTCGCCGAGCGGATGTCGGGTCTCTCCGTGGTCTACCCCCCGGCCGAGGGTGCCGCGGCCCATCCGCTGACCGGCCGCCGGGCGCCCGACCTCCGGTTCGCCGACGGGCGGCGGCTGTTCGAGCTGCTGCGCGGCGGCGGCCCGGTCCTGCTGGACCTGACCGGCAAGGCGGCGGCAGGAGGGCCCGGACCGACACCGGACACCGTCGTGCAGCCCGCACCGCTCGCCCCGCACGACCGGGAGGCCTGGCGGCGGGTGACCGCGGCGCTGATACGCCCCGACGGCCATGTGGCCTGGGCCGCCGAGGAGACCGACCCGCAGACGCTCACCCGGTCCGTGTCCGGGGCGCTCGCCGCGCTGGTGGGTGAGGGGGCGGCCGCCGGCCGGTGACACGGGGCCGGGATGCGCCGGTCCGGGTCGGCGCCGCCGGTCATGCGGGTCCGTGCCGTCCCACCGGCACGAAGCGGACCGGTGTGCCCGGCGGGGCCTGCGCGGCGGCCGGGAGGTCGCAGGTGTCGACGACGGCGATCACCGGATAGCCCCCGGTGGTCGGATGGTCGGCCAGGAAGACCACCGGGCGGCCGTCCGGCGGCACCTGTACGGCGCCCAGCACCATCCCCTCGCTGGGCAGTTCGCCCTCGCGGGCGCGTTCCAGCGCGGGGCCCTCGGTGCGCAGGCCGATGCGGTTGCTCGCCGGGGAAACCCGGTAGGCGCACGCGGTCAGGTCATGCCGTCCGCGCGCGGTGAACCAGTCCGCGCGCGGGCCCGGCGTCACCCGGAGCACGAGTTCGGCCGGCGGTCCCGGCCGCGGGGCGGTGTCCACTCGCGCGGACGAGTTCGGCCGGCGGTCCCGGCCGCGGGGCGGTGTCCACGCGCGCGGGCGGTCCCGCCGGGCGGCCCAGCGGCAGCACCGTGCCCTCGGCGAGCGGGGCCGGACCGAGGCCGGACAGCAGGTCGGTGGCGCGGCTGCCGAGCACCGGCTCGACGGCGATGCCACCGCGCACGGCGACATAGCCGCGCACTCCCGCCGACACCGCGCCCACCTCAAGGAGTTCACCGGCGGGCACCACCACGGGCGCGCCCCACGCCGCCGGGCGGCCGCCGACCGCCACCGGGCAGGGTGCGCCGCCGACCACCACGGTCACCGTCGAACGGGGGCGCAGCGCACACCCGTCGAGCGTCGTCTCCAGCACCGCGGCGTCCGGCCCGTTCCCGGCCAGCCGGTTGACGAGCGCCGCCGCGGGCGGGTCCAGCGCCCCCGAGCGGGGCACCCCGAGATGCGCGTACCCGGGCCGCCCGAGGTCCTGCACGGTGGTCAGCATCCCGGGCCGTACGACGACGAGCGCACGGTCGCTCATGGCCCCTCCACCGGCACGAATCGCACCCGGGTGCCCGGCGCCAGCAGCGCGGCCGGATCGCGGGTGTGGTCCCAGAGCACCGCGTCGGTGGCGCCGATCAGCTGCCAGCCGCCCGGCGAGGTACGCGGGTACACGCCGGTGTACGGCCCGGCGAGCGCCACCGCGCCGGGCGGGACCGCCGTGCGCGGAGTGGCCCGGCGCGGGACGTCGTAGCGGGCCGGGAGCCCGGTGAGATAGCCGAAGCCGGGCGCGAAACCGCAGAAGGCCACCGTGAACTCGGTGCCCGCGTGGATACGGGCCACCTCCCGCTCGGACACCGCCCAGTGCGCGGCGACGGCGGCGAGGTCGGGGCCGTCGTAGCGCACCGGCAGTTCGACCAGGGGGCGCGTCGAGGGCGCGGGCGACTCTCCCTTGAGCGCGGTCAGTTCGGAGATCCAGCGGGCCGGTTCGGGCAGTCCGTCCAGCAGGACCGTGCGCGCGGCCGGCACGATCTCGCGGACGGTCAGCGTGCCCTCCGCGCGGCGCCGCAGCAGCGCCGCGTGCAGGGCCCCCGCCTCCTCGGCCGAGCCCACCTCGATGAGCAGCGCCTCCCGGCCGACCGGCAGCGCCCTCATGCGAAGGCCTCCACCCGCACACCCGCCGCGACCAGCCGCGCCCGCACCTGCCGGGCCAGCTCCACCGCGCCGGGCGTGTCGCCGTGCAGACACAGCGAGCGGGCGCGCACCCGGACCCGCTCGCCGGAGTGCGCGATGACCGTGCCGGAGCGCACGAGTCCGACCGAGCGCCGTACGACCGCCTCCGGGTCGCTCACCACCGCGCCGTCCCGGCCGCGCGGCAGCAGCATGCCCTCGTCGGTGTACGCGCGGTCCGCGAACGCCTCCGGAACGGCCGGCAGGCCCGCCTTCTCGGCCAGCGCCAGCAGCCGGGAGCCGGGCAGGCCGAGGACCGGCAGCGCGGGGTCGGCGAGCAGCACGCCGTCGATCACCGCGCCCGCCTGCTCCTCGTCGCGCACGACCCGGTGGTAGAGCGCGCCGTGCGGTTTGACGTACGCCACCCGGGCCCCGGCGGCGCGCGCGAACACCTCCAACGCGCCGATCTGGTAGGCCACTTCGGCCGTCAGCTCGGCGGTCGGCACGTCCATCGCGCGCCGCCCGAACCCGGCGAGGTCCCGGTAGGAGACCTGGGCGCCGATCGTCACCCCGCGTGCGGCGGCCAGCTCGCACACCCGGCGCATGGTGACCGCGTCCCCGGCGTGGAAGCCGCAGGCCACGTTGGCGCTGGTGACGACGGACAACAGCTGCTCGTCCTCGGTGAGCCGCCAGCGGCCGAAGCCCTCACCGAGGTCGGCGTTCAGATCGATCGAGGTCATGGGCGTTCCCGTGTCTCCGGTTCGTTGATGAGTGGTCTTGTCGATGCGCCGGTGTTCAGTCGACGCCGACCAGCCGGTACTGCTCGTCGCGGGCGTCGGTCAGGAACATCTGGCCCGGGGCGTGGGTGATGGCGAACGGCGGTCGGGAGGCCATCACCGCCGCCTGCGGGGTCACCCCGCACGCCCAGAACACCGGGATGTCGCCCTCCTGGCGGGCCACCGGATCGCCGAAATCCGGCCGGTCGAGGTCCGCGATGCCGAGCCCCGCCGGGTCCCCGCAGTGCACCGGGCCGCCGTGCACCGCCGGGAGCAGGCTGCTCTCCCGGATCGCGGCGCCGAGCCGCTCGGGCGGCACCGGCCGCATGGACACCACCATCGGCCCGCTCAGCCGGCCCGCCGGGCGGCACGGGCGCCCGGTGACGTACATCGGCACATTGCGGCCCTGTTCGACATGGCGGATCGGCACGCCCGCCCGGCTCAGCGCCCATTCGAAGGTGAAACTGCATCCGAGCAGGAACGCCACCAGGTCCCCGCGCCAGTGGGGCCGCGCGTCGGTCGGCTCCGCGACCAGCTCGCCGTCCTGCCACACCCGGTAGCGCGGCAGATCGGTGCGCAGATCGGCGCCCTCGGCGAGCACCGTCGTCGGGCGACCGGCGTCGGTGACGTCGAGCACCGGGCAGGGCCGGGGGTTGCGCTGGCAGAACAGCAGCATGTCGTAGGCCCAGTCGGCGGGCACCGCGATCAGATTGGCCTGGGTGTGCCCGGCCGCGACCCCGGCCGTGGGGCCCGCGAGACCCGCGCGGAACCGGGCCCGCGCGGCCCCCGGACTCCAGCCGGGCGCCCGCTCGTCGAGGGTGGTGACGGGACGGTCCGCCGTGCGCTGCACCCGTGTCATGCCAGTTCCTTCCCGCGCGTCTCGGGCAGCCCGAGCAGCGCCAGTGCCGCGATCCCGTAGCCGACCGCGCCGAAGACCAGCGCGCCGCCGACGCCCCAGCTGTCGGCCAGGAAGCCGACCAGGGTGGGGAAGACCGCGCCCACCGCGCGGCCGGTGTTGTAGGTGAAGCCCTGTCCCGTACCGCGCACCGCCGTCGGATACAGCTCGCTGAGGTAGGAGCCGAAGCCGCTGAAGATGGCTGACATGCAGAACCCGAGCGGGAAACCCAGTACGAGGAGCACGGTGTCGGCGCCCTGCGGGATGTGCGCGTACGCCAGCACGCACACCGCCGACAGCAGCGCGAACAGCCAGATGGTGGCGCGTCGGCCGAGCCGGTCGGTCAGGTGGCCGCCGGTCAGATAGCCGAGGAACGCGCCGGAGATGAGGAAGGCGAGGTAGCCGCCGGTGCCGACGACCGACAGACCGCGCTCGGACTTCAGATACGTGGGCACCCAGGTGGCCAGCGTGTAGTAGCCGCCCTGCACGCCCGTGGACAGCAGGCTCGCCAGCAGCGTGGTGCGCAGCAGGCCCGGGGCACCGGCGCGGCCCGGCCGGAAGATCGCGGTGAACGAGCCGCGGCGCGGGTCCTGTTCACGGGCCGCGAGGGCCACCGGCGCGTCGTGCACCCGGCGGCGCAGCCACAGCACCAGCAGCGCGGGCAGCGCGCCGGTCCAGAACATCACCCGCCAGGCCAGGTCGTCGCCCGCGAAGGAGAAGACCAGCGTGTAGACGACGGCGGCCAGCGCCCAGCCGACCGCCCAGGAGCTCTGGACCGCGCCGAGGGTACGGCCCCGGTGGCGGGCGGAGGCGTACTCGGCGACCAGGATCGCGCCGACCGCCCACTCCCCGCCGAAGCCGAGGCCCTGGAGCGCGCGGAAGACCAGCAGCGTCTCGAAGTCCGGCGCGAAGCCGCAGGCCACGGTGAACACCGCGTAGGTGAGCACCGTGATCACCAGCGCCCGGACCCGGCCCACCCGGTCGGCGAACACACCCGCCAGGGCGCCGCCGACCGCCGAGACCACCAGCGTGACGGTGGTGAAAAGGCCGGTCTGGCCGCTGTCCAGGCCGAAGTACGCGGAGAGCGCCACCATGCTCAGCGGCAGCGTGAAGTAGTCGTAGGAATCCAGGGCATATCCGCCGAAAGCCCCGGCGAACGCGCGCCGCCCGTGCGGGCCGAGATCGCGCAGCCAGCCGAACGCGCCGTCCTGGGCGGTGTGTTCGAGCGCGGGGGCGGTGGCCGGGGGAGGAGGGGTCGTGCTCATGGGCACCTCGCAGAAGGGGACGGAGGGTGCGGTGAAGTGAGCCGTGCCGAGCACCGTAGAGGATCGTTCAACGATCCTTCAATACCCGTGTTGTCTCGTCCCGAGGTCTGCGATTGAATTCCGGGCATGGCAGAGCAGCTGGCGGGACTGGCCGACGACCGCGCCCTCCTGGGTCGTACGAGCACCGCGGAGCGGGTTTCGGACATCCTCAGGAGCCGTGTCGCGGACGGGTACTTCCCGCCCGGCACCCGGCTGTCCGAGGACAGCATCGGCGGCGCGCTCGGCGTCTCCCGCAACACCCTGCGCGAGGCGTTCCGGCTGCTCACCCATGAACGACTCCTGGTCCACGAGCTCAACCGGGGCGTGTTCGTACGGGTCCTGACCGTCGAGGACGTCGAGGACATCTACCGCACCCGCGCGCTGGTCGAGTGCGCCGTCGTGCGCGGCCTCGGCGAGGCGCCGTACCCCCTGCGGGGGCTCTCCGACGCGGTCGCCGCGGGCGAGACGGCGGCCGCCGAGGATGACTGGAAAGCGGTGGGTACGGCCAATATCCACTTCCACCAGGAACTCGTCACCCTCGCCCGCAGCGCCCGCACCGACGAACTGATGCGCAGCGTCTTCGCCGAACTCCGCCTCGCCTTCCACCTGGTGGACGACCCGCGTCGGCTGCACGAGCCGTACCTGACGCGCAACAGGGAGATCCTGGGCGCGCTGGAGGCGGGGGAGCGGGGCGGGGCGGAGCGGCTGCTGGAGAGGTACCTGGTGGACTCGCTGGAGCGGGTGGTGGAGGCGTACCGCCGCCGGGTGGGCGAGCACACCGCCCCGTGAGCCCCGCCCCACCGCCGGCCGGACCGGCGGAGCCTGCCGTTTGGGTAGATGTCAGACCGAGGACCTACTCTGTGCACCGTGACTTCCGAGACCGCTAAGCCGCAGCTCAGCACCGCGCAGCGTCCCGCTCCGGGACCCGCGGCCGACGAGGGCCTCGCCCGTCGGCTGCGCGCGCTCGCGTGCACCGCGCCGCTGCACGACCTGGACGCCCGCAAGGGCAGCCTCGCGGGCGAATACTCGGTGTACGGAATGGCCGAGGTGGCCCTCGCCGCCATCGACCTGGTCACCCTGAACATGGACTTCGACACCGGCGCCGACCATGAGCAGATCGTCGCGCGTCTGATCCCCCGCATCGCCGCCCAGGCCCCGCACCGCCCCACCGCCGAGCACGAGCGCGTGGCCCGCTGGGTCCTGGAGAACCTGATCAACGTCGGCAGCGTGGACCGCGGTTTCCGCGCCGTCTACGGCACCTTCGCGGCGGACGGCACCTACGTCCGCCGCGACTACGACTTCAAGCTGATCGAAGAGGTCCCGGGCCCCGGCGGCACGGTGTACCTGCGCACCACCGACGAGGCGGTCAACGTCCTGGTGGGCGCCCTCGACACCGACGTCACCAGCGCCCAGATCGCCGCCGAGGTCAAGCTGGAGGTGCTGATCAACCGGGGCCGCCTCGCCGACGCCCAGCTCGCCGCCGAACAGGCCCGCTACCGCACGGTGCAGTACTCCGAGACCCTGCGCCGCGCCCTGGACGCCACCCGGCGCAACGTCCGCGCGGTCGACTGGCTCAACGCCGTGCCCGACATGATCGCCGAGGCCCTGGAACACGTGGCCGACCGCTACCGCCACGAGAACGCGATCCTCACCAACATCCGCAAGGCCCGTGACGAGACCGAGGAGCCCGAGCACAAGCGGCGCGCCGCCGAGCTGGTCGACATCGTCAAGGACTGCATCCGCCGGCACACCCAGCTCCAGTCCCGGCTGCTGGAGGCGGGCCCGCTGTTCCGCGCGGAACAGGACCGGCAGGCTTTCGCCACGCCCGCGAGCACCGCGGGCATAGACCTGTACGGCCATCTGGTCGCCCCGGTGCTCACCCTCCCCGCCGAGCACGCCACCCGGGTCACGGACGCCTTCTTCGCCCGCGGCACCGGCCTCCGCACCCCTGTCGCGGTGCGGGTCGCCGACCTCGTGGACATCCTGCTGACCCCGCCCGTGGAGCGCGAGCACCTGGGCGCGGAGATGCCCGAGCCGGACCTGATCGCGACGCCGGACGACAGCCGGTTCAGCGAGGAGCAGCTGGCCACCGCCATGGAGCTGCTCGACCTGCCCGCCGACGCCCCGCGCAGGCTCTCCGGGCTGCTCGCCGAGGCCCGGCGCACCGGCGACCCCGAGCTCGCCTACCTCGTCGCCCTCCTCGCGGTGCACGCGGCCAGCCCCGCCGTCGGCACCGCCTACCGGCAGGGCGAGGAGAAGCTGCTGTTCGCCGTGGACGACGGCACCGAGCTGGACGACCACGAATTCGGCGGCGCCGATCTGATCGTCGGCATGGCGCTGCTGGACGCGGCCGGCATGGCGGCGGACCGGGCGGCATGAGCGGGCCCGGTGCGACACCAGCGGGCCGTCCACGTGATGGGCGGGCCCCGCGCGAGTGGTCCAAAAGCAGCATGAGCAAGTCAGAGAGCGACAAGGAGTCAAAGCCGTGAGCGAGCACGTCGAGTGGAGTGACACCGAGGCCCCGGCCCCGTCGGCCACCGCCGCCGTCACCCCCGCCGACGCCGCCGACGCGGCGCGGCTCGTCGCCTACGGGCTCCAGCCCAAGCTCCAGCCCGCCCGCGACCAGGACTACACCGAACTGCTGCGCCGCTACCGCGAGGACCCGGCGTTCGCGCGGCTCGCGGACGCCGTCGCCACCGGCCTCGGGCTCGTCGTCCTGGAGGTGTCCCCGCGCGCCGGTATGGCCGTGACCGCCGCCGAGGACTCGGTGTTCGCCGTCCGCATGGGCGACTACGCGCGTCGCACCACCGCCGACTCCGGCGACCGCTTCCTGCACGGACTGGCCCATCTCGCCGTCGCCGCCCTCGCGTTCCCGCGCCCCGAGGACCTGGCCGACGACGGCTACATCGGCCGGGTCACGGTCAACGGCGTCGACGCGTTCGTCCGCCAGGCCTGCCGCCGCCTGGAGGAGCGCGCCGAGGAGCAGGGCGAGAACACCGACCCGGCCACCGACGCGCCCGGCCTGGAGGCCGCCTGGCGGATCTGGGCCAGACGCAGCGCCACCGGCGCCACCAAGGACGCCCGCAGGCCCGCCTCCTCCACCACCGGCATCGTCGCCAAGGCCCTCGCCTTCCTCACCGACTCCGGCTTCCTCCAGCGCACCGGCGACGAAGGCGGCGGCACCTACCGCACCACCGCCCGCTACCAGCTCCAGGTCCGCGACATGGCCGGCACCGCCGCCATGGCCGAACTGATCGAGTTGGGCGTGGTCCCGGTGACCGACGGCACCGCGAGCCTGCTGCCCGCCGAGGACACCGACGACCTGGAACTGGTGGCCGACGCGGGCCTCCCCTTCCACTCCTGAAGCGCCAAAGGGCCGATCCTGAAGCACTGAAGCATTGAAGGGCCGACGCGCCCCGCGCCCCCGAACGACCGCACCTTTCACCAGACTTACGAGAGTCCGCCATGTACGAGCTGTCCCGGGTCCGCCTCTACTCCATCGGGCCCGCCGGTGCGCGCTACGCCGACACCGTGCTTGACCTGCGGGGCGTGGGCGAACCCGTGCCCGATCCGGCACCCACCCAGGCGGAGTTCTTCGCGGAGGAGCCGTCCGGCCCGCCGCGCCGCCCCGCGCCCGCGGGCGTGCTGTTCCTGGAGAACGGCGGCGGCAAGTCCGTCCTGCTCAAGCTGATCTTCTCGGTGATGCTCCCCGGCCACCGCAACACCCTCGGCGGCGCCAGCTCCGGCGTGCTGCGCAAGTTCCTGCTCGCCGACGACTGCGGCCATGTGGCCCTGGAATGGCAGCATGTGCAGACCGGCGAGTGCGTGGTCGTCGGCAAGGTCAGCGAGTGGCGTGGCCGCCAGGTCTCCAACGACCCGCGCAAGTTCGCCGAGGCCTGGTACTCCTTCCGGCCCGGCCCCGGACTCAGCCTGGACAACCTCCCGGTCGCCGAGTCCACCGCCGTACGCCCGGCCGCCGAGGGCGCGTCCGGCGCCCAGGGCCGCCGCCGCACCATGAAGGGCTTCCGCGACGCCCTCACCGAGGGCGGCAAGGCGTACCCGCACCTGGAGGTGCACTGGGAGGAGACCCACGAGCGCTGGACCGAGCACCTCGGCGACCTCGGCCTCGACCCCGAACTCTTCCGCTACCAGCGGGAGATGAACGCCGACGAGGGCGAGGCGGCCGGCCTCTTCGCGGTCAAGAAGGACTCCGACTTCACCGACCTGCTGCTGCGCGCGGTCACCGACACCCGGGACACCGACGGCCTCGCCGACCTGGTCAGCGGCTTCGGCAACAAGCTCGGCCGGCGCGCCGAGCTGATCGCCGAACGCGACTTCACGGCCGGCTCGGTGGATCTGCTCGGCCGGATCGTGGAGGCCGCCGACACCCGCGCCCGTGCCCGGGACATCCACGCCGGTGCCGAGCGCCGCACCCGCACCCTCGCCCGGCGGCTGTCCGCACGCGCCGTACAGGAACGCGTCCGGGCCGCCAACCTCGCCCAGCGGGTCACCGCCGCCGCGTACGCCGTCACCCACTCCGAGGGCGCCCGCGAGCGCAGCTCCCTGGTCGCCGCCGAACTCGCCTACCGGCACGCCTCGCTGGCCCTCGCCGCCGCCGAGAAGGCCACCGCCGCGCAGAAGCGCGAGCTGGCCGACGCCCGCACCCTGCACTCCGCGTGGCAGGCCGCCGAGGCCGTGCTGCGCCACCGTGCCGCCGCCGACCGCGTCGCCCGTGTCTCCGCCGCCATCCAGGAGGCCGAACGGGACGCGGCCCCCGCCCTCGCCGCCCGCGCCCAAGCCGCCGTGGAACTCGTACGGGCCCTGCACGCGGCCGCCGGGAGCGCCGAGGACCTGGCCAACGAGGGGGAGGAGCGCTCCGCCGCCCTCCAGGAGGCCGGTGACGCCGCCTACCGCGACTCCACCGCCGCCGCCACCGAGGCCCAGCGCGCCCGCAGCGAGGCCGGCCATCTGCGCCAGCGGCTCGCCGAGGTCGAGCAGGAGACCGCCGAGGCCGTCCGCGCCGGCTGGCTGGACGACAGCGCCCCGGACGCCGACCCGGCCCGCGCCGCGCTCGCCGCCTCGGACGCCGAGAAGACCACCGTCGCCGCCTGGGACACCGCGGTGATCTCGCTGACCACCGGGTTCCGGGTGCCTTCGGCCGCCTCGCGGACGCGCTGGCCGCCGAGGAACGCCTCGCCGAACTCCTCGGCCTGCCCGGCACGGCACCCCGCGCGGGCCTGCCCGCCCAGCGCACCGACGACACCGACGGCGCCCCGCGCGCCGACCAGGACGGCCTGCCCGCCGGTCCCCTCACCGCCGCCGAACTCGACCGCTGCGCCGACGAACTGCGCGAACTCCTCGACGACGCGGTCGGCACCGCCGAACGCCAGCTGTTCGACCTGCGCACGGCCGCCGCCGACGACTCCCGCATCCTCGGCGCGCTCGGCGACGGCGGACTGCTGCCGCCCGGCCCGGACGTCCTCGCCACCGTCGAGTTCCTCGGCGAGCACGGCATCCCCGCGCTGCCCGGCTGGCGCTATCTCGCCCAGGCCGTCGACCCCGCCGACCACGCCCGGGTGCTCGCCGCCCGGCCCGAACTGGTCGACGGCGTCATCATCACCGACCCCGACACCCACGCCCGGGCCCGCGAGGCACTGGCCGACGCCGCCCTGCTGCCGCGCTCCGCCGTGGCCGTCGGCACCGCCGCCGCCCTGCTCGCCCCGACGCCCGCCGAGGACACCGCCCCGGACGGCGTGTTCCTGGTGCCGCCGAACCCGGCCATGCACGACGAGCACGCCGCCGACGAGGAACGCCAGGCCCTGCGTGCCCGCGCCACCGAGCGCGACGAGGAGATCCGGACCCTGGCCGCCCGGCTCGGCAAGGACCGCGAACTCGCCGCCCGGCTCACCTCCTGGCGCACCGGCTGCCCCGCGGGCCGCATGGCCGAACTGGCCCGCGCCGCCGAGGAGGCCCGCGCCTTCGCCGAGGAGTCCGAGGCCGAACTCGCCGAGGCCCGCACCCTGCGCGCGGAGGCCGAGGAGAGCGCCGCCGAGGCCGTACGCCTCCGCGACGAGCGCCAGGAGGCCGCGCAGAAGGCCCGGCGCGCCGCCGACGCCCTCGCCGGACTCGCCTTCCGGCTGCGCGAACGCGCCGGCTGGCAGGCCCGGCTGCGCGAACTCGCCGACGAGGCCGCCGAGTCCGAGGCCCGCGCCGGGACCTGTCTGGAGCGCGCCCGCGCCGACGACGAGGACCGCCGTGCCGCCCAGCGCGCCGCAGACGACGCCCGCCGCACCGCCCGCGCGCTGCGTGCCGAGCGCGCGGAGATCGCCGGTGCCCCCGACGACGTACCGGTCGAGGAGACCGGCACGCCCAAGGTGTCGCTGCCCGCCCTGCGCGAGGCGTACCGGGCCGCGTCCCAGGTGTACGAGAAGGTCGGCGTCGGCGCCGATCTGCGCGCCGAGCAGGCCCGCGCCGAGAGCGACGAGAGCGCCGCCCGCGCCGAACTGGACCGGCTCAGCAACAAGGTCCGCACCCGCGCCGAGCAGCTCCTCCAGGCGCCCGACGGCTCCGACGGGCCCTCCCGGCAGGCGGCCGCCGCCCGCGCCGAGGAGCTGGTGCAGCTCCTGGAGACCCGCATGTCCACCGCGAGCGAGCAACTCGGCCGGCTGCGCGGCGAGGCCGAGCGGCACGCCCCCGAGGACGGCGAGGCGCACACCGAACTGCCCGCGGACCAGGTACCGCGCGACGCCGAGCACGCCCAGGTCCTGCTGCGCACCGCGACCACCGAACTGGCCACCCGCACCGAGGCGTTGGCGCGGGCCCGCGACGCGCACGGCGAACTGCTGGCCGCCCATCGCGCCGCCGAGGACGCGGCCGGCGGCTTCGACGAGATCGCCGCGATGCTCCGCGACCTCCTGCGCGAACACCTGCCCGAGGAGGAGCAGGAGGAGCCGGAGCCGTACCCGGGCAGCCTGGAGGAGGCGCGGCAGTCCGCCGCCGAGGCCCGCCGCTCGCTGCGCGGCTGCGCCGCCGACCTGTCCGCCGCCGAGGCCGGTGTGCGCGAGGCGAGCGACGTACTGGTCCGGCACGCCAACTCCACGCGCTACGAGCAGGTCCGCACCCCGGCCAGGCAGCAGATCCGCGAGCTGCCCGCCGCCGCGCTGCCCGAGCACGCGCAGAAGTGGGCGGACGCCTTCGCGCCCCGGCTGCGGGTCCTCACCGACGAACTGGCCCAGCTGGAGCGCAACCGCGACTCGATCGTGGACCGGCTGCGCGGCCTCGTGGAGTCGGCCCTGGCCACCCTGCGCTCCGCCCAGCGGCTGTCCCGGCTCCCCGAGGGGCTCGGCGAGTGGTCCGGCCAGGAGTTCCTGCGCATCCGCTTCGAGGAACCCGACCAGGCCACGCTCACCGAACGGCTCGGCGAGGTCATCGACGAGGCCACCCGCGCCGCCGTCAAGAAGAACTCCGACATGCGGCGCGACGGCATGTCCCTGCTGCTGCGCGGTGTCGCGGCGGCCCTGGAGCCCAAGGGCGTGGCCGTCGAGATCCTCAAGCCCGACGCGGTGCTGCGCGCCGAGCGGGTCCCCGTCGGGCAGATGGGCGACGTCTTCTCCGGCGGCCAGCTGCTCACCGCGGCCATCGCCCTGTACTGCACGATGGCCGCGCTGCGCTCGAACGACCGGGGCCGCGACAAGCACCGGCACGCGGGCACGCTGTTCCTGGACAACCCGATCGGCCGTGCCAACGCGACCTACCTCCTGGAACTCCAGCGAGCCGTCTCCGACGCCCTCGGTGTCCAGCTCCTGTACACCACGGGCCTGTTCGACACCACGGCCCTGGCCGAGTTCCCGCTGGTCATCCGGCTGCGCAACGACGCGGACCTCAGGGCGGGACTGAAGTACATCAGCGTCGAGGAACACCTGCGCCCCGGCCTGCCCCAGCAGCCGCAGGCGGGGGAGACGGTGCACAGCGAGATCACCGCGACCAGGATGTTCAAGAAGTCGGCGGTCACCCCGTGAGGGGCGCGCGGGGCCGCGGCTGACGGGCCGCGGCTCAGAAGCCGTAGCCCATACGGCGGGATAGCTCGGTGGCCGCCGCGGCCGTGCGCCGGGCCACCTCCGTCAGCCGGTCCGGGGTCAGCCGGTACACCGGGCCGGAGACGCTGAGCGCCGCGATCACCTCGCCGTCGTGCGCCCGCACCGGCGCGGCCACCGCGGCGAGGCCCGGCTCCAGCTCCTCGACCGTGACGCCGTAGCCCCGCTCCGCCACACCGGCCAGCTCGGTCCGCAGCGCCTCGGCGTCGACGACGGTGTGTTCGGTGAACCGGTGCAGGGGCCGCGCGAGCAGGCTCTCGCGCGCGGCGGGCGGCCGGTGCGCGAGCAGCACTTTGCCGCTGGAGGTGGCGTGCAGCGGGGTGCGTCGGCCCAGCCAGTTCTGCGCGGCCACCGAGGCGGTGCCCCGGGCCTGCATGATGTTGACGGCGGCGTCCTCGTCCAGCACCGCGAGGTTCACCGTCTCGCCCAGCTCGTCGGCGACCTCGCGGCAGATCGGGACGCCCTCCTGGGAGATGTCCAGCCGCACCGCCGCCGCCCCGGCCAGCCGCAGCACACCGGCGCCCAGGTAGTACTTGCCGCGATCCTTCGCCTGCGCCACCAGACCCCGGTGCTCCAGCACGCCGAGCAGCCGGAACGCCGTGGACTTGTGCACCTCCAGCTCGGTGGCGATCTCGGTGACGCCCGCCTCGCCGTCCCGGGCGAGGATCTCCAGCACGCTCACGGCGCGGTCCACCGACTGCACGGCCCCGGCCGGCTGTTGCTTCTGCGCGTGGGCCATGGCTGGGCTCCCACCTGTCGGCCGGTCCGGAATCAGTCGCGCACGGCGCTCATGTCGGCGCCGTACGGAACATCATCGTAGCGAAGTGGCCGATTCCAGCCGGTGGCCGAAGGGCTCCCCCCGGACGGTCCGACTCGCGGTGCGAACCGCGGTTCGGCTCATCGGCTCAGGGGTGCGACAGCTGCCCCGCGCCGCCCCGCCGCCGTATCCGCTCCTGCTCCCGCAGCGCCCGCCGCTCCGCACGCCGGCGCGCCCGCCGCTCCCGGCGCAGCGCGCGGGCCGTGCTGCTGGGCTCGGAGACCACGCCGTACCGCTGGTTCCACACCTGGCGGGTCACCCAGACGTCGACCACGGCCCAGGTGGCCACCACGGTGCTCGCCACGCTGCTGATCACCAGGGGGAACGCGGGCCAGGACTCCGCCATGGTGCACAGGAACGCCACCATCGCCTCTATCAGCGTGACCGAGATGATGATCAGCGCGCGCACCGCCGCCGTCCGCACCGGATCCGGCAGCGGATGCCGCCGCGCGGGCTCCTCGACCCACAACGGCCGGTGCTCCGGCTGTATCCCGTACCGCTCCGCAGTGCCCTTCACCGTGTCCCTCACTCCCCACCGCCCGGGGACCCCTCGCCCCGAAGCCCCGACTCCCCAGTAGCTGCCCGGCTTGCGCGGATTTACGCGGCCGGGATGCGGGACGGGGCCTCCACGGCCCAATCCGCCCCCAACTCCCGTAGAGAAGGACGAACAAGACCCCGTGAAGATTCCCGCCTTGGGAAAAATTCCAGCCAACCGCCATTCCCTGCCATGGTGTCCGGCTCCGGGGTACCCGCCGGATCGCGGTGGCAATCTCCCGCAATGCCCGGACAACTCGCCCGGTACCGCCGCCGCTACGGAAGTTCACCTTCCGGACATGCCTTCGAGTTACCTGTATGGCGGTAGTAGGCTCGCGCCGTTTGTTGACGCACATGCGCACCCCCGGCCCGCGGGGGTCGAGCTGGGGGAGGCCATGCGCTTTCGCGGGAAGTCGATCCGCCGGAAGATCGTGGCGCTGCTTCTCGTGCCGCTGCTGTCCCTGACCGCCATCTGGGGTTTCGCCACGGTGGTCACAGGCCGTGACGTGGCCCAGCTCTTCCGGGTCTCCGATGTCATGCAGAACATCGGCTATCCCACCGAGGACACCGTTCGCGTGCTCGAACAGGAGCGCCGCCAGACCCTCGTCTACCTCGCCGACCCACGCGCCTCCGACTCCCTGTCGGCGCTCCAGCGCACCCGCACCGCCAGCGACCGTGCGATCGCGAAGGTCCGCGAGAACGCGCGGAAGCGCCATCTGCGCCACGCCCTCGGCGCCCAGGGCGGCGAACACCTCACCGCCGTCCTGGACGCCTTCAGCGGACTGGACTCGCTGCGCCACAGCGTCGAGGGCGGCACCATCAGCCGCGCCCAGGCCCTCGACCTCTACAACCGCCTGATCGACCCCTGTTACTCGCTGCTCGCCGGGCTCGACGGCATCGACGACGTCGAGATGGACAAGCAGTCGCACGCCCTGGTCAACCTCACCCGCGCCCGTGAACTGCTCTCCCGGGAGGACGCCCTGCTCGGCTCCTCCCTCGTGGTGGGGCGGCTCACCCGCGAGGAGATCCGCGAGATCTCCGACCTCGTCGCCCAGCGCACCCTGCTGTACGACATCAGCCTGCCGCTGCTGCCCGCGTCCGAACGCGAGCGCTACGAACGGTTCTGGGACAACGCCGGTACCGCCCCGCTGCGTTCGGCCGAGCAGTCCGTCATCGAGCACGGCTCCGGCACCCCCGACGGAGTCACCGCCAAGAGCTGGGACCAGGCCGCGGGCAGCGCCCTGGCCGACCTCGCCACCCTGGACGACGGGGCGGGCGACCGCTTCCAGGACCGTATGCACCCCGTCGCCATGCGGGTCATCGCCCAGGGCGCCGTCGCGGGCCTGCTCGGACTGCTCGCCCTGCTCTTCTCCCTCGTCCTGTCCGTCCGGATCGGCCGCGGCCTGATCCGCGACCTGCGCCGGCTGCGCCTGGAGGCGCACGAGGCGTCCGGCGTCCGGCTGCCCGGCCTGATGCGCCGGCTGTCGGTCGGCGAACAGGTCGACGTGGAGACCGAGGTGCCGCGCCTGGAGTACGACCAGAACGAGATCGGCGAGGTCGGGCAGGCCCTCAACACCCTTCAACGGGCCGCCGTCGAGGCTGCCGTCAAGCAGTCCGAGCTGCGCGCCGGAGTCTCCGAGGTCTTCGTCAACCTCGCCCGCCGCAGCCAGGTGCTGCTGCACAAGCAGCTCACCCTTCTCGACACCATGGAACGCCGCACCGAGGACACCGACGAACTCGCCGACCTCTTCCGCCTGGACCACCTCACCACCCGGATGCGGCGGCACGCCGAGGGCCTGGTGATCCTCTCCGGCGCGGCGCCCTCCCGGCAGTGGCGCCGCCCCGTGCAGCTGATGGACGTGGTCCGCGCGGCCGTCGCCGAGGTCGAGGACTACGAGCGGGTCGAGGTACGACGCCTGCCGCGGGTCGCCGTGACCGGCCCGGCCGTCGCCGACCTCACCCATCTCGTGGCCGAACTCCTGGAGAACGCCACGGTGTTCTCGCCCCCGCACACCGCCGTCCAGGTCATCGGCGAGCGGGTCGCCAACGGCTTCACCCTGGAGATACACGACCGGGGACTCGGCATGACGCCCGAGGCGCTGCTGGACAACAACCTGCGCCTCGCCGAGACCCCCGAGTTCGAACTCTCCGACACCGACCGGCTCGGCCTGTTCGTGGTCAGCCGACTCGCCCAGCGCCAGAACGTGCGCGTCTCTCTCCAGCCCTCGCCCTACGGCGGCACCACCGCGATCGTGTTCATCCCGGACGCGCTGCTCAGCGACGAGGTCCCGGACACCAACGGCATCGGCTTCCGGCTCGACCGGGAGCGCACCGCGAAGAACTCCGGGCGCGCCGCCGGTGGCGCCCGCGCCCCGCTGCCGCTGTCCGGCCTGCCCACCACCGTCCTGGACGGCCCGGTGGAGCTGGAGGCGCCCGTCGACCTCGACGCCCTGGACGACTTCCCCGGCGCCCTGCCGGACGAGGACAGCGAGCGCGGCGGCCTCTTCCGCCACCGCCGCGCCCTGGCCCGGGGCGGGGACGACGGCCCCGCGGCGGAGCCGGGCGAGGACCGTTCGGTGGATCGCCCGGCGGGCGGGGGGACCGCCGAGCCCGGACTCGTACCGCTGCCGCGCCGCCAGCCGCCCAAGCTGGTCAGCTCGCACGGCAAGCCGGTCACCGACCAGCGCGCCCACCGCCCCGAGCCCGGCCGCCGTAACCCGGCGGACCCGGCCCCGGACGAGCGCCCGACCGGGGAGGCGTACGCCTCCGACGCGGGCACGTACGGCACCGCTGAGGACGCGTACGGCGCGGGCCCGGACGCCTACGGCACCGACCGCGAGCCGCACCGGGACGGGCCGGTGGCCCTGCCGCGCCGGGCGACCGCCGCCCCGACGTGTGCTCTTCCGATCTCGCCCCCGGTGGCCCGGACACCCCCGGCGGCCCCGCCCGCGCGCCCCGCGACGGCGACGGCACCGCCGAACCCGGCGACAGCGCCCTGCCCCGCCGAGTGCGGCAGGCCAGTCTCGCCCCTCAGCTCAGGCAGGACCCCGAACGGCGTCCCGGGCGCACCGACGCGCCCACCGACCGGGACGCCGACGAGGTCCGCAGCCGCATGGCCTCGCTCCAGCGCGGCTGGCAGCGCGGCCGGGAGGAGAATGCCACGGGCGAGACTGCCCGCACCGGCACAGCACAAGGAACCACTAAGGGGGACGGTCGATGACCGCACCGAAGGCGACCGACCACACGGCGACGGGCAACGGGGGGCTGAACTGGCTCCTGGACGACCTGGTCGACCGCGTCGCCAGCATCCGCAAGGCCGTCATCCTCTCCGGCGACGGCCTGGCCACCGGCGTGTCCAAGGACCTGACCAGGGAGGACGGCGAGCATCTGGCCGCCGTGGCGTCCGGCTTCCACAGCCTCGCCAAGGGCGTGGGACGCCACTTCGACGCGGGCGGCGTCCGCCAGACGGTCGTCGAGCTGGACGACGCCTTCCTGTTCGTCTCCGCCGCGGGCGACGGCAGCTGCCTGGCCGTCCTGTCCGACGCCGACTCCGATGTCGGCCAGGTCGCCTACGAGATGACGCTCCTGGTCAAGAAGGTGGGTGTGCACCTGGGCACCGCCCCGCGCACGGGCCTGCCCGCGGGCGGGTAGTGGGATGACATGAGCGAAGACGGTCAGGTGAGCAGCCACTGGTTCGACGACGACGCCGGACCGGTCGTCCGTCCGTACGCCATGACGCGCGGCCGTACCACCAGTACGGCCCAGCACCGCCTCGATCTGATCGCGGTGGTGGTCACGGAGCCGGCCGCCGGGGACCCGGAGACGGACCCGACGCTCTCCCCCGAGCACGTGGACATCGTGGGCCTGTGCCGCAGCACCCCGCAGTCGGTCGCCGAGCTGGCCGCGGAACTCGACCTGCCCATCGGTGTCGTCCGGGTCCTCGTCGGCGACCTCGTGCACGCGGAACTCGTCCATGTCACCCGGCCGGTGCCCCCGGCCGAGCTGCCGGACGAGAGTATTCTGCGCGACGTGATCAACGGCCTGCGGGCGCTGTGACCGGCGCGGAAGCGGAGTACTGACGTGACAGGCTGGCAGTTCTGGGTCGACCGAGGCGGCACCTTCACCGATATCGTCGCGCGTCGCCCGGACGGCCGCCTGCTCACGCACAAGGTGCTCTCCGACAACCCCGCCCGCCCCCACTCCGGGCCCGGCCCGCACCCCGAGCCCACGCCCACCCCCGACGCCGCGGTCCTCGGCATCCGCGCCCTTCTCGGCGACTCCCCGGAGCCCGTCGAGTCCGTCCGCATGGGCACCACCGTCGCCACCAACGCGCTCCTGGAGCGCACCGGCGAACCCACCCTCCTGATCATCACCCGCGGCTTCCGCGACGCCCTGCGCATCGCCTACCAGAACCGGCCGCGCATCTTCGCCCGCCGCATCGACCTGCCCGAACCGCTCTGCACCCGGGTGATCGAGGCCGACGAACGCATCGCCGCCGACGGCACGGTGCTGCGCGCCCCCGACCTGGACGCGCTCGCGCCCGCGCTCCGGGAGGCGTACGACGACGGGATCCGCGCCGTCGCCGTGGTCTGCCTGCACAGCCATCTGCACCCCGCCCACGAACGCGCCATCGGTGAACTCGCGGCCCGCACCGGCTTCCCGCAGATCTCCCTGTCCAGCGAGGTCAGCCCGCTGATGAAGCTGGTCCCGCGCGGCGACACCGCCGTGGCCGACGCCTACCTCTCACCGGTGCTGCACCGGCACGTCCGCCAGGTGGCCGACGAACTGCGCGGGGTGCGGCTGATGTTCATGCAGTCCAACGGCGGGCTCACCGAGGCGGGGCAGTTCCGCGGCAAGGACGCCGTCCTGTCCGGACCTGCCGGGGGCATCGTCGGCATGGCCCGGATGTCCCAGCGCGCGGGCTTCGACCGGGTCATCGGCTTCGACATGGGCGGTACCTCCACCGATGTCTCGCACTTCGCCGGCGCCTATGAGCGGGTCTTCGACACCCAGGTCGCGGGCGTACGGCTGCGCGCCCCGATGCTCGACATCCACACCGTGGCCGCGGGCGGCGGCTCCGTGCTCCACTTCGACGGCTCCCGCTACCGCGTCGGCCCCGACTCGGCCGGCGCCATCCCCGGCCCCGCCTGCTACCGGGCCGGCGGTCCGCTCACCGTCACCGACGCCAATGTGATGCTCGGCCGGATCCAACCCGCCCACTTCCCGGCCGTGTTCGGGCCCGACGGCGACCAGCGGCTGGACGCCGACCTGGTCCGCGACCGGTTCACCGGGCTCGCCCGCGACATCCACCGGGCCACCGGCGACGACCGCACCCCCGAACAGGTCGCCGAGGGCTATCTGGACATCGCCGTCGCGAACATCGCCAACGCGATCAAGCGGATCTCCGTCCAGCAGGGCCACGACATCACCCGCTACGCGCTGACCACCTTCGGCGGCGCGGGCGGTCAGCACGCGTGCCGGGTCGCCGAGTCGCTCGGGATCCGCACCGTGCTCGTACCCCCCATGGCCGGGGTCCTCTCCGCGCTCGGCATCGGTCTCGCCGACACCACCGCCATGCGCGAGCGGTCCGTCGAGGCCCCCCTGGAGCAGGCCGCCATGCCCGGCATCCGCGAGGCCGCCGCCGACCTGGAGGCCGCCGCCCGCGCCGAACTCATGGCCGAGGACGTCCCCGACGACCGCGTCCGGGTCACCCACCGCGCCCAGCTCCGCTACGACGGCACCGACACCGCCCTCACCGTCGAACTGTCCGAACCCGGCATCATGCGCGGCGCGTTCGAGGAGCGCCACCGCGCCACCTACTCCTTCACCCTCGACCGTCCGATCGTCGTGGAAGCCCTCTCCGTCGAGGCCACCGGCATCACCGCACCCCCCGATCTGACCGCCCTCGCTCCGTACGAGGGGCGGCCCGCCGCACCCGAGACCGTCCGCCTGCACACCGGCGGCTCCTGGCGCGACGTACCCCTGCACCGCCGCGAGGCCCTTCCTCCCGGCGAGACCGTCACCGGCCCGGCGATCATCACCGAGGCCAGCGCGACGACCGTCGTGGACGACGGCTGGCGGGCCGCGGCCACCGACGACGGACATCTGCTCATGGAACGCGTCGCGGTCGCACGGGGTTCCCGCCCGAGCACGGAGGCCGATCCGGTTCTCCTTGAGGTCTTCAACAACCTCTTCATGTCGATCGCCGAACAGATGGGCGCCCGGCTGGAGTCCACCGCGCAGTCCGTCAACATCAAGGAACGCCTCGACTTCTCCTGCGCCCTGTTCGACCCGGACGGCAACCTGGTGGCCAACGCCCCCCACATCCCCGTCCACCTGGGCTCCATGGGCACAAGCGTCAAGGAGGTCATCCGCCGCCGGGGCGACGCGATGCGCCCGGGTGACACCTACGCCGTCAACGACCCGTACCACGGCGGCACCCATCTGCCCGACGTCACCGTGATCACCCCGGTGTTCGACACGGAGACCCCCGGCACCGGGTCTCCGGCGTCCCCGGAGAACCGGCCCCGGATCCTCTTCCACGTCGCCTCCCGCGGCCACCACGCCGAGATCGGCGGCATCGCCCCGGGCTCCATGCCCGCCCACAGCCGCACCATCGAGGAGGAGGGCGTCCTGTTCGACAACTGGCCGCTCGCCGAGGGCGGCCGCTTCCGCGAGGAGGAGACCCGGCGCCTGCTCACCGAGGCCCCCTACCCCTCCCGCAACCCCCGCATGAACCTCGCCGACCTGCGCGCCCAGATCGCCGCCAATCAGAAGGGCGTCGACGAGGTGCGCCGCATGATCGGCGAGTTCGGCCTCGATGTCGTACAGGCGTACATGCGGCACGTCCAGGACAACGCGGAGGAAGCGGTGCGCCGCGTCATCGACGCCCTGGACGACGGCGCGTACGCCTACGAGACCGACGCGGGCGCCGTCATCCGCGTCCGGGTCCGCGTCGACCGGGCCGAGCGCCGGGCCACCATCGACTTCACCGGCACCTCCGCGCAGCTCCCCACCAACTTCAACGCCCCCTTCGCCGTCGTCAACGCGGCCGTCCTGTACGTCTTCCGCACCCTGGTCGCCGACGACATCCCGCTCAACGACGGCTGCCTGCGCCCCCTGGACATCGTCGTACCGCCCGGCTCGCTGCTCGCCCCGAGGCCCCCGGCCGCCGTCGTCGCGGGCAACGTGGAGACCTCGCAGGCCATCACCGGCGCCCTGTACGCCGCGCTCGGCGTCCAGGCCGAGGGCTCCGGCACGATGAACAACGTCACCTTCGGCAACGAACGCCACCAGTACTACGAGACCGTCGCCTCCGGGTCCGGCGCGGGCGACGGCTTCCCGGGCGCCGACGTCGTGCAGACCCATATGACCAACTCCCGGCTCACCGACCCCGAGATCCTGGAGTGGCGACTGCCCGTCCGCCTGGAGGAGTTCGCCGTACGGCACGGAAGCGGCGGCGCGGGTGCCTGGCGCGGCGGCGACGGCGCGGTGCGCCGCATCCGGTTCCTGGAGCCCATGACCGTCTCCACCCTCTCCCAGCACCGCCGTGTGCCCCCGTACGGCATGGCGGGCGGCGCCCCCGGCGTGCTCGGCACCAACCGTGTCGAGCGGGCCGACGGCGGCGTCACCGATCTCGGCGGCAGCGGTTCCACCGAGGTCGGCCCCGGCGACGTACTGGTCATCAAAACCCCCGGTGGCGGCGGCTACGGCCGGCCGTCGCCCGAACCCCAGCAAGCAGGAGAAGTGAACGATGGTCCTCGGGCGTTCTGAGCACGGCAATTTCCCGGTCGAGCCCGTCACGCTCAAGATCCTGGTGGCGGGCGGCTTCGGCGTGGGCAAGACCACCCTGGTCGGCGCGATCAGCGAGATCCGGCCGCTGCGCACCGAGGAGCAGCTCACCGAGGCCGGGCGCCCGGTCGACGACACCAGCGGGGTGGAGGCCAAGAACACCACCACCGTGGCCATGGACTTCGGCCGGATCACCCTGCGCGAGGACCTGGTCCTGTACCTGTTCGGCACGCCCGGACAGGAGCGGTTCTGGTTCATGTGGGACGAGCTGACCGAGGGCGCGCTCGGCGCCGTCGTGCTCGCCGACACCCGCCGTCTGGAGGACTGCTTCGCCGCCGTCGACTACTTCGAGCGGCGCTCCATCCCCTTCCTGGTCGCCGTCAACTGCTTCGACGGCGCCGACCGTTACCCCTCCGACTCGGTCCGCCGGGCGCTCGACCTGGACGCCGGGGTGCCCGTGGTGCTGTGCGACGCCCGCGACCGGGAGTCGGCCAAGGACGTCCTCATCGACCTCATCGAACACGCCATGCGCTACACGGCGGACCACCGCCAGCCGGTCGGCAGCTGACCAGAACAGATCTCAAGTCATCCACGCCCAGGGGACGTTCACCACTGAGGCTCGGCGGCCGCCGCCCGCGCCGGAGCCACCGCCCCGCCCGCCCGCCGTACCTCGTGTCCGGTCAGCCCCGCGCGGCCGAGCACCCAGCCGGCCCCGCCGAGCGCCTTGGCCGCCTGCTTCAGCGGAGCCAGCTGGGCGGCGGCCTGGCGGTGGTCGTGCACGCTGCCCGGCCCGCACACCACGGTCGCCAGCGACAGCGTGACCGGCCGCCCGCCCGCCGACCAGGGGGCGTCCAGCACCGCCGCGGCCAGCGGGCCGAGCGTCTCCTCGTCGGCCAGCACCAGGAAGTCGTCCCCGCCGATGTGCCCGACCCGCGCCTGCCCGGCGATCGCCTGCGTCAGCGCCCGCCCCACCGAGCGGATCAGCTCGTCGCCCGCGGCGAAACCGGCGCCGTCGTTCACCTTCTTGAAGTGGTCGATGTCCAGCCAGCTCAGCGCGAACGGCCGCCCGTCCGCGATCCGCCGGTCCACCTCACCGGTGATCGCGTCCGAACCGGGCAGCCGGGTCAGCGGATTGAGCCCGGCCGCCTCCTCCACCCGGCTCTCGGCCAGCGCCCGCACCAGGTCCGCGAGCCGTACGACACCCACGCACCGCCCGTGCGCGTCCAGCGCCGCCACATCGTCGCTGATCCGGTCCCGGCCGCCGATCGCCACCACGTCCAGCACCTCCCAGGCGGTGGCGTCCACCCCGACCGTGCGCGGGGCGTCCCCGAGCCGCGCGGCGGGACGGTCGGCGTACAGGGCGTGGCCGTAGCGGCCGGACATCGACAGCAGGAAGCGCGAGCGGTGCACCGACCGCACGGGCCGGCCCGCCTGGTCCACCAGCAGCACCCCGGAGACGTCAGGCGAGCCGGTCAGCAGGGCCCGCACCTGCCCCGCCGACGCCGTCACCGGCAGCACGGCGGCCGGGCGCACGAACTCCCGCACCGACGGCCCGCTCCTGGGCGTGATCGGCGCGGCGGGGGAGAAGGACGGCACATGGACGTCCGCCGCGGGGATCCGGGCGGGCGGCGCGAACAGCTCGCCCTGCGCCAGCTGCGCCCCCGCCGACACCGCCGCCGCGTACTGCCCCTCGGTCTCCACCCCCTCCACGGCGACCAGGGCGTCCAGTTCCTCGCACAGGGTCCGCATCGCCCGTACGGCGGCCGGTCTGGCCAGCAACGAGGCGTCCAGCTTGACCAGATCGGGGGAGAGGTCGGTGAGCAGCCGCAGCGGCACATCGCCGTCCCCGACCCCGTCCGCGCTGATCCGGAACCCCTGCTCCCGCAGCGCGGCCACCGCTTCGAGCAACGCCCGGTGCGGCACCTGCGTGTACGGCGGTACGACGTCCAGCGTCACCTCCCAGGGCCCCCGCCCTTCCGCCCGCACCGCGTCGTGCAGCGGGGTGAGGCCGCCGAGGTCGGCGAGCGTGGCCGCGAACACGTTCACGTGCAGCGGCAGCAGCCGCTCCGCGCGCATGGCCGAGCGCAGCGCCAACGCGGCCAGCGCGCCGTCCCGTTCGGGGTCGCGGCGGGCCTCGGCCAGGATGTCGCCGGTCTCCGGGCGGGCGAATGCCTCCAGCGCGGCGACCGCGCCCGTCCTCAGGTTCACCAGCGGCTGGAAGGCGAAGCGGAGAGAGTCCGTCCAGGAGCGCACGGCAGCATGATGGCGCCGGGAGCGGGCGCCCAGGGCCAGTTCATGAGACGTTCACACAGGATTCCGGGCCGCTCACACAGCGTGCGGAACCCCGTGGGTCGTTCCCTCACCGCACCACCACCACGGACGAACCGTGCCCGAAGAGCCCCTGGTTGGCGGTGATGCCCACCCGCGCGCCCTCGATCTGCCGCTCGCCCGCCGCGCCCCGCAGCTGCCAGGTCAGCTCGCAGACCTGGGCGATGGCCTGCGCCGGGACGGCCTCACCGAAGGAGGCGAGCCCGCCGCTGGCGTTGACGGGCGTCCGCCCGCCCGGTGCCGTCCCGCCCTCCCGCAGCAGCTTCGCCCCCTCGCCCGCGCCGCACAGCCCCAGATCCTCGTACCACTGCAACTCCAGCGCGGTGGACAGGTCGTACACCTCCGCCAGATCCAGGTCCCCGGGGCCGAGGCCCGCCTCCTCGTAGGCGGCGCGGGCGAGGGAGGCGCGGAAGGTCTCCTCCGGGGGCCGCACCGCGACCGCCGGGTCGGTGGCGATGTCCGGCAGGTCGAGCACCGGGTTCGGGAAGCGGGGCGTCACCGTGGAGACCGCGCGGATCCGCACCGGCCGCGCGGCGCCGTGCCGACGCGCGAACTCCATGGAGGACAGCACCAGGGCGGCGCCGCCGTCGGAGGTGGCGCAGATGTCCAGCAGCCGCAGCGGATCGGCGACCACCGCGGAGGCGGCGACCTCCTCGGCGGTGACCCGCTTGCGGTAACGGGCGTACGGATTCAGCGCCCCCATGGCGGCGTTCTTCACCTTGACCAGCGCGAAGTCCTCCGGTGTGTCGCCGTGCACCGCCATCCGCCGGCGCGCGTACAGCCCGAAGTACGCCGGGTTGGTGGCGCCCAGCAGCCGGAAGCGGAGCCAGTCGGGGTCGTCGGGCCGGTCCCCGCCCGCGGGCCGGAAGAAACCCTTGGGCGCCGCGTCCGCGCCCACCACGAGCACCACATCGGCGAGGCGGGCGAGGATCTGCGCCCGCGCCGCGGCGATCGCCTGCGCCCCCGACGCGCAGGCCGCGTACACACTGGTGACCCGGGCGCCCTGCCAGCCCAGCGCCCTGGCGTACGACGCCCCCGCCACATACCCCGGGTAGCCGCCGCGCACCGTGTCCGCGCCGACGACGGAGCCCACGTCCCGCCAGTCGACACCGGCGTCCGCGAGCGCCGCGCGGGCCGCCGCGGTGCCGTACTCCACGAAGCCGCGCCCCCACTTGCCCCAGGGGTGCATGCCCGCGCCGAGCACGGCGACGTCTCCCGTCATGACCTCGCCCCCACCGGCCGCCAGTTCCACGTCGTCCAGGCCGTCTCCGCGTCCGCATGGAGCACTCCGGGTACGACCTCCACCGCCATCCCCACCGCGAGATCGGCGACGGTGATCCCGGGGGCCGCCTGGCCCAGCACCACGATCCGCTCGGCCGCCAGCTCGACGGCGACCAACGCGTAGGGCTCCCAGGGGAGTTCCGTATCGCTCACATAGGGGGACGGCGGGCGGTACCGGGTGTCGGTGTACGACCAGACGCGCCCCGTCCGGGACAGCGGGGTCTCCTCCAGGGTGCCGCCCGCGCAGTGCGGATTGCGGCAGTGGACGTCCTCGCGCGGGAAGAAGACCGAGGCGCAGGACGAGCAGCGGGTGCCGAGGAGGCGGAAGCCGTCCCCCTCGCCGGTGAACCAGCCGGTGATCACGGGTGTCCTGGTGTGCGGCAAAGCCCCTCCCGGCACAGCGGATCGGACTGATCTGACGGAGCGTCAGGAGTGTCCCACGTCCGACGGGAATTGGGCAGACCGTGTCCGTACCGGACAACACCACGCACGGAAGACGCCGTTCCCGTGATCGGATACAGTCCGCGCGTGTCCGAGAATCAGCAACCCATCGCCAACTCCGCACCGGGATCGCACTGTTCCGCCTGCGGGGTGCCCTATGGAGCGGGCGTCACCGGCTGGCCGCGCACCTGCCCGTCCTGCGGCACGGTCGCCTACCGCAACCCGCTGCCCGTGGCGATCGCGCTCCAGCCCGTGTACGACACCGAGGGCACCGCCCTGGTCGTCATCACCCGAACCATCGCCCCCGCCCGCGGCGGCACCGCCCTGCCCGGCGGCTACGTGGACGACCGCGAGGACTGGAAGCAGGCCGTCGTCCGCGAACTCAAGGAGGAGACCGGCATCGACGCCGCCGCCCGCGACGTCCGCCTCGTCGACGCCATGAGCTCCCCCGACGGGCATCTGCTCCTCTTCGGCCTCCTCCCCGAACGCCCGGCCGACCTCCTGCCCCCGCCCGCCCCCACCCCTGAAACCGAGGGCTGGCACCTCCTGCGCCGTCCCGAGGACCTCGCCTTCCCCCTCCACGGCGCCGCGGTCCGCGCCTTCTTCGAGGGCCGCTACATCTGACCCCCGCGCCGCCCCCGAGCCGGGCACCTCCACCAGCCCGGCTCACCCGGCGACCCGCACGCGCCGTCCCGGGTGCCGTAGATGCCCGCCCCGCCCGGCCTTCGGACAGGGGCCCGGACCTCCGGGGCTCTCGGCTCATTCCGCTGTCTCTGGCGGCCGTCTCACCGGGATCCGAGTCCGGCTCACCCGGACACCCGCCCCCTGCCGCGCGTGCCCAGCTCACTCGGCCCCCGGGCGAGCCCGCTTCACCCGAGCCGCCTCACCCGAGCCCCCTCAACCTGACGCCCCACCCTGTCCCAGCCCAGCCCAGCCCAGCCCAGCCCAGTTCAGCTCAGCCCCCGCACCCGCACCCGCACCGGCCACTCCGGCTCGCTCGCTCCGGTCCCGTCCTCGCGGGTGACCGTCACCTTCCCGCCGTGGTTGCGGGCCACATAGCGTTCCAGCTCCGGTACGTCCCAGCCGTCGCCCGCGTCCCGTACCACCAGGCCGCCACCGGTCCGGCCGGGTGCCGGGGCCCAGGTCTCCAGTTCGAGGCCGTCGTCGCCGCGCACCGGCAGCACCGCGCCCGCCCGTGCGAACACCGGTATCCGGGACAGCGGCGCGTCCACCACGACCTGGCCGGGCCCCTCGTAGGCCCGCTCCGTCGCCGTGTCGTACCAGCGCCCCCGCGGCAGCCGCACCACACGCCGGTCCGCGCCCGGGTCCAGCACCGGTGCCACCAGCAGACCGTCCCCCAGCAGAAACGCGTCCTCGCAGTCGCGCAGCGCCCGGTCCTCCGGTGCGCTCCACCACACCGGCCGCACATAGGGCGCCCCGGTGCGCCGGGCCAGATGGGAGAGCGTCACGAAGTACGGCAGCAGCCGCCGGCGTTCGAGCAGCGCCGCCCGCGCGTGCTCCAGCACCTCCGACCCGAACTCCCACGGCTCACGCCGCCCGGCCCGGAGACTCGCATGCGTGCGGAACAGCGGGAGATACGCGCCGAGTTGGAACCACCGCAGATACAACTCCGGTGACGGGCTGCCGTCGAAGCCGCCGACATCCGGGCCCGAGTACGGCACCCCGCACAGCCCGAGCCCCAGCACCAGCGA
Source organism: Streptomyces sp. LaBMicrA B280 (assembly GCF_049222185.1). Taxonomy (NCBI): domain Bacteria; kingdom Bacillati; phylum Actinomycetota; class Actinomycetes; order Kitasatosporales; family Streptomycetaceae; genus Streptomyces; species Streptomyces sp. LaBMicrA B280. Next base: position 7,603 of record NZ_JBMJCT010000019.1, on the reverse strand, counting down.
CAGCGACGCCCGCAACCCCGGCCAGCCCGTCGCCACATCGCCCGACCACGTGCCGCCGTACCGCTGCACCCCCGCCCAGCCCGACCGCGTAAGCAGGAACGGCCGCTCCTGGGGCGCCAGTTCGCGCAGCCCCTCGTATCCCGCGCGCGCCATGCACAGCCCGTACACGTTGTGCGCCTCGCGATGGTCCCCGCCGCGCCCCTCCAGCGCGTGCCGGGCCGAGCGCGGCAGCGTCGGCTCACCGAAGGCGTTGAAGGACACCGGCTCGTTCATGTCGTGCCAGAACCCGGCGAACCCCTGCTCAAGACGCTCCTCGTACAGCCCGCCCCACCACTGACGCGCCCGCGGATGCGTGAAGTCCGGGTACACCGACTCACCGGCCCACACCACCCCCCGCACCGGCCGCCCCGAGGCGTCCCGCACGAACGCGTCCACCGCCGTACCGCCGTCGTACACCGCCTCACCCGGCGCCGCCCGCACCGCCGGATCCACGATCGAGACCAGCCGGATCCCGTCCCGCCGCAGCTCCTCCGCGAGCACCGGCAGCTTCGGGAACCGCTCCCGGTCCACGGTGAAGACCCGGTGGTCGTCGTAGTGGTCGATGTCCAGATGCACGGCGTCCAACGGCAGCCCGCGCTCCTGATAGCCCGCGACGATCCGGCGCACCTCCTGCTCGCTCCCGAACCCCCACCGCGCGTGCTGATGACCGAGCGCCCAGGCCGGCGGCAGCGCGGGCGCGCCGGTCAGCGAGGCCCAGGTGAGCAGCACCCGCGCGGGCGGGCCCACCATCACCCAGCAGCGCAGCGGCCCGCCGTCCATCCGCAGCTCGCAGCGACCCGCCCGGTCGTGCCCCGACCCCGCGCCCTCCTCGCCCTCGCGCAGCACCACCGTGCCGTCCCACGTGGTGTCGTAGAAGATCAGGTGCGTCCCCGCGTCCGCCACCACCAGCTGCACCGGCATGGTCAGATACAGCGGATCGTCACCCGGTGCGAACGAACCGCCGGGATCGGTGTTCCACAGCCGGTACGACCCGTCGCGCAGCCGCGGCCCGGACGCGCGCCCGCCGAGCCCGAAGAACCGGGCGTCCGCCGCCACCTCCGAACGCTGCATCCACCGTCCGACGCCCCCCTCGACCGGCTCCCACCAGCGCGGCGGCAGCTCCCGGCGCAGCACCACACCGCCCGGCGTGCACACCTCCACCGCGCCGTGCCGCGAGACCACGACCGTCACCCGCTCGGCCACCACCCGCCAGCCGCCGTCCTTGTCCGGCTCCAGGACCGCCCGCGGATCCGGCTCGGGGCCGCTGCCCGCCAGCGCGTACGACGGCCCCGGCGCCGCCCCGTCCCAGCCCCAGAACACCGCGCCGTTCACCGCGACCATGATCCGCAGCTCCGACCGGCTGAACCGGATCACCCCACCGCCGGGCCCCGGCTCGGCGCTCTCCACCTGCCCGGGCACCCGCGCCCGCTCCGCCCCCCGCCGGGGCAGCCCGGCGGCGTCGATCCGCCGTCTGCGCCACGCCGCCCGCACCCCCCTCGCAGCCCGTCCCGAACCGATCACACGCACCGAACGCACCAGGTCACGACCGTTCATACTGCTCACCCTGCCACCGAGCGCCCCGCGCGCGCGTGCCGTTCAATTTCCGTTCACCTCTGCCCGACCCGCCGTTTCACCGGACGGACGAGTTTCGATGAGTTTCATCAGGCGGATGATATGAAGCTCACCCTGGTGCGGAAGTCGATCACATGGCATCGTCCCTGTCAGCCGCGTCACGCGCACACCCAGCCGTGCGCGGACCGACGCACACGACGCGTACAGTCCGGGAGCCGCCCCATGTCGACCGCGAACCCCCAGCCGCTCTGGCAGCCCGATCCCGAGCGGATCGCCCGGGCACGCATCACCGCGTTCCAGGCGTGGACCGCCGCCCACCACGGGGCCCCGGCCGACGGCGGCTACGCCGCACTGCACCGCTGGTCCGTCGACCACCTGGACGCCTTCTGGAAGGCCGTCACCGAGTGGTTCGACGTCCGCTTCTCCACCCCGTACACCCAGGTCCTCGCCGACCGCTCGATGCCCGGCGCCCAGTGGTTCCCCGGCGCCACCCTCAACTACGCCGAGCACGCCCTGCGCGCGGCCGCGGACCGCCCCGATGAGCCCGCGCTGCTGTACGTGGACGAGACCCACGAGCCGCGCCCCGTCACCTGGGCCGAACTGCGCGGCCAGGTCGGCTCGCTCGCCGCCGAACTGCGCGCCCTCGGCGTACGCCCCGGCGACCGCGTCAGCGGCTATCTGCCCAACATCCCGCAGGCCGTCGTCGCCCTCCTCGCCACCGCCTCCGTCGGCGCCGTATGGACCTCCTGCGCCCCCGACTTCGGCGCCCGCTCCGTCCTCGACCGCTTCCAGCAGGTCGAACCCGTCGTCCTGTTCACCGTCGACGGCTACCGCTACGGCGGCAAGGAGCACGACCGCCGCGAGACCGTCGCCGAACTGCGCCGCGAACTGCCCACCCTGCGGGCCGTCGTCCACATCCCGCTCCTCGGCACCGAGGCCCCCGAGGGCGCCCTCGAATGGTCCGCCGTGACCTCCGGCGACACCGCGCCCGTCTTCGAACAGGTGCCCTTCGACCACCCGCTGTGGGTGCTCTACTCCTCCGGTACGACCGGCCTGCCCAAGGCCATCGTCCAGTCCCAGGGCGGCATCCTGGTCGAACACCTCAAGCAACTGGGCCTGCACTGCGACCTCGGCCCCGAGGACCGCTTCTTCTGGTACACCTCGACCGGCTGGATGATGTGGAACTTCCTCGTCTCCGGCCTGCTCACGGGTACGACGATCGTCCTGTACGACGGCAGCCCCGGATACCCCGACACCGGCGCCCAGTGGAAGGTCGCCGAACGCACCGGAGCCACCCTCTACGGCACCTCCGCCGCCTACGTCATGGCCTGCCGCAAGGCCGGCGTCCACCCGTCCCGCGACTACGACATCTCCGCCGTCAAGTGCGTCGCCACCACCGGCTCCCCGCTGCCGCCCGACGGCTTCCGCTGGCTGCACGACGAGGTCGGCGAGGACCTGTGGATCGCCTCCGTCAGCGGCGGCACCGACGTCTGCTCCTGCTTCGCGGGCGGCGTGCCCACCCTGCCCGTGTACACCGGCGAACTCCAGGCCCCCGCCCTCGGCACCGACCTCCAGGCCTGGGACCCCGCGGGCGAGCCCCTCGTGGACGAGGTGGGCGAACTCGTCGTCACCCAGCCCATGCCGTCCATGCCGATCCGCTTCTGGAACGACCCCGACGGCAGCCGGTACCACGACAGCTACTTCGACACCTACCCCGGCGTCTGGCGGCACGGCGACTGGATCACTCGCACCGGGCGCGGCACCGTGATCATCCACGGCCGCTCCGACTCCACCCTCAACCGGCAGGGCGTCCGGATGGGCTCCGCCGACATCTACGAGGTGGTCGAGCGCCTGCCCGAGATCAAGGAATCCCTGGTCATCGGCATCGAACAGGCCGACGGCGGCTACTGGATGCCACTGTTCGTGCACCTCGCCCCGGGCGCCGACCTGGACGACGCGCTCCTCGACAAGGTCAAGCGGGCCATCCGCGAACAGCTCTCGCCGCGCCACATCCCCGACGAGATCATCGAGGTACCCGGCGTCCCGCACACCCTCACCGGCAAGCGCATCGAGGTCCCGGTCAAGCGCCTCCTCCAGGGCACCCCGCTGGAGAAGGCGGTCAACCCCGGCTCCATCGACGACCTCACCCTGCTCGCCTTCTACGAGGAACTGGCCCGCAAACGCGGCTGACGCCCCTCCCACGCGCGGACGGCCCCGGACCCACCGAGTACGACGGCGGGCACCCGGGGCCCACCCATGTTCACAAAGCCACAGGTCAGAGCCCCCACACCCGGCATTGTCAGTGCCGACGACTACGGTGAGTGAGCATTGATCGACCGCGCACACATGGGGGAAACATGGCGCACACCGACCACCGGACCATGCGCAGCGTCCTGCGCCGCGAGATCGCCGGCACCATCGGCCTGCTCGCCGACGAACACGACTTCCGCGCCATGCGGCGCTACCGCAGCTTCACCTTCGACGACCACCCGACCTACCTCCGGCAGGTCGAGGACGTCCTGCGGAACCGCGCCGCGTACGGCGGCCACACCACCCTCGCTCTCTTCGACCCCGAGGACTACGCCGCCTACTGCGCCGAGACCGGCCTGGACCCCGACCTGCCCGCCACCCGCACCCGCTTCACCGCCGAACTCGCCACCACCGGCCCCACCGTCCCCTACGACGGCGGCCCGCTCGCCGCGCTCCTGCCCACCCTCGTCGACGCGGCCGTCCGCCGCGCCACCTGGGAGTACGCCACCACCCTGCTGACCCGCCTCGGCCCCTGCCCCACCTGCGGCGAGGACATCGGCCGCGCCGCCTTCACCCGCGCCTCCGACCTCGTGGTCCGCATCCTCGACACCGCGCCGCCCGGCGACCGGCATCTCGTGTGCACCGTCATGGGAGCACCCGAGACCCTCGTCTCCGTCCTGCACGGGGACGAGGACGCCCACGGCGCGACCCGCCTGGACGAGGCCGAGGCCCTGGAGTTCACCAGCGTCCTCGCCCTGGGCCTCGCCACCCGCAGCCCCGGCGGACTCGTCCTGCGCACCAGCGCCCCCGGCACCGCGGACCGCGTCCACGGCTGGCGGCTGCGCGCCGGCACCCTCGAACCGCTCACCGCCGCCGAGGTGTTCGACGCCTACTGCACCGACGCCGAGTCCGGCGACCTCATCGCCCCGGAACCCGGCGTCGACTACTGCGCACCACCGGACCTGGGGGAGGGGAGCACCGCACCGGACCACCACCACTGACCGCACCCACCGGACAGCACGCCCACGGATCGCCGCCGAGGACGCGCCGAAGGACCCGTCAGGACGCGCCAGGGGCGCCCCACCCGAAGGCGGGACGCCCCTGTACGACACGGCCACCGGCCGCCCGTCGGCTACTCGCCGGACAGCACGCCCTGAGCCGCGCTCCGCGCCTCCTCGGCGCTGTCCGCCGCCCGCGCCGCCGCCGCGGCCCGCTCGCACTGCGCCAGCGTGAACTTCGCCAGCGTCGCCCGGACATAGGGCAGCGACGCCGCACCCATGGACAGGGAGGTGACACCCAGACCGGTCAGCACACAGGCCAGCAGCGGATCGGACGCCGCCTCACCGCACACCCCGCAGCTCTTGCCCTCGGCACGGGCCGCCTCCGCGGACAGCGCGACCAGGTCGAGCAGCGCAGGCTGCCACGGATCCTGCAACCGCGACACCGCGCCGACCTGCCGGTCCGCCGCGAACGTGTACTGCGCGAGGTCATTGGTGCCCAGCGACAGGAACTCGACCTCCCGGAGGATCGACCGCGCCCGCAGCGCCGCCGACGGGATCTCCACCATGGCCCCGAACTTCGCCCGCAGCCCCGCCGCACGACAGGCGTCCGCGAACGCCTTCGCGTCCGCGCGGTCCGCCACCATGGGCGCCATCACCTCAAGGTGCACGGGCAGCCCCTCGGCGGCCTTCGCCAGCGCGGTCAGCTGGGTGCGCAGGACGTCCGGATGGTCCAGCAGCGTCCGCAGCCCCCGCACGCCCAGCGCCGGGTTCGGCTCGTCCGCCGGGGTCAGGAAGGCCAGCGGCTTGTCCGCGCCCGCGTCCAGCACCCGTACGACCACCCGGCCCTCGGGGAACGCCGCCAGCACCTGCCGGTAGGCAGCGATCTGCTTCTCCTCGGAAGGAGCGCGCTCACTGTCGTCCAGGAACAGGAACTCGGTACGGAACAGACCGACGCCCTCGGCCCCGGCCGCGACCGCCGCCGGCACGTCCGCGGGACCGCCCACATTGGCCAGCAGCGGCACCGTATGACCGTCCGCCGTCGCCCCGGGACCGGTCGAGGCGGCCAGCGCGGCCCGGCGCTCGGCGGCCGCCGCCGCCAGCTCCGCCTTGCGCTCCTCGCTCGGGTGCACGAACACCTCGCCGGTGCTGCCGTCCACCGCGACCACCGTGCCCTCGCCCAGCTCGCCCGCGCCCGGCAGCGCCACCACGGCCGGCACCCCGAGGGCCCGCGCCAGGATCGCGCTGTGACTGGTGGGGCCACCCTCCTCGGTCACGAAGCCGAGCACCAGCGAGGGGTCGAGCAGCGCCGTGTCGGCGGGCGCCAGGTCGCGCGCCACCAGTACATAGGGGTGATCGCTGTCCGGCACACCTGGCATGGGCACGCCCAGCAGCCGGGCGACGATACGGTTCCGCACGTCGTCGAGGTCGGCCACCCGGCCGGCGAGGTACTCACCGGCCGCGGCCAGCAGCTCCCGGTACGCCGCGAACGCGTCGTACACCGCGCGCTCGGCGGTGCTGCCGACGGCGATCCGCCGGTCCACGTCCGCCATCAGCTCGGGGTCCTGCGCCATCATCGCCTGCGCCTCGAGCACCGCCTGGGCCTCGCCGCCGGCCAGATTGCCGCGCGCGGTCAGATCGGCGGCCACGGCGTCGACCGCCTGGCGGGCCCGGCCCTGCTCGCGCCCCGCCTCCTGCGCCGGGATCTGCTTGGCCGGCGGCTCCAGCACCGCCGTGCCCATGTGCCGGACCTCGCCGATCGCCACGCCATGGCTCACGCCGACGCCTCGCAGCGTTGTCTCCATCTCACCCGTCTCCGGATAGTGCGGCGGGCCCCGCCGCCGCGGTGGTCGTCCTTAACACCGTCCTCATGACGGCATGTGTGTCAGTTCCAGGAGAAGAGGTCGGCGCCGGTCGCCACGTCACCGCTCTCGCGGACGGCGGAGAGGGCGTCGGCCGTGGCCTCCAGCGCGACGACGGGGCACACCGGGGACTTGCCGGCCGCCTCGACCGCCGCGGGGTCCCAGCGCACGACGGCCTGACCGCGGGTCACAGTGTCGCCCTTATTGACGAGCACCTCGAAGCCCTCGCCGTTGAGCTGCACGGTGTCGATGCCGAGGTGGGTCAGCACGCCGTGCCCGCTGTCGTCGACCACGACGAAGGCGTGCGGGTGCAGGGAGATGATCACGCCGTCCACGGGCGACACGGCCTCGGAGGGCTCACGCACCGGATCGATCGCGGTGCCGGGGCCGACCATCGCCCCGGAGAAGACGGGGTCCGGCACGGCGGCCAGTCCGATGGCACGTCCGGCGAGAGGGGACGTCACGGTGGTCATGGGAGCCTCCCAGAAGTGGAGCTGCTCGCGGGCCTGAGCAGCAGGGTATGTCATGTGAAGTGGCGGTTCCGGATGAAAGCTAGCAGCTAGTGGTCTAGACCACCAACCCGGCGGATTTGCATGCCGTTCCAGGCCCCCTGTACAGTCGTACTCCTGCTCGGGACGGAGCGACGCGAAAGTGTCCTCGCTCGAACAGAAAATAAACTCGTCAGATCCTGACTCTGGATCTCCTTCTGCATGCTCGCAGAACGGTGGTCAGAGAGACAGAAAAAGCCTGATAGAGTTTGAAACACCGAAGGGAAGCCCGGAGGAAAGCCCGAGAGGGTGAGTACAAAGGAAGCGACCGTTCCTTGAGAACTCAACAGCGTGCCAAAAGTCAACGCCAGATATGTTGATACCCCGTCTCCGG
>NZ_JBMJCT010000018.1:0-114499 GCF_049222185.1 Streptomyces sp. LaBMicrA B280 | reverse complement strand
TACTCACCCTCTCGGGCTTTCCTCCGGGCTTCCCTTCGGTGTTTCCGACTCTATCAGATCTTTTCTCGATCCGATTTCCTCGGTGCTTTCCAGGTTCTCGCTTTCGCGTTTCCCTTTCCGGCGGTTCCGACTCTATCAGATCCTTTCGGCGTCTGACCCCCAGTCAGCGGGGTTTGTCTTCCCGGCCGTTGGGCCGTTCCGACGTCTCAAACCTTAGCGGATCCCTTCGGCAATTCCCAATCGGGCCGCCGAATCCCTATTCGAATTGAATTCGGGCACGCCGAAATCAACCCGGAGGGAGATCGTGCTGATGGTGTGAGGGTTGCCGCTCGAAGCGGCCAAGGTGTCACCGCGGAGACAGTACGGCTCTGCGGCAACCCGAAGAACTATACGGACGGGGTCGAGGCGTGTCAACCGCGCCCTGTCAAGATCTTTTCTGCGGCTCAGTCGAGGTCGCTGAGCCGGCCACCGGCGTCCGGCTGGGCGTGCTCCACCCGGCGCAGGAGCGTGGTGAGGACCTCGCCGAGGACCGAGCGCTCCGCCGGGGTGAGGTCCTGGAGCAGGTCCTCCTCGAAGACGGTCGCGAGGCGCATCGCCTCCAGCCACTTCTCCCGGCCCTCGGGGGTCAGCTCGATGATGACCCGCACCCGGTTGGCCTCGTCGCGCTCCCGGGTGACCAGGCCCTCGGTGACCATGCGGTCGATCCGGTGGGTCATGGCGGCCGGGGTGAGGCCGAGGCGCTTGGCGAGCTCGCTGGGGCCCAGGCGGTACGGGGCGCCGGAGAGGACCAGCGCCTTGAGCACCTCCCACTCGGCGTTGCTGATGCCGAGGGCGGCGGTCTGGCGGCCGTACGCGACGTTCATCCGGCGGTTGAGCCGGGACAGGGCCGACACGATCTTCTCGACCTGCGGGTCGAGGTCCTGGAACTCGCGCTGGTAGGCGGCGATCTGTTCTTCGAGGGTCGGCTCAGCGACGCCGGCGGTGTCGGCCATGGGCCGAGTATGGCACGCGGCCGCTTTGCCTTGAAGTCCTTCACTGTGTACTCTTTAGCTTCGAACTTTAGCTTTGAAGTCTTCACTCCTAACTAGTGAGAGAGGTGAACGTGACCAGGGCGATGGGCGCAGCGATGCGCCGGATCCACGTGGGCAACGCACTCAGCGCATTCGGGCTCGGCTTCACAGTCCCCTACCTGTACGTCTATGTGGCGCAGGTGCGGGGTCTGGGAGCCATGACGGCGGGACTGGTGCTCGCCGTCTTCGCCGTGGCCGCGTTGATCGTGCTGCCGTTCGCCGGCCGGGCGATCGTGCGCCGCGGCCCGCTGCCGGTTCTGCTCGCCGCCCTGGTCACCGCCGCGCTCGGGGCACTGAGCCTGGGGCTCGCGGGCAGCGCGTGGTCCGTCCTGTTCGCCGCCTCGGCGCTCGGTGCCGGCCAGGCGGTGATGCAGCCGGCGCTGGCCACGATGATCGTGGACTGCTCCAGCGCCGACACCCGCTCCCGGGCGTTCGCGATGCAGTTCTTCCTCCAGAACCTGGGGCTCGGCATCGGCGGCCTCATCGGCGGTCACCTGGTCGACACCACGCGCGTCTCCTCGTTCACCCTGCTGTTCGCGATCGAGGCGGCGATGTTTCTGCTGCTGGTCGCGGTGATGGCGACCGTGCGGATGCCGCACTCCCCCCGTCTGGAGGACGCGCCCGCGTCCGCGAAGGGCAGCTGGAAGCGGCTGCTCGGCAACCGGGCGATGGTGCAGCTGTGCGTGCTGGGCTTCGTGCTGTTCTTCGCCTGCTACGGGCAGTTCGAGTCGGGGCTGAGCGCCTACGGCGTGGAGGCCGCCGGGATATCCACCTCCACGCTGGGTACGGCCCTGGCCGCGAACACGCTGATGATCGTGGTCGCCCAGTTCGCCGTGCTCAGGTTCGTGGAGCGCGCCCGGCGCACCCGGGTGATCGCCCTGGTGGGCCTCATCTGGGCGGTGGCCTGGGTGGCCGCGGGCTACGCGGGGCTCGGGCACGGCAGCCAGGAGATGGCGACGGCCGCGTTCGTGTCGACGTACGCGCTGTTCGGTCTCGGTGAGGCGATGCTGTCGCCGACGGTGGCCCCGCTGGTCGCCGATCTGGCGCCAGAGGGTCTCGCCGGTCAGTACAACTCGGCGTTCGCGCTGGTCAAGCAGCTGGCGCTGGCCGTAGGACCGGCGGTGGGCGGTCCCCTCGGGGCATCGCTGCACGCGCCGTACATCGTGACCTTCGTGCTGTTCTCGCTGGGCATCACCTATCTGGCGCTGCGGCTCGGGCGGCAGCTCACGGCGGTGCAGGACCAGCCGTGGTCGGTGCGGGCGAGCCGGGTGGTCAGCCGGGGCGGGGCGACCGCGGAGTCGGTGCCCGCGGAGGCGTGAGCCCTCGCTGTGTCACGACGGCCGTCACCTTCGGGTGGCGGCCGTCGCCGTATGGGCACGGCTCAGCGGATCCCCGTGACCAGCCGCACGGTGAAGGGGAGGACCGCCGTGCCGTCGGGCGCGGTGCGGGGTGCCAGCTCGTCGCGGACCAGCCGGGCGGCGCCCCGGACGGCCTCCTCCCCGCCCGCCGCCCTGAGCAGACCGCCCCACAGAGCCGCCAGATGGCCGTGGACGTACTCCTCCAGCGGCGGAAGCGCGATGTCGGACGTGATCTCGCGGTGGGTGAGGGCGCCGTAGCCCACCGCGCGCAGGGCGGTCGTGAGCTGGTCGGCCGTCCGGACGTAGGCGCGGGTGAAGTAGGGGAGCGCGTCGGGGGCGTACCGCCGTAGCGCGCGCTCATGGGCGAGGAAGTAGGGCTGGCGGTCGAGCGGGGCCCAGACGGTGGCGGCGAAGCGGCCGCCGGGGCGGGTGACCCGGGCCGCCTCGGTGAGGGTGGCCGTCAGATCGGGGAAGAACTGGGCGCCCTGCTGGCAGACGACCGCGTCGAAGGCGGCGTCCGGGTACGGGAGGCGATCGGCGGGGGCGGCGGTGAAGTCGATCTCCGGGCCGCGGGCCCGCGCGACCCGGATCATGCCCGCGTCGATGTCGGCGCCGCGGACCCGGCCGGTGGGGCCGACCAGGGCGGCCGCCGCGCGGGCGGCGAATCCGGTGCCGCAGGCGAGGTCGAGCACGCTCTCACCGGGGCCGGGGCGCACCGCGTCCAGCAGGGCGGCCACGAAGGGCGCCATGATCGGGGCGCTGTGGGTGTCGTACGCCTCGGGGCCCTCGGCGCTGCATGCGTCTGCCATAGGTGTGCTTGTAACACCGGGAGCGGCGTACGGGCCAACCCGTGGTCGCCGCTCAGGGTCTCGGTTTCGGCAGCAGGAACTCGCACCAGACCGCCTTTCCGCCGCCCGGGGTGCGGCGGCAGCCCCAGGTGGAGGCGATGGTGGCGACGATGGCGATGCCCCGGCCCGACTCGTCGGCCGGTTCGGCGCGGCGGCGCCGGGGGAGGTGGTCGTCGCCGTCGGTGACCTCCACGATGAGGCGGCGGTCGGTGCGGCGCAGCCGCAGGCGCATGGGCGGGGTGCCGTGCTGGAGGCTGTTGGCGACGAGTTCGCTGGTGGCGAGGACGCCGAGGTCATGCAGTTCGGTGGGGAAGCGCCAGCTGGTGAGGACGCCGGAGGCGAAGGCGCGGGCGCGCGGTGCGGCCTCGACGCCGCCGAGGAGTTCCAGGGCCGCGCCCCGGAACAGCTCGCCGTCGGGGCCGGTGCGGGCCGGGTGCTGGAGGACGAGGACGGCCACGTCGTCGTCGTGGTCGGCGGTGACGCCGGCCGAGCGGACCAGCCGGTCGCAGACGACCTGGGGGGAGCCGGTGGCCCCGGCCAGGGCGCGTTCCAGGGCGGCGATGCCCTCGTCCAGGTCTTCGTTCCTGCGCTCCACCAGGCCGTCGGTGTAGAGGACCGCGGTGGAGCCGGGGAGCAGCGGGATCGAGCCCGAGGAGTGCAGCCAGCCGCCGGTGCCGAGCGGCGGGCCCGTGGGTTCGTCGGCGCGGGAGACCGTGCCGTGTTCGTCGCGGACCAGGATGGGCAGATGCCCGGCGGAGGCGTACACCAGCCGGCCCTCGTTGGGGTCGTGGACGGCGTAGGCGCAGGTGGCGATCTGGTGGGGGTCGATCTCGGTGGCGAGGCCGTCGAGGAGTTGCAGCACCTCGTGCGGGGGCAGGTCGAGGCGGGCGTAGGCGCGTACGGCGGTGCGCAGCTGGCCCATGACCGCGGCGGCGCGCACGCCCCGGCCCATGACGTCGCCGATGACGAGCGCGGTGCGGCCGCCGCCGAGGGTGATCACGTCGTACCAGTCGCCGCCGACCGCGGCCTCGGTGCCGCCGGGCTGGTAGGTGGCGGCGACGCGCAGGTCGTCGGGTTCCTCCAGGTCCTGCGGGAGCAGGGAGCGCTGGAGGGTGACGGCGGTCTCGCGCTGGCGGCGTTCGCTGGCGCGCAGCCGTTCGGCGGCTTCCGCGTGGTCGGTGACGTCGGTGGCGAAGACGAGGACCGCGCCGTCCCCGTCGCCGCCGTCCGCGGCGACGGGGGTGCAGGTGAACGTGTACGAGCGGCCGTCCACCGCGCGGCGGGACTTCAGGGTGCGCGGGCGGCCGCTGCGCAGCACCTGGTCGAGCAGCGGGAGCAGGCCGAGGCCCGCGAGTTCGGGCAGGGCCTCGTGGGCGGGGGCGCCGGTGGGGCGGGGCCCGAAGGCCGTCGTATAGGCCTCGTTGACGTAGGCGAGGCGGTGCTCGGGGCCGTGCACGAGGGCGACGAGGGCCGGGACGCGGTCGAGGACGGCGCGGGCGGGCAGTTCGTCGACGGCGGGGACCGGGTCGGTCCCGTCGGCGGGGCCCCCGGCGCGGGCCGCGGGCACGGAGCCTTCCCCTCGCCGGTCCGTGGGTACCGCGGTCTCGGTCCGCGCGGCGGCGCGGCGCTGCGTTCCGGGGAGCCGGGCGCTCCAGCGCGTGAAGTTCACTGTGGGCAAGGCCTCGTGGGTGCTAGGGCGGGCGGGGGCCCGTCCGATGTCGTGGGGCAGTCTGGCAGGGAGCCGGCCGCGGCGGGCGACATCCGTCAGACGGTGGGGCGGGCCGTGGAGTTCCTGGATCCGGTCAGGACGACCCCTTCGGGTCGTGAGGATGCTTTCCCCTGGCCGCCAGTTCGAACTCCGCGCGCGGGTGTTCGAGTGAACCGAGCGAGACGATCTCCCGTTTGAAGAGCCCGGAGAGGATCCATTCGGCGAGCACGCGGGCCTTGCGGTTGACGGTGGGCACCCTGCTGAGGTGGTAGACGCGGTGCATGAACCAGGCAGGGTAGCCCTTCAGCCGCCGTCCGTAGACCTGGGCGACGCCCTTGTGCAGGCCGAGGGAGGCGACGGAGCCCGCGTAGGCGTGCCGGTAGGTGTCCAGGGGTTCGCCGCGCAGGGTGTGGACAAGGTTGTCACCGAGGACCCTGGCCTGGCGTACGGCGTGCTGGGCGTTGGGCGCGGTGCGGGCCCCGGGGTCGGCGGCGGTGACGTCCGGTACGGCGGCGGCGTCGCCCGCGCCCCAGGCGTGTTCGGCGCCCTCGACGGTCAGCTGGGCGGTGCACCGCAGCTTGCCGCGGTCGGTGAGCGGCAGATCGGTGGCGACGAGCAGCGGGTGCGGCCGGACTCCGGCGGTCCAGACGACCGTACGGGTCGGGAAGCGCTGGCCGTCGCTGAGCACGGCGACCCGGTCGGCGCAGGATTCCAGGCGGGTGCCGAGGAGCACCTGGATGTTGCGGCGGCGCAGCTGGGTGACGGTGTAGCGGCCCATGTCGGCGCCGACCTCGGGCAGGATGCGGTCGCTCGCCTCGACGAGGATCCATCTCATGTCCTCGGCGCGGACGTTGTGGTAGTAGCGGGCGGCGTAGCGGGCCATGTCCTCCAGTTCGCCGAGGGCTTCGACGCCCGCGTAGCCGCCGCCGACGAAGACGAAGGTGAGGGCGGCGTCGCGGATCGCGGGGTCGCGGGTGGAGGAGGCGATGTCCATCTGTTCGATGACGTGGTTGCGCAGCCCGATGGCCTCCTCGACGGTCTTGAAGCCGATGCCGTACTCGGCGAGGCCGGGGATGGGCAGGGTGCGGGCGACGGAGCCGGGGGCGAGCACCAGTTCGTCGTAGCCGAACAGTTCGGTGCGGCCCGCGTCGGCGGTGGCGAGGGTGGTGACGGTGGCGGTGCGCGCGGCGTGGTCGACGGCGGTCGCCTCGCCGACGACGACATGGCACTGGTCGAGGACGCGGCGCAGCGGCACGACGACATGGCGGGGTGAGATCGAGCCCGCGGCGGCCTCGGGCAGGAAGGGCTGGTACGTCATGTAGGGGTCGGGTGTGACGACGGTGATCTCGATCTCACCGCGCCTGAGCTCGGCCTTCAGCTTCCGCTGGAGGCGCAGGGCCGTGTACATCCCGACGTAGCCACCGCCGACAACCAGAATGCGCGCACGTTCCTTCACCATCCCATGACGCACCCGGCGCTGTTGTTTGTCCACAGGCCCGACAATTTGTGTGACCGGAGGTCCTGTGACGGGTGGTGCGGGCCCGTCGGCCGGGGTGGTGGAAAGGGGGCAGGTCAGCGGGGGCGGACGCGCGGGCGGACGCGCCGGGAATCGGGACGTATATGACTCGTACTCCGATCGAGGGGCGCAGTGTGCGGAACCTGCCCCTTCTGAATTGACTGCCTCTCAACTATGTTCGTGTCGACGGGGTGTAGGGGATGTGGTCGTACGGGCTCCGCGACGGGCCGGCCCGCGGCGATCGGTACCCCTTCGCACACTCCGGCATCAGTGACGGGGAGTGTCTCCGGGGGGAGACGTCATGCACCGGGGGAAACACATGCATATTCAGGACACGCACTGGTCGGCCGCCACCGCGGTGGCGGCCGGAGGATCGGCGATGCCGGCGGTGCCGGCGGTCGCGACGGCGAACGGGCGCGCGGACGGGGCGCGTACGACGCCGCTGCGGGTGGACGCACAGCGCAATCTGGAGCACGTGCTGCGTGCGGCGCGTGAGGTGTTCGGCGAGCTGGGCTACGGCGCGCCGATGGAGGACGTGGCGCGGCGCGCGCGGGTCGGGGTCGGGACCGTCTACCGGCGCTTTCCCAGCAAAGACGTACTGGTCCGGCGGATAGCCGAGGAGGAGACGGCGCGGCTCACCGAGCAGGCGCGGACGGCGCTCGGGCAGGAGGACGAGCCGTGGTCGGCGCTGTCCCGGTTCCTGCGCACGTCGGTGGCGTCGGGGGCGGGCAGGCTGCTGCCGCCGCAGGTGCTGCAGGTCGGTTCCGCGGAGGGTTCCGCGGAGGCGGCCGACGGCGTCCGCTCGGTGATCGAGGAGGTCCGGGTGCCGCAGCAGCGGCTTCAGCCGGGGCCGGGTGAACTGCGTCTCGTGGGGCAGGACTCCGGCTACTCGGAGGATTCCGGGGCCGGTGAACTGCTCGCGGTCGTGGGGCAGTTGGTGGAGCGGGCGCGGGCGGCCGGGGAGCTGCGGACCGATGTGTCCGTCTCCGACGTGCTGCTGGTGATCGCCACGGCGGCGCCTTCGCTGCCGGACGCCGCGCAGCAGGCGGCGGCCTCGGCGCGACTGCTGGACATCCTGTTGGAGGGGTTGCGATCCCGGCCCGCGATCGGCTGATCCCGTCCTCGGCGCCGTCCTCGGCGGGAGTTTCGTCCGGCCACCCGCGTCACCCGAGCGATCTTCACGCCCGGGTGACGCGGGTGGCTTTTTTCGCGCCTTTTTCGCGCCCTTTTCCGTGGCCCGTGCCGGCGGGTCCCCTCGGACGGGTGACAGGAGGCGGAGGGGGTCGTTGAAGAAATGACGATGTGGGACGCTGGGGGCGTGATGTCGGGCTGGGGCGGGGGCGTTCCGCGATGAGTGTTGACGGGGCGCGTGAGGACGAGGGCGCCGGGACCCAGGTGCCCAGCCAGGGGCGCCGGACGGGCAGCAGGAACGTCCCGGCACAGCGGGGCGCACCGACCGGTGACGCCGAGCTGATCGAACGGATGCGGGGCGGCGACGACTCCGCGTACGAGGAGCTGTACCGGCGGCACGCGGCCGCGGTGCGCCGGTACGCGCGCACCTGCTGCCGGGACGCGCACACCGCCGACGACCTGACCGCCGAGGTGTTCGCCCGGATGCTCCAGGCCGTGCGCGGCGGCTCCGGGCCCGAGCACGCCGTACGGGCCTATCTGCTGACCTCCGTGCGGCGCGTCGCCGCGCACTGGATCAACTCGGCCCGGCGCGAGCAGCTCGTCGACGACTTCGCCGCCTTCGCCCAGCAGGCCGCCCGCTCCTCGGCGGTGGCCGACGACGACACCCTTGAACTCGGCGCGGACGTACGGGCGTTGCACGAGGCCGAGCAGTCCATGGCCATGCGGGCGTTCCGTTCGCTGCCGGAGCGCTGGCAGGCCGTGCTGTGGCACACCGAGGTGGAGGACGAGTCCCCGAGCGAGGTCGCCGTCCTGTTCGGCCTGGACGCCAACGGCACCCGGGTGCTCGCCAGCCGCGCCCGGGAGGGCCTGAAGCAGGCGTATCTCCAGGCCCATGTCAGCACCACCCTCACCGACGACGCGGAGTGCGCGCGCTACGCCGACCAGCTGGGGGGCTACGCCCGCCGCAAGCTGCGCGTGCGCGCCGAACGGGGGCTGCGCAAGCATCTGGAGGAGTGCGCCAGGTGCCGGCTCGCGGCGGCGCAGATCGAGGAGGTCGCGGGGGGCATCCCCGCGGTCGTGCCGGTCGCGGTCATCGGCTGGTTCGGGGCCGCCGGGTACGCCAAGGCGCTCGGCCTGGTCGCGGGCGGCGCGGGGGCCGGGGCCGCGGGGGCGGCGGAGATCGGAAGAGCGTCCGCGAGCGGGTCCTCGGGCGGTGCCGGTTCCGCGGGCGGGGCCGCCTCGGAGGCGATCGGGGCGCCGGTCAAGGCGGGCATCGCCGCCGGTGTCGTCGCGGTCGCCGCCGCGGCGGTGGCCTTCGGCCTCGTGTACGACAGCCACCCGGCGAAGGAGGTCGCCAAGCCCTCCTCGCCTGCCCCACCGGTCGTCGTACAGACGCCCGCCCCGCCGAAGCCGACGCCCACCCCGAAGCCGAAGCCCGCGCCGGTGGTGCCCGCCGCGCCCGCGCCGAAGCCGGACCCGACACCCCCGCCGCGGCCGACGCCGACGCCGAAGCCCGCGCCCCCGAAGCCGAGCCCGAAGCCCACACCGACCCCGACCCCGACGCCCACCCCCACCCCCACGCCCACGCCCACCCCGACGCCCACACCGACACCTCCTCCCCCGGCGCCCCCCGCCGTCTACCAGCTCAGCGAGCTGAACTACGACGTGAGCGGCGACGGCACCCGGCCCGAGATCGCGCTCGGCGCGAGCAGCTGGGTGTGGCAGCGGTACGGCCTCGACATCGGCGGCACGCAGTTCGCGCACGGCGCCACCGTCCGCGGCGAGTCCTCCGTGACCATCGACCTCAACCGGCAGTGCACCGCGTACGACGCGATGGCCGGTGTGGACGACATGACCCTCGGCCTCGGCAAGGTGAGCTTCGCCGTCTACGGGGACGGGGTCCCGCTGTGGCACTCGGGAATGGTCAAGGGCCGCGACCGGGCCGTCCCCGTCCATGTGGATCTCACCGGGCGCAGGACCGTCCAGCTCGTCGTGCGCCCGCACCGCGACGCCTTCGACCGGACGGCGCTGGCGGACTGGGCGGAGTCCCGGTTCACCTGCCGGTAGCCCGGCGCAGCTCGCGCAGGACATCGGTCTCGTCGTAGCCCGCGCCCCGGGCCTGTTCGGCCGCGTACCGGTCGGCGGGCAGGGCCGCGCGGGCGTCGGCACGGATCCGGGCGGCCTCGGTGCGCTCGGGTTCGCTGCGCGGGCAGCCGTCGCGCCAGTGGTCGGCGGCCGCGTACAGCCGCACCGCGGCCGGCAGGTCGCCGAGCCGGGCGAACAGACCGGCCGCGGCGTCCACCATGCCGCCGGTGATCGACTCGGCGCAGCGCACGGCGACGGCCTCCGCCAGTGCCCCGGCCAGGATCGGCAGGCCCTGCTCGGGGCCCGACTCCGCGGCGACCAGCAGCGCCTCGACGGTGCGCATCCCGGCCACGAACTGCGGTGGGGACGTCTCGGGCCCCGCCACCTCGCGGATCGCCTCGAAGTGCGCCCGGGCCTCGGCGGACCGGCCGTCGTACAGGGCGATCCAGGCCCGCATCAGCAGCACGAAGGCACGGGACTCCGAGACCGCGTACCGGTCCGCGGCGGTGCCCGCCTCGTCCAGGGCGGCGAGCGCGGCGTCCCGGTCCCCGAAGCGGAAGGCGATGTCGGCGAGTCGGGCCAGCAGGAACGGCGACTCCGCGTACGCGCCCACCTCGTAGGCGAGCCGCAGCGCCTCCGCGTACTCGCCGCGCGCCTCGGTGAACCGGCCGCGCGCCATGTGCGCCTCACCGGCCGCGCTGCACACCTGCGCCCGCATCCAGCGGTCCCCGACCCGGCGGCCGATCACCCGCAGTTCGGCCAGGTCCTCGTCCACCCCGAGCAGATTGCCGGGGGAGTCGACCCGCACATGGGCGCGGAACATCAGCGCAGCGCCCAGCTCCCAGTCCCCGCCGTACACACGGCAGTTGTCGACCACCGGGGAGGTGTCCCGGGCGGCGTCCTCCGGGCCGCCCAGGTAGTAGGCGGTCATCGGCCAGATGACGCCGGGGAGGCGGGCGGCGACCGGGCCACCGGGCTCGTAGGCGGCCCGGACGAGAGTGAGGTAGCGCGGGGCCCGGTCGTCGGTGGCCATGTGGTCCATGCTGCCGCCCGCTGTCAGGAACAGCTCGAACAGCCTGAGGTCCATGCGGAGTTCGCGCAGCGGGTGGGTGGCCTCGGCGTCCGGGGCGGCGAGCAGGGCGGCCACATGGTCGGCCGACTCCGTCCGGGCCGCGAGGGTCGCCGGATCGTCCGCCGCACCGGCGTCGAGGGCGGTGCCGAGCCGGAGGACCTGGCGTACCCGGGTCGCCGCCTCCTGGCGGTAGTTGCGCAGCCACCAGAACCAGCACATGGCCCGCACGAGCGCGCCCGCCGCCTCCTCCTCACCGGTGCGCACCGCGCGGTCGAGGGCGGCGCGGATGTTGTCCAGGTCGCTCTCCAGGCGGGAGATCCAGCGGAGTTGGTCCGCCGAGCGCAGCAGCGGATCGGCCTGTTCGACCAGGGCGCGCGCCCAGGCGCGGTGGCGGCGCTCGGCGGCGGCGCGCTGCCCGGGGGCCTCGGCGGCACGCTCGGCGGCGTACTCGTGGATGGTCTCCAGCATGCGGTAGCGCATGCCGCCGGGGCCGCCGGGAGCCGCGACGACGAGGGACTTGTCGAC
This sequence comes from Streptomyces sp. LaBMicrA B280, assembly GCF_049222185.1. NCBI lineage: Bacteria > Bacillati > Actinomycetota > Actinomycetes > Kitasatosporales > Streptomycetaceae > Streptomyces > Streptomyces sp. LaBMicrA B280. Next base: position 103,186 of record NZ_JBMJCT010000018.1, on the reverse strand, counting down.
CAGGGCCCCGATCAGGTCCGCCACCGGCCCGGTGCACACGGCCTCGGCCGCGGCGAGGTCCCAGCCGCCGGCGAAGACGGAGACCTCGCGCAGCACGGTGCGCTCCCGCTCGTCCATCAGGTCCCAGGACCAGTCGACCACCGCGCGCAGGGTCTGCTGGCGGGGCAGCACCGTGCGGCTGCCGGAGGTGAGCAGCCGGAAGCGGTCGTCGAGGCGGTCGGCGATCTGCCGGGGGGTCAGCAACCGCAGCCGGGCCGCGGCCAGTTCGATGGCGAGCGGCAGTCCGTCCAGGCGGCGGCAGATCTCCGCCACGGCGGCGGTGTCGCCGAGCACCGCGTCGGCGTCGGGGCGTACGGCCCTGGCGCGTTCGGCGAAGAGGCGGTGCGCCTGCTCCGGGGCCAGGGGTTCGACCGGTCGCACGGACTCGCCGGGCACGCCCAGGGGCTCGCGGCTGGTGGCGAGGACGGTGAGGTGCGGGCAGTGGGTGAGGAGGGTCTCGGCGAGGGCGGCGGCCGCGTCGATGACGTGCTCGCAGTTGTCGAGCACGACGAGTTCGGCGCGCGGGGCGCAGTACTCGATCAACAGGGCGGTGGGATCGCTCTGTTGGGGGGCCAGCTCGGGGCTCAGGAGCACGGTCTCGCGCAGCCCGAGGGCGCTGACCACGGCGCCCGGCACCGCGTCCGGCTGGTCCAGCGGGGCCAGTTCGACCAGCCAGGCCGGGTCGAGGGCGGCGGCCTCCTCGGCGAGCCGGGTCTTCCCGGAGCCACCGGGTCCGATGAGGGTGACGAGGCGGGAGCGTCTCAAGTCCGCGCGTACGGCTTCGAGTTCGCCCTCTCGGCCGACGAAGGAGGTGAGGCGGGGGCGGAGGTTGCCCCGGCGGGCCGGGGGCGGCGGGGTGGGCCGGTGGTCCCGTGCCAGCAACTCGGCGTGCAGGGCGCGCAGTTCGGGGCCGGGGTCGGTGCCGAGGGTGTCGGCGAGGGTGCGGCGGGCGGACTCGTAGGCCGCGAGGGCGTCGGCGGGGCGTCCGGTGTCGGCGAGGGCGCGGATGAGGAGGGCGTGCAGCGGTTCGTCGTACGGATGGGCCGCGGTCAGCTCCCGCAGCTCCGGTACGACGTCCCGGGCGCGGCCCAGGGCGAGGGCGGCGGCGGCACGGGCGCGGGTCGCCTCCAGGCGCAGCGCCTCGGGGCGGGTGGCGGCGGTGCGGTCGGGGAGGTCGGCGAGGGCGGGGCCGTACCAGAGGGCGAGGGCGGCGGTCAGGGTGCGGTGGGCGGTGGCGGGGTCGCCGTCGGCGAGGGCCTTGGTGCCGGTGCGGGTGAGCCGTTCGAAGACGTACAGGTCGATGTCGTCCTCGGTCGCTTCGAGGCGGTACCCGCCGGGGGTGGAGGTGACGGCGTCCTTGCCGAGGGCCCGGCGCAGGCGGCCGACGAGCGCCTGGAGGGCGGCGGGGGCGTCCTGGGGCGGGGCGTCGGTCCAGATCTCCTGGACGAGGGTGTCGGAGGTGGCGCCGCGGCCGGGGCGCAGGGCGAGGGCGGCGAGAAGGGTGCGGAGGCGGGGGGCGGTGAGGGGGTGGGGGGTGCCGTGGCCGTCCGTCGCCTGGGTGATGCCGAGAATTTTGTACCGCACCGGGTCATTGTCGCCGGTGGCCGGGATTCCGCACGAAGGGTTTGCGGGCGGGGGCCGAAGCGCCCCGGAGGGACGCGGGGAACCGCGCGATCAGCCCACCACCGGGCCGCAGACGTGACGCGACCGGAGTCCCGCTCACAGGCCGGAGGCCAACGCGTCCCGCCGCCGCAGGATCCCCGCGGGTACCGCCCTGGACCGCGCCGGCGTCCCCGTCCAGCACGTCCCCCGGCGGGACAGCAGCCGGTGCAGCCACAGCTCGAGGGAGACCAGGTCGGCCAGGCCCTCCACCGTGGACCCGGTGGCCGCCGAGCGCAGCGCCTCGCGGATCACGCCCCCGTCCACCAGCCCCGCGTCCGCGAGCAGCGGGCGGGAGAAGAGGTCGAGCAGCGGGTCGGCGGACAGCCGCAGGCCCGCCCGCGCGGCGGCGGCCGAGGACGCGTGCGAGGGGGTGCCCCAGCCGGGCGGCAGGTCGGTGATGCCGGTGCTCTTCAGGACCGTGCGCAGGATCTCGGCCCGCGCACCGGGCCGCACCCGCAGCGCCTCCGGCAGCTCACGGCACGCGCGGACCACCTGGTTGTCGAGGAAGGGCGCGTGCAGCCGCTGCGAACGGACCTCCGCGGACTGCTCCAGCACCCGCAGATCCGCGGCGTACCGGGCGAGCGCCGCCCGGGCCCGGTGCTCGCCGGGCCGCTGGACGCCCGTACCCGACCGGTCGCCCTCGACCCCGAGCAGAACCGATACTTCAGCCAGTGCCTCCCCCGTGAGCCACCGGGCGGCCGGACCCGGCGCGGCCCAGGTCAGCGCGGCGAGCGACGCCCCGACCGCGCCCTTCGGCTCCTCGAACCGCCGCCGCATCAGCCGCTCGGCCAGCTCCTCCAGGCCCGCCCGGTACGGCGTACGGGCGAGCCGCCGGGCCGCGCCGTACACCCGCGCCGGGACGAGCACCGAGCCGTCCGCCCGGGCGAGGGCGGCGACCGGCCCGACCAGATGCCGGCGTCTGCGGTCCATCAGCAGGTCGGCGAGCCGGGCCGGATGCGCGTCCAGGACCTGGCGCGCGCCGTGCCCGGTGAAGTGGTCGGCGCTGCCCGCGGCCAGCCGCGCCCGGTGGCGCCCCGCGGTGACCAGCGAGGGTCCGGGCTCGTCGGTGAGGGGGCCGTCGAGGTCGGCGTAGGGCAGGGCCTCCTCGCCGCCGGTCACCACCACGTGGTGCAGCCGCGGATCGGCCGCGAGCGCCCCCGCCCGCTGCACCTCGGCCTCCCGCCCGCCGACGGCGAGGTCGTTGAAGGTGACGGCGAGGAGGCGTTCGCCGGTGCCGTGGCCGAGCAGGGTGCCGGGCCGCCCGGGCAGCCCGGCGGCGAGCAGCGCGAGGGTGGCGGAGGCCGGGCCGCCGGACAGGTCGGCGCCGATCCCGGGCACCGGCATCCCGCGCCGGGCGCGCCGCTCGGCGGGACCCATCCCGGGCACCGGGCCGGGATCGAGGTCGGGTACGTGCCGGGGCGCCGAGAGCCGGGTGCGCACCGCCTCCACCAGGGCGTCGCGTACGGCGTCCACCGCGCGGTCGGGGTCGGCCGGGGGCGCGGACACGGCGAGCGAGGAGACCGGGTCGTACCCGGCGATCTCCCGCGCCCCCGCACGCAGCACCAGCGCGTGCCCCGGCGGAATGCGCCGTACCCCTTCGTAGGGCGTGGTGTCGCGCAGCGCGGCCGGGACGTCCGGGGCGGCGAGCAGGGCGGCCAGATGGCCGAAGTCGAGGTTGGCCTCGATGAGGTCGGCGAGCGGCAGCGCGGCGGTGGCGTACGCCGTGCCGCCCGCCCACGGGGTGTGGAAGACCGGGCGGGCGCCCGCGAGGTCGCCGCAGACGGTGACGCGGCGGCCGACCTGGACGACCGCGGTGTAGCTGCCGGGCCAGTTCGTCAGATGGCGCAGGGCGCCGCCGCGCGCGGTGAACAGGCCGCGCCGCAGCTCCTCGTCGGAGGCGCCGCAGATGCCGAGGACGGCGATGCGGTTCTGCTCGTCGGCCGTGATCACGCGCACCTCGTCCGGGCGCCAGTCGCCGACCGCCCACAGCGGGTCGGGGTCGCCCCACAGGAGCTGGGAGCCGACCGGGTGCAGGGTCTCGCCGTCGGCGCCCAGCGAGCCGGCGGAGCCGAGCCCGGCCGCGCCCGCGGCGGCGCTGCTCCACCCCACCAACCACCGCATCGTGCCTCCACAGCCTGTGGACAACCAGTGCACCGATCGAACCGGTCCCCATGCTGCCACGAAGGACGCCTGGAAGAGGTGTGGTGACACCGCACGAAACGGCGGGAGGAGGAGGGGGGTTCGCGACCGTGCGGCCACCGTGATCCAGGGTTCGGACGGGTGTCACCAGGCACGGCTCGACGCGAATGCGCCCCCGGTACGCTCCCCCAAAACGCCTTTCACGCCCCTAAGTTGCATGGTCGGAGCAGAAATCCCCCCGACGCCTGCGGGACGATTTTCAGCCAAATACCGGATCGGGCCCGGGAGATGAGCACGCTCCGTAGGGGCTCGCGGTGATCGCGGCGCCCCGGACGCACGCACGGTCCGGGAGACGGCATCCGCCTCCCGGACCGGTCCGCCACCCGCGGGGATGAAGGCGGCGGTGTCCCCCAGCCCACTGGATCCAGTACAGCGGGCCGACCCACGCAAGACCAGGAAACCGCCCGCGAGTTGGCCGGAGAAGAGCGCACGGCCGGGCGCACGGCCACACGCGCGGGGGCACGCGAGGACCGGTCCGTGCACGGTGCGTACTGGTCCGCACTCCCGTACGGACCACAATCCCGCCATCCGGAACAATGCCCCTTAACGCTTGGGATGCGGCGAACTACGCTGGGTTTACGAATGCCGCACGGTTATGCCCGCGCGGCGGCCGTCTGTGTCGAGGGGTGGCGCATGTCCAGGGAGCAACGCGGGCCGAACGAAAAACTCGGCGCCGTTCTCGCCCTCGCGGGAATCAGCAACGCAGGACTCGCGCGTCGCGTCAACGACCTTGGCGCCCAACGCGGGTTGACACTTCGCTACGACAAGACGTCCGTGGCGCGCTGGGTGTCGAAGGGCATGGTGCCGCAGGGCGCCGCGCCCCACCTCATCGCGGCCGCCATCGGACAGAAACTCGGCCGCCCGGTGCCGCTCCACGAGATCGGCCTGGCGGACGCGGACCCCGCGCCCGAGGTCGGCCTCGCCTTCCCGAGGGACGTGGCGCAGGCGGTGCGGTCGGCGACCGAGCTGTACCGCCTCGACCTCGCCGGGCGCCGGGCCGGCTCCGGCGGGATCTGGCAGTCGCTGGCCGGATCCTTCGCGGTGAGCGCCTACGCGACGCCCGCCTCGCGCTGGCTGATAACCCCCGCCGACAGCTCGGTCGCGCGGGAGGACGGCTCCGTCGAGGGCGCCGGCGCACCGGTCAGAGTCGGCCACAGCGATGTCCGCAAGCTGCGGGAGGCCGCCGAGGACGCCAGGCGCTGGGACTCCAAGTACGGGGGCGGCGACTGGCGTTCCTCGATGGTGCCGGAGTGCCTGCGCGTCGAGGCGGCGCCGCTGCTGCTCGGCGGGTACTCCGACGAGGTCGGCCGCGCGCTGTTCGGCGCCTCCGCCGAACTGACCCGGCTCGCCGGGTGGATGGCCTTCGACACCGGCCAGCAGGAGGCGGCGCAGCGGTACTACATCCAGGCGCTGCGGCTCGCCCGCGCGGCCGCCGACGTGCCGCTCGGCGGGTACGTCCTCGCCTCCATGTCGCTCCAGGCGACGTACCGGGGCTTCGGGGACGAAGGCGTCGACCTCGCGCAGGCCGCCCTCGAACGCAACCGGGGGCTGGCCACGGCCCGCACCATGAGCTTCTTCCGGCTGGTCGAGGCGCGCGCCCACGCGCGCGCCGGGGACGCGCAGGCGGCGGGCGCGGCGCTGAAGGCGGCGGAGAGCTGGCTGGAGCGCTCCCGCGAGGGGGACCCCGATCCCTCGTGGCTCGGGTTCTACGGCTACGACCGCTTCGCGGCGGACGCGGCCGAGTGCTACCGGGACCTGAAGCTGCCGCGCCAGGTGCGCAGGTTCACCGAGCAGGCGCTGTCGAAGCCGACGGAGGAGTTCGTGCGCTCGCACGGGCTGCGGCTGGTCGTCTCCGCGGTGGCCGAGCTGGAGTCCGGGAACCTCGACGCGGCCTGCGAGCAGGGGGTGCGGGCGGTGGAGGTGGCCGGCCGGATCTCCTCGGCGCGGACCACGGAGTACGTGCGGGACCTGCTGCACCGGCTGGAGGCGTACGGCGACGAGCCGCGGGTGGTCGAGCTGCGGGAGCGGGCCAGGCCCCTGCTGATGACCCCGGCGTAGCACCGCGCCCCGGCACCGGTGCGGTACTGATCACCCCGGCGTTTGAAGGCACTGTCAGTGGCGCAGTGCACTATCGACGTGGGAGGTGGTGCAGGTGCCGGTCGGGGCGTACGACTGTGATGTGCTCGTGGTCGGAGGGGGGATCGTCGGGCTGTCGACGGCGTACGCGGTCGGCAGGGCGGCGCCGGGGACCCGGGTGACCGTGCTGGAGAAGGAGCCGGGCCCCGCGCGCCACCAGACGGGGCGCAACAGCGGGGTGATCCACAGCGGGATCTACTACCGGCCGGGCTCCCTCAAGGCGCGGTACGCGGTGCGGGGCGCGGCCGAGATGGTCAAGTTCTGCGCCGAGTACGGCGTCGAGCACGCCGTCACCGGCAAGCTGATCGTGGCCACCGAGCGCGCCGAGCTGCCCCGGCTGCACGCGCTGGTCCAGCGCGGCCGGGAGAACGGAATCCCGGTGCGCGAGCTGGGCGCCGCCCAGATCGCCGAGTACGAACCCGAGGTGCGCGGACTGGCCGCGATACACGTGGGCAGCACCGGCGTGTGCGACTACACGGGCGTGGCCCGGCAGCTCGCCCTCGCCTCCGGCCCCGACATCCGCTACGGCGCGCGGGTCGTCCAGGTGGACCGGCGCCCGGAGCGGGGCGTGGCCGTGCGCACCGCGGCCGGGGACGTGGTGCGCGGGCGGGTCCTGGTGAACTGCGCCGGGCTGTACTGCGACGAACTGGCCCGGCTGACCGGGGACGAGCCCGGCGTGCGGATCGTGCCGTTCCGCGGGGAGTACTACGAGCTGGCCCGGCCCGAGCTGGTGCGCGGCCTGGTGTACCCGGTGCCGGACCCGGCCTTCCCGTTCCTCGGCGTGCATCTGACCCGGGGCGTCGACGGCGGCGTCCACATCGGCCCGAACGCGGTCCCGGCACTGGCCCGGGAGGGGTACGGCTGGGAGGTCGTACGGCCCCGGGAGCTGGCCGGCACCCTGGCCTGGCCCGGATCGTGGGCGCTGGCCCGGCGGCACTGGCGCTACGGCACCGGTGAGCTGCACCGCTCGCTGTCGAAGGGGGCGTTCCTGGAGGCGGTGCGCAGACTGCTGCCCGCGGCGCGGGCGGCGGACCTGGTGCCGGCGCCGGCCGGGGTGCGGGCGCAGGCGGTGCTGCGGGACGGCTCACTGGTGGACGACTTCCTGATCAAGGAGGGCGCCCGCGCGGTGCATGTGCTGAACGCGCCGTCCCCGGCGGCCACCGCCTCCCTGCCGATCGGCCGGGAGGTCGCGCGCCGGGCGCTGGGGATGCTGGCGGCGGCCGGTGGCGCGGGCATCTCCGCGCCGCGCCCGTAGACTCGTTCGTACTGTGTCTGATGCGCTGAACACCCCCGACGTCCTGTCCGAGCCGGCCCCGGACGCCCCCGGTGCCGCCCCCCGGCCCGCCCGGGCCAAGGGCGAGCCGCGCTTCCCGGACGGCCCGCAGGCCGATCCCGCCGGCTCGCACTTCGAACGGCGGATCCGCAGCTTCCAGCCGCGCCGCAGCCGGGTGACGACCGGGCAGGCCGACGCGCTCCAGCGGCTGTGGCCCGCCTGGGGGCTGGACATCGACGGACAGCGGGTGCTCGACCTGGCCGAGCTGTTCGGCAACGACCGTCCGGTGGTCCTGGAGATCGGCTTCGGCATGGGCGAGGCCACCGCGCAGATGGCCGCCGCCGACCCGGGCACCAGTGTGCTCGCGGTCGATGTGCACACCCCCGGCCAGGGCAATCTGCTGAACCTGGCCGAGCAGAACGCGCTGGACAACATCCGGGTGGGCAACGGGGACGCGATCATCCTGCTGCGCGAGATGCTCCGCCCCGACGCGCTCGCCGGGCTGCGGGTCTACTTCCCGGACCCCTGGCCCAAGAAGCGCCACCACAAGCGGCGGCTGATCCAGCCCGAGTTCCTCGATCTCGCCGCCACCCGGCTGCGGACCGGCGCGCTGGTGCACTGCGCGACCGACTGGGAGCCGTACGCGGAGCAGATGCTGGAGGTGCTCTCCGCCCACCCCGACTTCGAGAACACGCAGGCCGACGGCGGTTTCGCGCCCCGGCCCGGGTTCCGGCCGCTGACCCGTTTCGAGGGACAGGGACTGGACAAGGGCCATGTCGTGCACGACCTTCTCTTCCGCCGCCGGTAGACGCCGCGGTGAACGCCGCGGATAAACCGCTCAGCCCCTCGTCCCGCCACCGTTAGGGTCGATGCCGTGGCCACCAGTTCCGTGTACCCAACGTATCCCCCGCACCCCGGTGCCGAGGCGCTGCGCCACCCGCACTGGTGGCAGCTGCGCTGGGTGCGGTACGGCGCGCTGATCACGCTGCTGGCGATGTCCGCCCTCGTCATCCTGGCGCTGGTGCGCAAGGAGACCGGCACCGAGGGGTTCCTGGTGGGGCTCGGCCTCGCGGTGCTGCCGGTGCCCTGGCTGATCACCGCGTTCCGCTGGCTGGACCGGGTGGCGCCGTTCGCCTGGCGGAACCTGGTGTTCGCGTTCTGCTGGGGCGCGTTCGCGGCGGCGCTCATAGCCATCGTCGCCAACAGCTTCGCGACCAAGTGGATAGCCACCTCCACCGCGGACCCGGCGGGCGCCAACACCCTCGGCGCCACCGTGATAGCCCCGATCGTCGAGGAGTCCGCGAAGGCCGCGGCCGTCCTGCTCGTCTTCCTCTTCCGCAGACGCGAGTTCACCGGGGTCGTGGACGGGATGGTGATAGCCGGGATCACCGCCACCGGGTTCGCGTTCACCGAGAACATCCTCTATCTCGGCACGGCCTTCGGCACCGACCAGGTCACCGGCGGCCACGGCATCGTCTCCGTCACCGCCGCCACCTTCTTCGTGCGCATCGTGATGTCCCCGTTCGCGCACCCCCTGTTCACCACCTGCACCGGCATCGGCTTCGGCCTCGCCGCGGTGTACGGCTCCCGCGGGCGCGCCCGGCGGGTGCTGATCCCGCTCGGCGGACTGCTCCTCGCGATGTGCATGCACGCCCTGTGGAACGGCTCCGCCGGCTTCGGGCAGTACGGCTTCCTCGCGGTCTACGGCGCCTTCATGCTGCCTGTGTTCGGGCTGCTGACCTGGCTCGGGATCTGGACCCGGCAGCGGGAGCTGCGCACGGTGCGCGAGGAGCTGCCGACCTATGTGCTGGCCGGCTGGCTGGGCCCGGCCGAGCCCGGCGCGCTGGGCTCGATGCGGGCCCGCCGGATGGCCCGCGACTACGCCCGCCACCACGCCGGGCGCCCCACGGCGCGCACGACGCTCTTCCGATCTCTACGCCCGCCACCACGCCGGGCGCCCCACGGCGCGGGCGGTCGCGCAGTACGAGACGTACGCCACCGCCCTCGCGCTGCTGCGGGCGCGGGGCCGCCGGGGCCGGGCGGGCGCGGACTTCGCCGCCCGTGAGCGGGAGCTGCTCCAGGAGCTGTGGCAGCGCCGGGAGGCCGCCCGCCCCGCCCTGGAGTACGCGGCCCGCAGGGCGGCTCCCGCCCCCGTCCCGAGGGGCTGGGCACCGGCGCCGTACGGGCACGCGTATGTCCGGGGGCCGGGGCAGGGGCAGGGGTACGGCGGTCCCGGCTACGGGTATCCGCAGGGCCCCGGACACGGATACGCGCGGGGCCCGGGTCCCGGGTACGGCTACCCGGCGGCGCCGTACCCCTCGTACAACCCGTACCAGATGTGACCTACGCCGAGGCGTCCGTCAGCTTCTTCAGTTCGTCGTCCGTCAGCTTCAGGTCGCCGACGACCAGCAGCGGCGGGAGCTGCTCCAGGGTGCGGGCCGAGGCGATGGGCGCGGTGACGGTCGGCTGGGCGGCCAGCCAGGCGAGGGCGACGGTGGCGTGCGGGGCGTCGTGCGCGGCGGCGATCTCGTCGAGGGCGGCGAGCACCTTCTGGCCGCGCTCGCTCTGCGCGTAGTCGGCGACCCGGCCGGCGCGGGCGCTGTCCACCTTCGCGCCGGGCCGGTACTTGCCGGTCAGGAAGCCCGAGGCGAGCGCGAAGTACGGCACCGTGGACAGGCCCTCACGGGCGACGAGGTCCTGGAGCGGGCCCTCGTAGGTGTCCCGGGAGACCAGGTTGTAGTGCGGCTGGAGCGCCACATAGCGGGCCAGGTTCTCGCGGGTGGAGAAGTCCAGGGACTCCTTCAGCCGCTCGGCGCTGATGTTGGACGCGCCGATCTGCCGGACCTTGCCCGCCTTCACCAGCTCGTCCAGCGCGCCGATGATCTCCTCGACCGGCACCTCGGGCTGGTCGAAGTGGGTGTAGTAGAGGTCGATGTGGTCGGTGCCCAGACGGGCCAGGGAGGCGTCGGCGGCGGCCCTGATGTTGGCCGCGGACAGACCCTTGTACTGCGGGTGCTGGCTGACCTTGGTGGCGATGACGACGTCGGAGCGGTTGCCGCGGGCCTTGACCCACTTGCCGATGACGGTCTCGGACTCGCCGCCCTGGTGGCCCTCGATCCAGGCGCTGTAGGAGTCGGCGGTGTCGATGAAGTTGCCGCCCGCGGCCGTGTACGCGTCCAGGACGGCGAAGGAGGTCTGCTCGTCGGCGGTCCAGCCGAAGACATTGCCGCCCAGGCAGAGCGGGAAGACCTCGAGGTCGGAAGAGCCCAGTGTGCGCAGAGAAGTCATGCTTCACATCAACACCGGCGGCGGATGATCGCATTCCGCCGCCGGTGGGGAGATCCGCGCGGGTTCCGCGCGGGTTCCGTCAGGGGTTGAGGCCCTTGTCGCGCAGCCAGGGCGCGGGGTCGACGGCGGTGGCCTGCCCGTTCGGGTGGACCTCCAGGTGCAGATGGGGACCGGTGACATTGCCGGTGGCGCCGACGCGGCCGATGACCTCGCCGGTGCTGACCTTCTGGCCGACCGAGACATTGATCGAGGACTGGTGGCAGAACCACAGCTCGGTGCCGTCGTCCAGGGTGAGGACGGTGCGGTAGCCGTAGGCGCCGGCCCAGCCCGCCTGGGTGACGGTGCCGCCGTGGACGGCCTTGATCAGGGTGCCGGTGGGGGCGGCGAAGTCGAGGCCGGTGTGGTACCCGGAGGACCACATGGCGCCGGGCTGCCCGAAGGTGCCGGTGATCGTGTACGAGACGACGGGCAGCGTGTACTGCTTGGCCAGCTCGGCCAGCCGCTTGGCCTCGGCCGCCTTCTTGGCGTCGGCCTCCGCCTTCTCCTTGGCGGCGGCGGCCTTGTCGGCGGCCTCCTTCTCCGCCTTGGCGGCCGCGGCGTCGCTCTGCCGCTGGGCGGCGGCGACCATCGCGGCGGTGGCCTTGCTGTCGGCCTGGCCCTGCTGCTGCTCGGCCTGGGCCATGATCCGGTTGCGCAGGGCCTCGCCGGCGCCGCTGTCCTTCGCGCCCTCGGTGGTCTGCCCGAGGCCGGTGAGCGCGGTATCCGTCTTCGCCTCGGGCGCGTCGGTGGAGTCGTCGCCGAAGAAGTGCTCGACGGTGGACAGATGCGGCACCGAGACGTTCGGCATGTCCGGCATCGAGATGGAGACCGGCGGCTTGCCGGTGTTGGCGCTGGCGATGCCGCCCGCGCCGACGGCGGCGATCACACCGACGCCGAGGACGGTGGAGCTGCGGGCGAAGCCGCCGCGCTGCTTGACGACGCGGTGCCGGCCGCGGACCGGGGTGACGGTCTCCTCGGTGGGGTTCCACTCCTCCCAGGGTCCGTCGTCGTCGAGGGCGGGGCCGGGGCCGGGGCCGAACGACTCGGGTTCACGCTGGGCGGGCACGAACGGGGCTTCTGGGGCAGGCCGGTTGGACGCCACGGGGGCGTGCTCCTTTCCTTCCTCCGCCTACCGGGTTAGCTGACGGGTTCGGAGCAGGAAGGTCTCCTACGCGCGTAAACCGCTCGTGGACTCGGCCGAGTCCGCGACGGTGTCCGCGTGATTCACCCCAAGGTGGTGGTTCCCCGGTTCCCTTGCGGGATTCGGCGCGTGCGCACGGAGCCGTCGCGGGTGACGGCTGGGACGACCGCGCTGCGTTATCGAACGTTAATAGACCCGGGGGGAACTTTCCAAGCCGTTCGGCTTGATCATTAACGCTTCGAGCCATGGACGTACCCCCCAGCAGGCCGCCAAACCGGGCGAGTTGACCGACGTTCAGGAGCCATCAGGTTTTTGATGGTGACTCAGACGTTATGCGCAGGGCGGTCGAACGGTCACTACGGGTAACCCCCGTATCCGGGGTCCGGAAAACACTCAGGGCCGGAATCCATCAACTGGATTCCGGCCCTGAGATATCAGTAGCGGGGACAGGATTTGAACCTGCGACCTCTGGGTTATGAGCCCAGCGAGCTACCGAGCTGCTCCACCCCGCGGCGATGTCTCTACTGTACGCCATCACCAGGGTGGAAAGCACATCGGTCAGGACGGGGCCCCGGAGCGGCCCGGCAGATGCCGGTTCGGGGCCTTGGCCAGGTCCTCGTACTCGGGCAGTACGAGGACCTCGGCACCCGCGCCGGTCAGCACCCCCGTGCCGTCGGCCGCCACCACGAACGTGTCCGGCTCGCGCCAGGCGGTCACCACCCGGCGCACCCCCGCCCGCAGGATCAGCTCGGCGCAGGGCGCGGGGCGGGAGGCGCGGCGGGCACAGGGCTCCAGGCTGCTGTAGACGGTGGCGCCGGGCAGCCGGGGGTCGGCGGGGTCGGTCTTGGCGAGCGCCGCCTCCTCCGCGTGCGCCACCGGGTCCGTGCCCTCCCGGGAGTGGCCGCGGGCCAGCTCGGTGCCGTCGGCGGCGACCACGACCGCGCCGACGCTGAAGGCCGTCTCCGAAGGCGGGCACAGCGCGGCCAGCTCGCAGGCGGTGCGCAGCCAGTGCCGGTCGGCCGCGGTGGGCAGCGGGCCGGTGCCGGGCGCGGTGGGCTCGTAGCGCGTCAGCACGACGTCCTCGATCCGGCGGGACTCGACGAGCCGCAGCCGGCCCTCCTGGTAGCGGCCGGGGCCGAACAGCCGCGTGGCGGCCGGATCGCCCACGATCAGCGGGGCGAGCGCCAGCTGCAGCTCGTCGGCGAGGCCCTGCTGGAGGAGCTGGGTGTGCACGGCCGCGCCGCCCTCCACCATCAGCCGGCCGACCCCCCGCTCGGTGCGCAGATGGCCGAGCAGCGCCCGCCAGTCCAGCTCCGGGCCGAGCGCGACGACCTCGGCGGCGCCGCCGAGCAGCCGGGCGGCCTGCGCCGCGCCCCGGTCGGTCGTGTAGACGAGCTTGTCACCGCCGGTGTGCCAGAAGCGGGCCCCGGGGTCGAGGTCGCCGCTGCCCGTGACGGTGACCTTCAGCGGGTACTCCGGCCTGCCCCGCGCGAGCCGCGCCGCGCGCCGCTCGGCGGAGTTGACCAGCAGGCGCGGGTTGTCGGCCCGCAGGGTGCCCGCGCCGATCAGCAGGGCGTCGGCCGAGGCCCGTACCGCGTCGACCCGGTCGAAGTCGGCCGGTCCGGACAGCAGCAGCCGCTCCGGACCGGTGTCGTCCAGGCAGCCGTCGAGGGAGACGGCGGCGGACAGCAGCACGTACGGGTACGGCGCGGACTCGGGGTGGGCTCGCTCGGTGCTCATCGGCTCCAGTGTGCGGCCCCGCGTCAGCCGGTCCGCTCCCGGGGACGGCGCGCGTCGCCCGGTTCGTGCCCGGCGCAGGACAGGGCGACGATCAGCACGCCGCCGCAGGTGATCGCCCAGTCGGCGAGGTTCATGACGCCGCCCAGCAGCAGGCCGAGGGCGATCGCCCAGGGGGTGCTGGTCAGCCGCCGCGACACCCGCACGATGACGGCGGCCACGGCGAGCGCGATCAGGGTGAACACGATGGTCGTGGCGCCGCCCATGCCGAAGGCCGCGCCGGGATTGCGCTGCACCCGCAGCTCCAGCCAGGACCCGAGCACCGGCACGTCCCGCTCCCGCGCGACTCGCTCGACGTCACCCTCGTACTCCTCCCCGGTTCCCGCCCACCGTACGGGCCGCCCGGCGGGACGTCACCGCGTTCCCGGGCCCGCGGAAACGGCATTCGTATTTTCGCCAGTTGCTGTCATAGGACCGCCGGACCCCGCTTTCGAGCTACAGAAGCACCCGAATGCCCCACACCCCCATCTCCCGAGAGGCTCGTTAGCTGACCGTGGCACGCACTGAGAGACGCACAGCGCTGAATCTCCACTCGCCGGTCACATTCCGGCTGGAAAGCAGGGAAGGCGAGGTGTTCACCGACGGCTGTTCAGATCTTCTCGACGATTTCTTGAAGAGAATCCGCCAGCTGGAGAGTGAGTACCTGCGGGCGATGGTGAGGCTCTAGGAGTCAGCCCATGGACAGGATTCACGATGAAGACGTTTTGTGTGACTATGAGTTCAGCACGCTCGAGATGCAATGGGACCCGGTCGAAGAGCTGGCCCAGATGCTGTCCGGGGCGTCCGCCGCGAATCCCGACCCGGCCCCGCCGCACGGCAGGTCCAGCCACCGGAGAAACCGTCGGCGCATCCGTACCGAGCCCGGATTGCTGCGCGACAATCAGCGCGGTGCGCCCGTCACGCTGCTGATCGCCACCATCTCGGTGTGCGCGCTGTGCATGCTGGGCTGGTCCTTCTCCTATTCCTACGCACAACTCCGCGCCACCGCTTCCTCCGTACTGCCGATGCGCCTCGCGCAGTGGTGGCCGTTGACGGTGTACGGGCCCTGGCTCGTGGCGGCGCTGTCCATTCTGCGGGCGACGGTTCAAAGCCGAAGTGCCAGGAGATCGTGGGGAGTTCTGCTGGGCGCCTCCACGATGGCGGTCGCCCTGTGCGTCTGCCATGCGGCGCATTCCCCGCTTTCCCTGATCATCTTCGGAATTCCGCCGATCACCGCCCTGGTGTGTTTCTGGGAGATCGTCGGCCAGGTCTCCTCCAAGGTGGCCCGCCCCCGGCATGCCGCGCACAGCCGCCGCACTCCCAAGGCGCAGGGGTCGTACGACGTGAGGTGAGTACGCCGGCCCGCCGGGAACACCGGCGGGCGCGGTCACGTCACAGCAGGACGACGCAGCCCCGCCGCTCCAGCTCCGCCGTCAGGGGAGAGTCCCGGGGGCAGTCGTTCCAGCGCAGGTCCAGCTTCTCCAGGGCTGGCAGGTCCACGATCCAGTCGGGCAGCCGGGTGAGCCGGTTGCCGCGCACGTCCAGCTGCCGCAGCAGGGGCAAGGCGGCGAGACAGGGCGGCAGCTCGGGCAGCGCGTTCTCCCGCAGATCGAGGTGGCGCAGCTCCGTCAGCGCGCCCATGGACGCGGGCAGGCCCGCCAGCTCATTGCCCCGCAGCCAGAGCTCGCGAAGGCCGCCGAGGTCTCCGACGGCAGCGGGCAGCGCGGTCAACCGGTTGTGCTGCGCCCGCAGTTCGACGAGCCCGGACATCCGTCCGATGGTCCCGGGCAGGGCCGTGAGCGCGTTCTCCCCGACGTTCAGGTACCGCAGCCGCGTCAGGTTCCCCAGCTCCTCGGGAAGTTCGCCGAGCGCGTTGTCGTGCAGGTAGAGGAAGCCGTCGAGCCCGGTCAGCTCCCCGATCTCCGGGGGCACCGAGGTGAACCGGTTGTGCCCGAGGTCCAGGGTCCGCAGGGCCCGCAGCCGTCCGACGGCGCCCGGCAGCGCGGTGAGCCCGTTGTCCGCGAGGACGAGCACCTGGAGCCCGGCACGCTCCCAGACCCACTCGGGCACCTCCCCCAGCTGCCGCCGCCACAGATTCAGCACCCGCGCGGAATCCGGCGTCACGCCTCCCCCGCACCGGCCGCCACCAGCAGCCGCAGCGCGTCCCCGACCCGCCGGCGGATCTCCGGGTCGGCGACGACCCCGTCCTCCCCCACATCGCCGTGCCCCACCGGCACCCGCACACAGGCCGCCTCCACCACGGCCGCCCCGGTGTACCCGAGCACCGTCCGCAAGGTGGCCTCCGCGCCCTCTCCCCGGCCCGGCGCCGCCACATTGACCCAGGCGACCGGCTTGCCGCAGATCTCGGTGCCGCCGACCGTCCAGTCCAGCAGGTTCTTGAACGCGCCCGGCAGGGTCCCGGCGTACTCCGGCGTGCAGATCAGCACCGCGTCCGCCGCGTCGAGCGCGGCCCGCATCCCGGCCACGGCCGCCGGCAGCGGTTCCCGGTCGTCATCGGGGTTGAAGTGCGGAAGCCGTCCCAGCCCGTCGTACACGAGGGCCCGCGTCCCCGTCTCCACCGCGACCTCCCGCGCCGTCCGCAGCAGCGCCTCATTGGTGGAACCGGCCCGCAGGCTCCCGGACAGCAGCAGAATCATCACCGAACCCCCTGAAAACGGCTGACGCCCCCAGCTCGAACTACCTCTGAGCTGGGGGCGATTCCGTAGGCCCTGTGGGACTCGAACCCACAACCAATGGATTAAAAGTCCACTGCTCTGCCAATTGAGCTAAGGGCCCAGGCGATGTTGCCTGTCCGAGCATAGCCGGAGGAGGCCGGGTCTCCGATCGGGTAGGGGGACCCGGCCGCGTCGGGGGGTGGGATGGCTAGTTTTTGACGGGGGCGGAGGCGGGGGTGCGGGGGCGGGCGGGGTCGAGGAACCAGTGGCGGGCGGAGACGAGCCACCAGGTGGCGGCGAAGCCCAGGACGACCAGCACGGCGACCGGGGCGTAGTTGAAGGTCTTCCAGGTGACGGGGGAGACCTGGGGGAGCATGAAGAGGATCGTGATCGCCAGCACCCACAGGACCGAGATCACCCCGATCACGCCCGACCAGCGGCCCAGGTGCCAGGGACCCCGCTGGAACTCCGCGCCCTTGCGGACCCGCAGGAAGGTCGGGACGACGTAGGCGAGGTAGAGGCCGATCACCGCGATGGACGTCACCGCCGCGTACGCCGTCGAGTTGATCAGGTAGGGCAGGCCGAGCACCAGCGCCGCGAGCGCGGCCAGCCAGACCGCCGCGACAGGGGTGCGGGTGCGCGGGCTCACCGTGTGCCAGAGCCGGGAGAAGGGCAGCGCGCCGTCGCGCGAGAAGGCGTAGATCATGCGGCTGTTGGCGGTCACGGAGGCCATGCCGCAGAAGAGCTGGGCGCCGATCACCACCAGGAGCAGCAGCTTGCCGGAGGTGGCGCCGAGCGCGTCCAGGAGGATCTGGGCCGGCGGCGCGCCGGTCGGGGAGGCCAGCTCCTCGCCGTACGACTGGATGGCGTAGGTGAAGCCGAGCAGCAGGACGAACCCCGCGATCCAGGACGTCCAGATGGAGCGCACGATGCCCTTCGGGCCCGCCGTGGCCGCGTCATGCGTCTCCTCGGTCATATGGGCGGAGGCGTCGTAGCCGGTGAAGGTGTACTGGGCCATCAGGAGGCCGAGCAGCACGACGTAGACACCGCTGCCCCAGCCCGTCTGGTTGACGAAGTGGGTGAAGACGAAGGACGTCGAGCGGTGGTGGTCGGGTACGACGGCCAGCGCGCCGACGATGACCGCCACCCCGAGCACGTGCCACCACACGCTCACGCTGTTCAGGAAGGCGACGATCCGCACCCCGAAGGTGTTCAGCAGGCCGTGCAGCAGCAGGATCGCGGCGAAGAGCAGGACCGTGCGCACGCGCGTGACCTCGAAGCCGAACTGGAGGTTCAGATACGCGCCGAGGAAGGACGCCGCGCCGAAGTCGATGCCCGCGGTGACCGCGACCTGGCCCAGCACGTTGAACCAGCCCGTGAACCACGCCCACGCGGCCGCCGAGCGGGGCGGCGCCAGCCGGTGGGCCCAGAAGTACAGTCCGGCCGAGGTCGGGTAGGCCGAGCAGATCTCGGCCATCGACAGCCCCACGAGCAGCGTCATCAGGCCGACCGCGACCCAGCCCCAGGTGATCACGGCGGGGCCGCCCGTGGTCATGCCGAAGGAGTAGAGGGTCAGACAGCCCGACAGGACCGAGATGATCGTGAAGGACACCGCGTAGTTGGCGAACGCCGACATACGGCGGGCGAGGACCTGCGTGTAGCCGAGCTGGGCCAGCCGTTCCTCGTCCGACGGCACACCCGCTGTCGCGTCGCCTGTCGCGTCACCTGTCACGTCGTCTGTCGCGTCTTCTGTCATGCCCCCAGCAATTCCCCTGTCACGGGCGTGACATGCGTCACTCGGGGGCGGTACGCGGAAGGGCCCGCACGACGTAGGTCGTGCGGGCCCTTCGCGGTGCTACGGCGATCCGTCAGCCGTTGCGCTTCCAGCGCGGCTTGTCGTCGCGGCGGCCGAAGGAGGAACCGGTGGAGCCGCCGGTGCCGCGGTGGTCGTCACGACGGCCGTAGGGGCGCTCGTGGCCGCCGGAGCGGAAGCCCGGACGGTCGTCACGACGGTCGCGGTTGAACGGGCGGTCGCTGCCCCGGTGGCCACCGCGGTCGTCCCGGCGGAAGCCGCCGCGGTCGCCACCGCGGTCGTCGCGGCGCTCGAAGGAACGGCCACCGCGGTCGTCACGGCGCTCGCCGCGGTCGTCACGGCGGAAACCGCCACGGTCGTCACGACGCTCGAAGGAACGGCCACCACGGTCGTCACGACGGTCGTCGCGGCGGTCGTCACGGCGCTCGAAGGAGCGGCCGCCACGGTCGTCACGGCGGTCACGGTCGAACGGACGACGGTCGTCGCGGCGCTCGAAGGAACGGCCACCACGGTCGTCACGGCGGTCACCGCGGTCGTCACGGCGGAAACCGCCACGGTCGTCACGACGCTCGAAGGAACGGCCACCACGGTCGTCACGGCGCTCGAAGCCGCGGCCACCGCGGTCGTCACGGCGGTCACGGTCGAACGGACGACGGTCGTCGCGGCGCTCGGGCGCCGCCGAAGCCGCCGGACGCTCCTCGCGCTCGGTCTCCCGGGCGACGGGCTCCTCGGCCGCCAGCTCCTCGGCGGCGGAGGCCTGCGCCTCGGCCACCGCGGTCTCCGGGTCCTCACCGCGCTCGCGGGCGACCCGGGCCACCAGGCGGTCGGCCTCCTCGCGCAGCTCCGTGGCGCGGCGCTGGGCACGCTCCAGCTGCTTGGTCAGCTGGCCGACCTCGCGCTCGGCCTGCTGCGCGGCGTTGCCGGCGGACTCGGCCTGCACCTCGGTCATGGACCGGGCGCCGGTGATCTCGGCGACCTCCGGCTCGAAGGCGGCGCCGCCCTGGATGATGTGGCGGCCCGCGTCGACGCCGGCGTCCTCCATCAGACGGAAGATCTGGCGGCGCTGGTGCGGCAGCGACAGGGAGACGACGGTGCCGGTACGGCCCGCACGCGCGGTACGGCCCGCACGGTGCAGGTAGTCCTTGTGGTCGCCGGCCGGGTCCACGTTGAGGACCAGGTCGATGCCGTCGACGTGGATGCCGCGGGCGGCGACGTCGGTGGCGACCAGGACGTTGACGTAGCCGTCCTTGAAGTCCGCCAGGGTGCGGGTGCGCGCGCCCTGGGTCATGCCGCCGTGCAGCGCGTCGGCCTTCACGCCCGCGTCGCGCAGCTGCTCGGCGACGCGGTCGGCGCCCAGCTGGGTGCGGACGAAGATGATCGTGCGGCCCTTGCGGGAGGCGATCGCGGCGGTGACCGGCGCCTTGTCCTTGGGCTTCACGATGAGGATGTGGTGGGACATGGTCGTCACCGCGCCCTGGGCCGCGTCCACCTCGTGGGAGACGGGGTTCTTCAGGTAGCGGTCGACGAGGGTCTGGATCTCGTTCTCCATCGTGGCGGAGAAGAGCATGCGCTGACCGCCGGCCGGGACCTGGTCGAGCAGCTCGGTGACCTCGGGCAGGAAGCCCAGGTCGGACATCTGGTCGGCCTCGTCCAGGACGGTGATCTGGACGTCCTCGAGCGAGCAGGCGCCGCGGTTGATGATGTCGCGCAGCCGGCCCGGGGTGGCGACGAGGATGTCGACGCCGCGCTCCAGGGCGTAGATCTGGTTGCCCATGGACGTACCGCCGCAGACGACCTTCATCTTCAGGCCGACGACGTCGCCGTACGGCTGGAGGGCGTCCGCGACCTGCATGGCCAGCTCACGGGTGGGGGTGAGGATGACCGCGCGGGGGCGCTTCTTCTCGGTGCGGCCGCCGGCCAGCTGGGCCAGCGTCGGCAGACCGAAGGAGAGGGTCTTGCCGGAGCCGGTGCGGCCACGGCCGAGGATGTCCTTGCCCAGCAGGGCGTCCGGGATGGTCGCGGCCTGGATCGGGAAGGGGGACGTCACGCCGTTCTGCGCGAGCTTGCGCACGACGCCCTCGGGGAGGCCGAGGTCGGCAAAGGTGATCTGGGGGGTCTGGGGGGCCTCGGGGGCCTGGGTCTCAGTGGCCTCGGTCGTCTCGTCCACGAGTTCGTTCACGTTCTCGTTTTCGGGCACGACGATCTGGTCAAAACTGGACACGGACATGCGAATGCGAAACCTTCCGGAGTCTCTTCGGCACGCGCCCGTCAACTCCGTGATTCGCACACGACCGCCTCAATGCGGTCCGCCACGGCAAGGGAGAGTACGCGCCACACGGCGCGCTCTGCAGTGGCGCCGGGCAAATGGGATCAAACGATCTACCACCATACGCACCCCCCACCCCTGAAGGCAAACCGATGGGCCGCTTCGGAGGGTGCGTCCGGTCACATCGGGACACCCGCCGCGGGTGCCGGTTCGCGTTGCACCAGCTGGGGGCCGGGGTCCTCGTGCGCCGAGGAGGAGGGTTCGGCCGAAGGGGGCTCGGTGTCGGGCGGCGGCGGGGTGGTCGGCGGGGGCGGGGGCGGCGCGGTGGTCGGCCCGGGGGTCGGCTGCTGCGCGGGCGGGGGCGGGGTCCGGCGCCCGCCGCTCCGCCGCCGCCGTGCCGCCCCGCTGAGTGCGAGGGCGTGGCCCGGCCGGCGGCGTCACCCACGTTCACACAGCCGGTGGCGGCGGAGACGGCCAGTGCCGCGACGACCAGACGTACGGGTACGGGCAAGGGGCGCACGGCGGCCACCTCCGGGGACAGGGAACGGGGTCAACCTGTCCAACTCCCGTCGCCCGCAGGAGGACACGCGCCGCGTACGCATCAAGCCACCCGGCCCGTACGGCTCCTGCGGCCGCGCCCGCGTCCCCCGCGGCCGCCTTGACGCTCCGTCACCCGTAGCCGAGCGCGTGCAGCCGGGCGTCGTCGATGCCGAAGTGATGGGCGATCTCGTGCACCACGGTCACCTCGGTCTCCGCCACGACGTCCTCGCGCGAGTCGCACATGCGCAGCGTCGGCCCCCGGTAGACCGTGATCCGGTCCGGCAGCACACCGGCGTACCACTCGCCCCGCTCGGTCAGCGGGGTGCCCTCGTACAGGCCGAGCAGATCGGGATCGGCGGCGGGCGGTTCGTCCTCCACGAACACCGCCACGTTGTCCATGAGCCGCGTCAGCTCCGGCGGGATCCGGTCGAGCGCCTCGGCCACCAGTTCCTCGAACTCCTCGCGCGTCATCTCCAGCACAGGGCCATTGTCGGGCACGGCAGGGCCGTACGGGAGCGGCCGGCCGGCCCGCGCGGGAGCGGGCGAGCGCCGCATACCCCCGCCCGCGCATGGGCATACGGCACCAATGGTCCGCGCCCCCCTCGCCGCCCTGCACCGCATGCCGAACCTCGCCGCCGCCCTCTTCCGCCGCCCCCGTCCCGGTTCCCGTCCCCGGCCGCTCCCCGAACTGGAGCTCGCCGCCCGCCCCCGGCCGTGGCTCGGCGCGCTGGGCCTCACCGCGGTCGTGCTGGTCGGCGCCTGGCTGGGGCTGCTGGTCGTCGGCAATGTGCGCACACCGGTCGGCCCGATGAACACCACGATGGCGCTGCGCCCCTCGCTGACCGGCGGCACCAAGATCAATGTGTCCCCGCTGGGCGCGCTCACCCTGGACAGCCATGTCGCGCCGGTCCGCCTGGACGTCAACGTCGACCAGCTGGACCCGCTGCGCTCCCAGGAACTGGTGAACCACCCGGACCGGATCTCCGGCCTCCAGGACGAGGTGGTCCACGACGTGGAGCACGGCACCCTCGACCTCGCCGTGCGCTCCGGCGTCGCCGTGCTGGTCGGCGCGGGCGCCCTCGGCTTCGCGGTCTACCGGCGCCCGGGCCGCGCGCTCACGGCCGGCGGACTCGCCCTCGCGCTGCTGGCCGCCTCGGGCGTCTGCGCGTACGCCACCTGGAACCCCAAGTCGGTACTGGAGCCGAGGTTCTCCGGACTGCTGTCCTCCGCGCCCTCGGTGATCGGCAACGCGCGCAGCATCGTCAGCGACTTCGACGTCTACCAGCAGGAGCTGGCCCGCCTGGTGACGAACGTGACCAAGCTGTACGACGTCACGTCCACGCTGCCTGCCTACCAGCCGGACCCCTCCACCATCCGGGTCCTGCACGTCTCGGACATCCATCTGAACCCGGCGAGCTGGAAGATCATCGCCTCGCTGGTGAAGCAGTACAAGGTGAACGTGATCGTGGACTCAGGCGACACGATGGACCACGGCACGGCGGCGGAGAACAGCTTCCTGGACCCGATCGCCGGGCTGGGCGTGCCGTACGTCTGGGTGCGGGGCAACCACGACTCCCGGACCACCCAGCGCTATCTGGAGCACATGAAGAACGTCCGGGTGCTGGACGACGGGCGGGCGCGGACGGTGGGCGGGCTGCGCTTCGCGGGCATCGGCGATCCGCAGTTCACCCCGGACCGGGCGGTGGTGCCGGGCGGTGACGCCGCCGAGCGGCTGGCGGGCGACCGGCTGGACAGCGCGCTGCGCTCCCAGCGGGCGGCGGGGACACCGGTGGACGTGGCGATCGCGCACGAGCCGGTGGCGGCGCGGGAGACGGACGGGGAGGTGCCGCTGGTGCTGTGCGGGCATCTGCATCACGAGGGGGACGAGAAGCTGCCGTACGGGACGCGGCTGCGGATGGAGGGCTCCACCGGGGGCAGTGGGCTGCGCGCGGTGGAGGGGAAGTACCCCGCGCCGATCGAGGCGTCGGTGCTCTATTTCGACCGCGACAGCCATCGGCTCCAGGCGTGGGACGCGATCCAGCTGGGCGGCCTCGGACTGACGACGGCCGAGGTCAGCCGCCATCTGGCGGACGACAACCGGCCCGGCGCGACACCCCCGTCGACCGCTCCCTCACCCGCCGGGAACGGGGGCTCCGCCCGTCGCCCGTAAACCGTTTTGGCGATCCCCCTCGCCATCCCATATGCTTCTCACGTCCCCGACGCGCTGAGAAGCGCCCAGGCGGGCCGATAGCCCTCATCGTCTAGCGGCCTAGGACGCCGCCCTTTCAAGGCGGTAGCACGGGTTCGAATCCCGTTGGGGGCACGCAAGTCCGTGTGCGACACTGTTGCACACAAACAGCTTGGTCCTGTGGAGCAGTTTGGAGTGCTCGCCACCCTGTCAAGGTGGAGGCCGCGGGTTCAAATCCCGTCAGGACCGCTGAGGTTTCACGTGAAACCTCGTGGCTGGGTAGCTCAGTTGGTACGAGCGATCGCCTGAAAAGCGATAGGTCGCCGGTTCGACCCCGGCCCCAGCCACCACCCGAAGGCCCCGTTCGACGAACGGGGCCTTCGTCGTGTGAGGGCATCGCGCTCCAGCCGGGTCGGGGGGACCAATGAGCGGTACCGAGATCGAGCTCGAGAAGGACAAGGCGAAGTTCGGCCTGCTGGCGGTGACGGTCAGCAATGTCGCGATCGTCGCGGTGGCGGTCGTCGGGGTCTGGCGGCTGAAGGGCGACACCTCGGTGATCGTCGGCATCCTCACCGCCGCCTTCACCGCGGTCAGCAGCATGACCACCGCCTATCTGGGCATCAAGGCCGTCTCCAACACCGCGCGGTCCATGACCCTGGCCGGCGGACCGACCCAGCCGCAGCCGCCCGCGCCGGCTCCCGCGGCCCCCGCGGCCCCCTCCGGCACCGACGCGATACCCGCCCCCGCGACGCCCGCGCCGACCTCCTAGGCGCCGACCTCCTAGGCGCCGACTTCCTAGGCACCGGCCTTCTCGGTACCGGCCTTTCAGGCGCCGACCTCCTGGGCCGGGCCCGTCGAGCGGCCGCCCGGGTGGCGGTGGCGCCAGATCAGGAAGATCGCGCAGGCCAGGAGGGACCAGCCCGCCAGCACCAGGAACGGGAAGGCGTGCTGGTCGCCCCGGAAGTAGACCGCGGTGTGCTGGGCGTTCACCGAGGCGCCCGGCGGCAGCCAGCGGCCGACGGTGCCGAGCGCGGACGGCAGCAGGGGCCAGGAGACGGCGCCACCGGACGAGGGGTTGCCGAGCAGCACCATCAGGCCCCAGGTCGGCAGCATGGCCCAGCGCCCGAACATCGTGTTGAACATCGTGAAGACCATGCCGGACGTGAACATCGTCAGGGCGAGGATCAGCCAGGACTCCACGAACGGCAGCCGCAGCGCGCCCAGCCACCAGTCCACCACCGCCGCGATCGTGAACCCGCCGAGCAGGGCGTAGCCGACGGTGAAGGCGATGCGCTCCAGCGGGTTCAGCGCCTTCGCGTGCACGCTGAGCTGGATCGCGCCGATGAACCCGATCACCACGGCGGCGAGGGAGATGTAGAAGATCGCCAGTCCTCGCGGATCGCCCTTCTGGAGCGGCTTGAGATCGTGCAGCGCGACGGAGGTCCCGGTGGCCCGGCCCACGTCGGCCGCGGACTCCCCGAGGACCTGCGCGACGGTCGCCCCGGAGGCCGCGGACACGTCCATCCGGACCGGGCCGCTGCCCGCGGGCGCGCCGACCACCGCGAAGACGCGCTGCTGGTTCACGGCGCGTACGGCCGCGGCCCGGTCCGGGTACGGGTGCAGCTTCAGCGAGGCCGACAGGGCGTGCTCCATGCCCGCGATGAAGGCGCGGGCCGGTGGCCGGTCGTAGGGGCCGGTGACGGCGGCCGGGATGCTGTGCGGGGTCGGATTCGCCATGGCGTACGTGTAGGAGCCCGCGAAGAGACCTGCGGCGGCGGAGATGAGGAGGAGCAGGACGGTGGCGGGGAGGAAGGGGGACCGCTTGAACGTCGTCCAGCGCGAATCGGACATACGCGAATCGGACATAGGGGAACTTTGGCATCTCGCCGTGGGGGGTGCCTGTCGATCGCCGGGCGCGGCCCGGCACCGGCGGCAAATCAGTCGACCGGGTTTCGGCCGAGGTGAGATCCTGGATCGCGTATGTCTACGCATCCAGCCCCCGCCCTCGGCTCCCTCGCCGCCCGTCTGACCGAGTTGTCGCTGCGTGACGCGCACCGGCTCGGACGGCGGCTCGAGGGCGCGCGCAAGATCCGTAAGCCCGAAGCCCGTGACGCCGTGTTCGCCGAGATCGAGGGCGAGCTCGACAAGGCGGCGGGCCGGATGGCCGAGCGGCGCGCCCGCGTGCCGGCCGTCACCTATCCCGAACAGCTGCCCGTCAGCCAGAAGAAGGACGAGATCGCGGCGGCCATCCGCGATCACCAGGTCGTCATCGTCGCCGGTGAGACCGGTTCCGGTAAGACGACGCAGATCCCCAAGATCTGTCTCGAACTGGGCCGCGGTGTGCGCGGCATGATCGGGCACACCCAGCCCCGCCGGATCGCCGCCCGTACCGTCGCCGAGCGCGTCGCCGATGAGCTGCGCACCCCGCTCGGCGAGGCCGTCGGCTGGAAGGTGCGTTTCACCGACCAGGTGAACCCGGACGCCACCTTCGTGAAGCTGATGACGGACGGCATCCTGCTCGCCGAGATCCAGACCGACCGCGAGCTGCGCGCCTACGACACGATCATCATCGACGAGGCCCACGAGCGGTCCCTCAACATCGACTTCCTGCTCGGCTACCTCGCCCAGCTGCTGCCCAAGCGGCCGGACCTCAAGGTCGTCATCACCTCGGCGACCATCGACCCCGAGCGCTTCTCCCGGCACTTCGGGGACGCCCCGATCGTCGAGGTCAGCGGGCGGACGTACCCCGTGGAGGTGCGCTACCGGCCGCTCCTGGAAGCGGAGTCCGAGGACGCCGACCGCGACCAGATCACCGCGATCTGCGACGCGGTCGAGGAGCTCCAGGCCGAGGGCGAGGGCGACATCCTCGTCTTCCTCTCCGGTGAGCGGGAGATCCGCGACACGGCGGACGCGCTGGAGAAGAAGTACACCCGCGCCGGAGGCGCTGATGGGCAGCGTACCGAGGTGCTGCCCCTCTACGCCCGGCTGTCGCACGCCGAGCAGCACCGGGTCTTCCAGCAGCACACCGGACGCCGGATCGTGCTGGCCACGAACGTCGCCGAGACCTCGCTGACCGTCCCGGGCATCAAGTACGTCATCGACCCCGGCTTCGCCCGGATCAGCCGCTACAGCCACCGCACCAAGGTCCAGCGGCTGCCCATCGAGCCGGTCTCGCAGGCCAGCGCCAACCAGCGCAAGGGCCGCTGCGGCCGTACCTCCGACGGCATCTGCGTCCGGCTGTACAGCGAGGACGACTTCCTCGCCCGGCCGGAGTTCACCGACGCGGAGATCCTGCGCACCAACCTGGCCTCCGTCATCCTCCAGATGACCGCGGCCGGCCTCGGCGACATCGAGAAGTTCCCCTTCATCGACCCGCCGGACCACCGCAACATCCGCGACGGCGTGCAGCTGCTCCAGGAACTGGGCGCGATCGACCCCGCGGAGAAGGACCCCCGCAAGCGGCTCACCGACACCGGCCGCAAGCTGGCCCAGCTGCCGGTGGACCCGCGGCTCGCCCGGATGGTGCTGGAGGCCGACCGCAACGGCTGTGTCCGCGAGGTCATGGTCATCGCCTCCGCCCTGTCCATCCAGGATCCGCGCGAACGCCCCGCCGACAAGCAGGCGCAGGCCGACCAGCAGCACGCCCGCTTCAAGGACGAGACCAGCGACTTCCTCGCCTACCTCAATCTGTGGCGGTACGTCCGCGAGCAGCAGAAGGAGCGCGGCTCCAGCTCGTTCCGGCGGATGTGCAAGCAGGAGTACCTGAACTTCCTGCGCATCCGCGAGTGGCAGGACATCTACACCCAGCTGCGGACCGTGGCCAAGCAGATGGGCATCCACCTCGCCGAGGACGACGCTCCCGCCGACCGCGTCCATGTCTCCCTGCTCGCCGGACTCCTCTCCCACGTCGGGATGAAGGACGTACGGGAGGGCAACAAGAACGAGTATCTGGGCGCCCGCAACGCCAAGTTCGCGATCTTCCCGGGCTCGGCGCTGTTCAAGAAGCAGCCCAAGTTCGTGATGTCGGCCGAGCTGGTGGAGACCAGCCGGCTGTGGGCGCG
The DNA here is from genome assembly GCF_049222185.1 of Streptomyces sp. LaBMicrA B280. Taxonomy (NCBI): domain Bacteria; kingdom Bacillati; phylum Actinomycetota; class Actinomycetes; order Kitasatosporales; family Streptomycetaceae; genus Streptomyces; species Streptomyces sp. LaBMicrA B280. The sequence goes on along the minus strand of NZ_JBMJCT010000018.1, from coordinate 76,090 downwards.
GGTCAACGCGAAGATCGAGCCCGAGTGGGTCGAGCCGATCGCCGGGCACCTGCTGAAGCGCACGTACAGCGAACCGCACTGGGAGAAGGACCAGGCGGCCGTGATGGCGTACGAGAAGGTCACGCTGTACGGCGTGCCGATCGTCGCCCAGCGCAAGGTGAACTACGGCCGGATCGACCCCGAGGTCTCCCGCGAACTGTTCATCCGCAACGCGCTGGTGGAAGGCGACTGGCGCACCCACCACAAGTTCTACGCCGACAACCGCAAGCTCCTCAGCGAGGTCGAGGAGCTGGAGCACCGGGCGCGGCGCCGGGACATCGTGGTGGACGACGAGACGCTGTTCGACTTCTACGAGCAGCGGGTGCCCGAACACGTCGTCTCCGGCGCGCACTTCGACTCCTGGTGGAAGCGGAAGCGGCACGAGCAGCCGGACTTCCTGGACTTCGAGCGGGAGATGCTGATCCGCGAGTCCGCGGAGGCGGTCACCAAGGACGACTATCCGGACAGCTGGCGGCAGGGGGCCCTGAAGTTCCGGGTCACCTACCAGTTCGAGCCGGGCGCGGACGCGGACGGGGTGACCGTGCACATCCCGCTCCAGGTCCTCAACCAGGTCACCGACGAGGGCTTCGACTGGCAGATCCCGGGTCTGCGGGAAGAGGTCGTCACGGAGCTGATCCGGTCCCTGCCCAAGCCGATCCGGCGCAACTACGTGCCCGCGCCGAACTACGCCAAGGCGTTCCTGGAGCGGGCGGTGCCCCTCCAGGAGCCGCTGACCGTGACGATGGCGCGGGAGCTCAAGCGCATGGTCGGGGTGCCGTTCGAGGCGGAGGACTTCGACTGGGCCAAGGTCCCCGAGCATCTTCGGATCACGTTCCGGATCGTCGACGAGCGGCGCCGCAAGCTGGCCGAGGACAAGGACCTGGAGGCGCTCAAGCTCAGCCTGAAGCCGAAGGCGCGCAAGGCGCTCTCCCAGGCCGCGGCGGCGACCGCGTCCCGCGAGGGCGGCCCCGCGCTGGAGCGCGCGGGGCTGACCGACTGGACGATCGGCACGCTGAGCCGGGTCTTCGAGACGCGCCGGGCCGGACAGCCGGTGAAGGCGTACCCGGCGCTGGTGGACGACGGCGACACGGTCTCCGTACGGCTCTTCGACACGGAAGCCGAGCAGGCGGAGGCCATGTGGAAGGGCACCCGGCGGCTGATCCTGCGCAACATCCCGGTGAACCCGGCCAAGTTCGCGTCCGAGAAGCTCAGCAACCAGCAGAAGCTCGGGCTGTCCGCCAATCCGCACGGATCCATCCAGGCCCTGTTCGACGACTGCGCGATGGCCGCCGCGGACAAGCTGATCGCGGACTTCGGCGGGCCGGCGTGGGACGAGGAGTCGTACCGGAAGCTGTACGACAAGGTGCGCGCCGAGATCGTGGACACCACGGTGCGCACGGTCGGCCAGGTGCAGCAGGTGCTGGCCGCGTGGGGGGCCTGTGAGCGGCGTCTGAAGGCCGTACGCAGCCCCGCGCTGCTCGCGAACCTCACAGACGTCCGCAAGCAGCTGGACGCGCTGGTGAAGCCCGGGTTCGTCACCTGGGCGGGGATACGGCGGCTGCCGGATCTGATGCGGTACCTGGTGGCGGCGGACCGACGGCTCCAGCAGATGCCGGCGAACGTGCAGCGGGACACCACGCGCATGGAGAAGGTCCACGAGATGCGGGACGAGTACGCCTGGCTGCTGGAGCAGCTGCCGCAGGGGCGGCCCGTTCCGCGGCAGGTCCTGGACATCCGCTGGATGCTGGAGGAGCTGCGGGTCAGCTATTTCGCGCACGCGCTGGGCACGGCGTACCCGATCTCCGACAAGCGGATCGTGAAGGCGATCGACGCGGCCGCACCGTAACCGACCGCTCACAGGGGGTGAGTTCGACCTGGCGGGCTCACCTCCTGTACAGTCTCATCTCGCAGCACAAAGCAACACGCCAAGTGCCGCGAAACCTGGTCCTGTGGAGCAGCTTGGAGTGCTCGCCACCCTGTCAAGGTGGAGGCCGCGGGTTCAAATCCCGTCAGGACCGCAGTAAGAGTGAGGCCCGCATCCCTTGAGGATCGCGGGCCTCACTCATGTCCCCACCCCGCAGTGGAAGTCGTACCCGCACGGCGCCGCCTGACGGCCCCTGAGGGCAACGAAAGTCGGCAAACCCGATCAGAAGCCCACCCGGCTTCCTCTGGACGCTTACGGACGCTTCCATGCCGTCGCGCGGCCTTGACTGTGCCCGCTTCACTCGATACCCAGAGGGACATGGGGACAGGGACAGCCACCTCACCGCACCGGCATCCCACCCGGCACCGCCGACGGTCCCGCACCGCGTGACCGACGGAAGCCTCAACTCCCGTGCACACAGGGGACAGTGGAACCGATGATTCCACTAGCGCACGGACGCCCGGGGCAACAAGCGGCCCGGCGTGTGACGGGTGTCACTGCATGAGTTTTCAGAACCGTGCAACTTACACCCCTCCTACAACGGGTCAATTTAATATGTGCAATTGCACTCCATACCGAAGTGCACCCTCGACACCCTCACCGACCCCCCCGCGCCGCCCCCGACCAGCACACAAAACAGATCGCGCTGGACCCGGCGGAGTCCAGCGCGATCGACGACGCACCCTGTGTCGCTTGCCTACAACGTTCTTTTCGGCTTGGGCGTGGGGCCCGTTGGGGCAGGTCCCGCGTCGCTTGAAGCTAGGGTTTCGGGCGCCTCGGCAGGTTGGGGGGCCTGCCGTTTCGCCCTGTATTCAGTTGTTCCGCTGCTCGGTCAGGCCTCGCTGCGCTGCTGCGGGATGCCCGCGAGCAGAGCGCGAACCTCAGCCTCGCGGTAACGGCGGTGCCCGCCGAGCGTGCGGATCGACGTGAGCTTGCCGGCCTTCGCCCACCGCGTGACCGTCTTGGGGTCGACGCGGAACATGGTGGCGACCTCAGCCGGGGTCAGCAGCGGCTCGGCATCAGGGGTGCGAGCGGTCATGAGCGGCCTCCTCGGGAGAACCGAACCTTCTCGGTTCTTTCCTCTAAATTCTGCACCTTGACCCGCGTTGCCCGAAATGGCGGACGCGAGTCGAGTCGGTTATAGGACGAACGGCTTGTCCTCGGCACTACAACTACACCATCCGTCCAGCCCGGTCGGCCAAACCGATGGAATTGCCCTCCCAGGTGTTCATCAGCGACGGAAGCCGATGGACCATGCCATAGCGGACAGTCACGCCACAGTGACGATCAGTCACAGGGCGATCAGGAGGCACCAGACCCCCCAAAGCGTGCAATGCAGAGATTCCGCCCATAGTGCACCACACTTGGACGGAAGGAACCCTCCCCGGACTCCTTGTCCTATTTTGGCATGAGGAGGGGGAAGAGGCGCAAGGGCCCCGTACGTGCAGTCCATCACCTTTCGGGCGTCCTTGACGCAAACGCCCGGATCGGGGCCGACGCCCCGTCAGTTGGGTGAAACGCGCTTGACCGTACGCCGTTGGGCACCGTCTCAGCTGTGGCGCGGATCACGTTCTGGCGGATTCTGTTTGAACGTCAGTTCGCCGAACGCCGATCCCGCACCGCACGCCACCGCTCCACGAGCCGCGCGTACGCCTCCCCGGCCGCCGCCTCGTCCCCCCGGCGCAGCGCCTCGACGCCCTCGGCCACGTCCGCCGCCGAGTGGTCGTCCGCCAACTCCTCGGCCGGCAGCACATGCACCAGACCGCCGTAGTCCAGCTCCACCAGCGACCTCGGGTGGAACTCCTCCAGCCAGCGGCCGACGTCCAGCAGACCGTCGACCAGCGGCCCCTCCCCCACGGACTCCCGCAGGGTGCGCAGCGCCCTGGCCACCCGGCGCCGGGCCTGCACCATCGGCGTGCGGTAGCGCAGCACCGGGGGCGCCTGCGCGGTCCCCTTCTCGTACTGCCGCTCCTCGTCCCTGACCAGCACGAACCAGTTCACCGGCACCTGCCAGGTCGCCGTGCGGATCCACGGCCGCGCATCGGGATTGCGCCCGAGCCAGCGCTCGTAGTCCAGGGCCGCCTGCCGGCGCACCACCGGCGGCAGCACCGCGTCCAGCACCGGCGGGGGCAGCTCCGAGCCGAGCTCCTCCAGCGCCTGCCAGCCGCGCAGCCGGGTCCGCCAGGGGCACACGCAGACCACCCCGTCGACCTCCAGCACGAAGGCGTCGCCGCTCTCGCGCACCGGCACCGCGATGGGCGGGGTCGGCACCAAGTCGGCCAGCGAGCGCCGCAGTTCGTCCTGGTACGAGGGCCGGTCCGGGCGGCGGGCGTAGCGCGCCCAGTGGCCGCGCTCCGGCTCCGGGAAGGCGCCCAGCGGCTCGTACACGCGCAGGTAGGCGGCGTAGGGGACGATCACGGAGGACACCTTCGGCACGCCTGTTCCCTCCCCATCGGACCCGGCTGGAAACACTGCGCATCGTGCCATGGCCAGGGGGGTGCGGTGAGCCCGTGCGAGTGATCCTGAACACTGCGCGGACGGCGGTCGGACGCAGGCTCTACGCTCATGCCACCAGCACCCGCCACCCGTACGGGAGCTGACCCCACTCGCCGCTAGTACACAGGAGTCACCACAGTGACCGACGTAACCGGCGCGCCTGCTGATGTCCTGCACACCCTGTTCCACTCGGAGCAGGGCGGTCATGAGCAGGTCGTGCTCTGCCAGGACCGCGCCAGCGGCCTCAAGGCCGTCATCGCGCTCCACTCCACCGCTCTGGGCCCGGCCCTCGGCGGCACCCGCTTCTACCCGTACGCCACCGAGGCCGAGGCCGTCGCCGACGCGCTCAACCTCGCGCGCGGGATGTCGTACAAGAACGCCATGGCCGGCCTGGACCACGGCGGCGGCAAGGCCGTGATCATCGGCGACCCGGAGCGCGACAAGACCGAGGAACTCCTCCTCGCCTACGGCCGGATGGTCGCCTCCCTCGGCGGGCGCTACGTCACCGCCTGCGACGTCGGCACCTATGTGGCCGACATGGACGTGGTGGCCCGCGCGTGCCGCTGGACCACCGGCCGCTCCCCGGAGAACGGCGGGGCCGGCGACTCCTCGGTGCTGACCGCCTTCGGCGTCTACCAGAGCATGCGCGCCTGCGCCCAGCACCTGTGGGGCGACCCCTCGCTGCGCGACCGCACGGTCGGTGTCGCCGGGGTCGGCAAGGTCGGCCACCATCTGGTGCGCCACCTGCTGGACGAGGGCGCGAAGGTCGTCATCACGGATGTCCGCCCGGACGCCGTCCGGCGGATCCTCGACCAGCACGAAGGCGTGACGGCGGTCGCCGACACCGATGCGCTGATCCGCCTGGAGGGCCTGGACATCTACGCGCCCTGCGCGCTCGGCGGTGCCCTGAACGACGAGACCGTGCCGGTGCTCACCGCCCAGGTGGTGTGCGGCGCGGCCAACAACCAGCTCGCCCACCCGGGTGTGGAGAAGGACCTCGCCGACCGCGGGATCCTCTACGCGCCGGACTACGTGGTGAACGCGGGCGGGGTCATCCAGGTGGCCGACGAGCTGCACGGCTTCGACTTCGAGCGGTGCAGGGCGAAGGCGGCGCGGATCTTCGACACCACGCTGGCAATATTCGCACGTGCGAAGGAAGACGGGATCCCGCCGGCCGCGGCGGCCGACCGGATCGCCGAGCAGCGGATGGCCGAGGCGCGCGCGGGCCGCACCGGGCGCTGAACCGGTCGCCCGAAAGGCTTCGCGCACCCGAGTTCGTACACATGAGCGGTACCCGCCGAGGGCTGGTTAGAGAGAACTCTCACTTCCATCGGCGGGTCGTTCCCCGATAAGTGGTTAAAATCGCCACTGACCAGCGAGGACAGGGCGCCTCGAAGGTTCTGTGCACACGCGCGTGCTGCGGGCGACGTACCGTATGGGCGCGGGCTCAGGTACCGTGGAAGCCCTACGGACCGGCCTCTCCACGGAGAGTCCGATCCAGATCATGAACGCGTGTCAGACTCTGGGGCCGTCGAGCCCCGTCACCGAGGGGGTCGAGCCATGGGGCGCGGCCGGGCCAAGGCCAAGCAGACAAAGGTCGCCCGCCAGCTGAAGTACAACAGCGGTGGGACTGACCTGTCACGTCTGGCCAGTGAACTGGGCGCATCAACTTCGAACCAGCCGCCGAACGGCGAGCCTTTCGAGGACGATGACGAGGACGAGGACGACCTTTACTCCCGTTACGCCGACCTCTATGAGGACGACGATGACGAGGACGAGGGTCCCTCACAACACCGTCGCGGCGCTTGACCTTGCACTGAGCACCAGTCCGGTCGGTGGCACAGCCACCGACCGGCTTCTGTGCTACCCGCGAGCAGGTCTCGCGGGCACCACACCGGGGCGTCAGTTCGCGTAGTCCCCCACCAGCTCCGCGCCGCTGTCCTTGTCGCCACGCTCGGTGATCTCGCCGGCCACCCAGGCTTCGACGCCCCGGTCGGCCAGTGTCGCGAGGGCCACCTCGGTGGATTCCTCGGGGACGATCGCCATCATGCCGACGCCCATGTTCAGCGTCTTCTCCAGCTCCAGGCGCTGCACGTTCCCGGTCCTGCCGACCAGGTCGAAGATCGCGCCGGGGGTCCAGGTGGCGCGGTCGACCACGGCGTGCAGATCGTCCGGGATCACCCGGGCCAGGTTGGCCGCGAGCCCGCCGCCGGTGATGTGGCTGAAGGCGTGCACATCGGCCGTGCGGGTCAGCGCCAGGCAGTCCAGCGAGTAGATCTTGGTCGGCTCCAGCAGCTCCTCGCCGAGGGTGCGGCCGAGTTCGGCCACCTCCGACTCCAGCGCCAGGCCCGCCGTGTTCAGCAGGACGTGGCGGACCAGGGAGTACCCGTTCGAGTGAAGCCCGGAAGCCGCCATGGCGATCACGGTGTCGCCCTCGCGGATGCGATCCGAGCCGAGCAGCCGGTCGGCCTCCACGACGCCCGTACCGGCGCCCGCGACATCGAAGTCGTCCGCGCCGAGCAGGCCCGGGTGTTCGGCCGTCTCACCGCCGACCAGGGCGCAGCCGGCCAGTACACAGCCCTCCGCGATGCCCTTGACGATGGCGGCGACCCGCTCGGGGTGGACCTTGCCGACGCAGATGTAGTCGGTCATGAACAGCGGCTCGGCACCGCACACCACGATGTCGTCCATGACCATGGCGACCAGGTCGTGGCCGATGGTGTCGTAGACGCCCAGGCGGCGGGCGATGTCCACCTTGGTGCCCACGCCGTCCGTGGCGGAGGCGAGCAGGGGGCGCTCGTAGCGCTTGAGGGCGGAGGCGTCGAAGAGTCCGGCGAAGCCGCCGATGCCGCCGAGGACCTCGGGACGCCGGGTCTTCCTGACCCACTCCTTCATCAGCTCGACGGCGCGGTCGCCCGCCTCGATGTCGACGCCCGCCGCTGCGTAGCTGGCACCAGTTGTCTCAGACATGACTGTGAGAGCTTTCGTGTCGTACTGCGGGGTGTTACGGGCGGCGGATCGCGTCGGCCGCGGCCGTTTCGGCGGGACCGGCCGCCAGCTCGGTCTCCAGCAGCTGCTTGCCGAGCAGCTCCGGATCCGGCAGCTCCATCGGGTACTCGCCGTCGAAGCAGGCGCGGCACAGGTTCGGCTTCGCGATGGTGGTCGCGTCGATCATGCCGTCGATGGAGATGTAGGAGAGCGAGTCGGCGCCGAGGCTGGTGCCGATCTCGTCGATCGTCATGCCGTTGGCGATCAGCTCCGCGCGGGTGGCGAAGTCGATGCCGAAGAAGCAGGGCCACTTCACCGGCGGCGAGGAGATGCGAATGTGCACCTCGGCGGCGCCCGCCTCGCGGAGCATGCGCACCAGGGCCCGCTGGGTGTTGCCGCGCACGATCGAGTCGTCCACGACCACCAGGCGCTTGCCCTTGATGACTTCCTTGAGCGGGTTCAGCTTCAGCCGGATGCCCAGCTGGCGGATGGTCTGCGAGGGCTGGATGAACGTACGGCCCACATAGGCGTTCTTCACCAGTCCGGCGCCGAACGGGATGCCCGAGGCCTCGGCGTACCCGATGGCGGCCGGGGTGCCCGACTCCGGGGTCGCTATCACCAGGTCGGCCTCGACCGGGGCCTCCTTGGCGAGCCGACGGCCCATCTCCACCCGGGAGAGGTACACGTTCCGGCCGGCGATGTCGGTGTCCGGGCGGGCCAGGTACACGTACTCGAAGACACAGCCCTTGGGCTTTGCTTCCGCGAATCGCGAGCTGCGCAGGCCGTTCTCGTCGATGGCGACGAACTCGCCCGGCTCGATCTCGCGGACGAAGCTGGCGCCGCAGATGTCCAGGGCGGCGGACTCGGAGGCGACCACCCAGCCGCGCTCCAGGCGGCCGAGGACCAGCGGGCGGATGCCCTGGGGGTCACGGCCGGCGTAGAGGGTGTGCTCGTCCATGAAGACGAGCGAGAAGGCGCCCCGAACCTTCGGGAGGACCTGATGGGCGGCCTCCTCGACGGTCAGCGGCTTGCCGTCCTCGTCGACCTGGGCGGCGAGCAGCGCCGTCAGCAGGTCGGTGTCGTTGGTGGCCGCGACCCGGGTGGAGCGGCTGTTGTTCTCGTTCGGGAGTTCGGCGACCATCTCGGCGAGCTGCGCCGTGTTGACCAGGTTGCCGTTGTGGCCGAGCGCGATCGAGCCGTGCGCGGTGGCGCGGAACGTCGGCTGGGCGTTCTCCCACACGGAGGCGCCGGTGGTCGAGTAGCGGGCGTGTCCGACCGCGATATGACCCTGGAGCGAACCGAGAGAGGTCTCGTCGAAGACCTGGGAGACCAGGCCCATGTCCTTGAAGACGAGGATCTGGGAGCCATTGCTGACCGCGATTCCCGCGGATTCCTGACCCCGGTGCTGGAGGGCGTAGAGCCCGAAGTACGTGAGCTTTGCGACCTCTTCACCCGGAGCCCAGACACCGAAGACGCCACACGCGTCCTGGGGGCCTTTCTCACCGGGGAGCAGGTCGTGATTGAGTCGACCGTCACCACGTGGCACGGCACCGAGTGTAGGCGAGATCGACCACTGGTCCGAATTGGGGATACGCGGCTCTCACGGCCGAGCGGTTCCCGGATCACCTTGTCGCTTTCCACGTCTGCGCAGGTCAGTGCGGCGTGTCCGGCGTCACTCGGGGATTTCTCCGGCCGTCCGCGACTTCTTGCCGGGCGGTTTGGCCGTATGCGTGAGTGAGGTGTCGCACATCATTCTGGTGTGCTGCGGGTGAGGTTGACGTGGTCTCCGTGACTCGTGGTGAGCGTGAGCTTGCCGTGGCCGGGGGTGCCGGTCAGCGTCCGGCCGCCGAGCAGCCCGCCGAGCAGCCGCTCGAACGCCATCCGGGCGTCGTCACAGGCCATCTTCGTGGTGCGCAGCCGCCCGAAGGCGACGCGGTCGCCGTGCAGGGTGACGGGGGCGCTGAAGCTGTTGCAGCCGAGGTTGCCGGTGGCGCTTCCGTCGGCACGCACGAGCAGGCGGGCGGAGGCCGGCGCGGGGTGGGTGGCGCCCTCGGCGGTGACGCTCACGACGCGCCACTCGACGCCGGTCAGGGGTTCGTCGACGGTCACCGCTCCACTGTGCGCGGGCGCGGCGCCGGGGGCCACCGCCAGGGGGAGGAGAAGGGCGAGGACGGCGGGCGCTTTGGTCCGTTTCATACCGTTACGACGGCCAAGCGCTTCGCCCGGTTCCCTCGGTCCCCCTCAGGACATGACCGGCAGCAGCCAGCCGATGTCGGCCCGCTCCCCGCTCGCGCTGACCTTGGCGTCCTCCACGGCCGTCCGCCAGTCCGTCCGTCCGGTGGCGAGCCGTACCCAGGTCAGCGGATCGGTCTCCACCACATTGGGCGGGGTGCCGCGGGTGTGCCGGGGCCCCGCCACGCACTGCACCACGGCGTACGGCGGCACCCGCACCTCGGTGGAGCCGCCGGGCGCCTTCGCCGCGAGCGCGTCGGCGAGCAGCCGGGTGGTGGCGGCCAGCGCCTGCCGGTCGTACGGCACGTCGAGCCCCGGCACGGCGGCGTTCAGGTCGTCGGTGTGCACGACGAGTTCGACGGCCCGGGTGACCAGGTAGTCGTCCAGGGACAGGACACCGGCGTTGGTCGGCAGCAGCCGGCCGCCGGGGTGCTCGGCGAGCAGTCCGCGCAGGAGGCCGTCGATGTCCGTGAGGTAGGCGTCGAGATCGGGATGGGCGGCGGTCAGGTCCCGGGTGAACGCGTCGATGTCCGCGGAGTCGGCGGCGGTCGCGAACGGCCAGTCGAGCAGCACGGCGTCCGCCTTGACCGGCTCGGGCCGCGCGATCGCCCGCTGTACGGCCGTCACCGCCATCCCGATGTGCACGACCAACTCCCGCACGGACCAGCCCCCGAGCCGGGTCTCCCCCGCCAACTGCTCCTTGCTCAGCCCGCGTACGGCGTCCCGCACCGCCCCGAACTGACCGAGGACCGCGGCACGGGTCCGGACGGGATCGTAGGTACGGGCACGCTTCTTGGCCGGGGGCATGGGGGGAGCTTATGCGCACTCACCCGTGTGGGTGAGCACCGGCGGAAACCGCGCCGGGCCGCCGGGCGCGGGCAACACTGGCTTCCGCCTGGAAGGGGGTTCGGCATGACAGGGACGGCCGAGCGCACACCTCAGATGTCGGTGCGGGAGTTCGAGATGATCGCCGCCGCCGCTCCCGAGACGGTCATGTTGGAGTTCATCAGTGGGCGGCTCGAAGTGAAGAAGGGGGCGGACGGCGATCACCGCACCGTTCTGTCCCTGCTCCGCAGACATTGCCTCCAGGTCGCGCCGGAACTGGACCTGTACCAGGGGCAAGGGCTCCGGGTGGAGGAGCGGCGGGAGGGCAGGGCGAGGCCCGATGCCGTGCTCGTACCGAGAGGTCACTTCGCGGAACACGGCGAGTGGGCCGAGCCCGCGGGGGCGCTCATGGTCGTCGAGGTCACCGCGTACGACCCGGACACCGACCGGTTGATCCGGCACGGGAAGCCGATCGCGTACGGCCGGTCCGGAATCCCCGTGTACCTGCTGATCGACCGGGACGCCCGCACCGTGGCCGTGCACAGCAACCCGGACCGGCGGGTGCACGGCTACCGCGACGTCCACGCCGCGAAGTTCGGGGAGAAGGTCCTCGTCCCCGGCCCGATGGACATCGAGCTGGACACGGAGATCCTGAAGAACCACGTCCGCTGAACCGGCACGGGAATCCCCCGCCCGGAACCTGAATCCGGGCGGGGGAGGTCGGTCTCCGTGCCTACGCCAGCAGGGACGGGATCGTGTTCTCGTGGGCCTCGCGCAGATCGGCCAGGGGGAGGGTGAGCTCGCCCTGGATCTCCACCGAGTCGCCGTCCACGACACCGATGCGGGTGACCGGGAGGCCGCGCGCACCGCACATGTCGTTGAAGCGGAGCTCCTCCGAGCGGGGGACGGCCACGAGGGCGCGGCCGGCCGACTCGGAGAGGAGGAAGGTGAAGGCGTCCAGGCCGTCGGGGACGATCAGACGCGCGCCCTTGCCGCCCAGCAGGGCCGATTCGACCACGGCCTGGATCAGACCGCCGTCGGACAGGTCGTGCGCGGAGTCGATCATGCCGTCGCGGGAGGCGGAGATCAGGATCTCGGCCAGCAGCCGCTCCCGCTCCAGGTCGACCACCGGGGGCATACCGCCCAGGTGGTCGTGGATCACCTGGGACCAGGCCGAGCCGCCGAACTCCTCGCGGGTGTCGCCGAGGAGATAGAGCAGCTGCCCCTCCTCCTGGAAGGCGACCGGGGTACGGCGGGCGACATCGTCGATCACACCGAGGACCGCGACGACCGGCGTCGGATGGATCGCCGCCTCGCCCGTCTGGTTGTAGAGCGAGACATTGCCGCCGGTCACCGGGGTGCCGAGCTGCAGGCAGCCGTCCGCGAGGCCGCGTACCGCCTCCGCGAACTGCCACATCACCGCCGGGTCCTCGGGCGAGCCGAAGTTCAGGCAGTCCGAGACCGCGAGCGGCTTCGCGCCCGTCGTCGCCACGTTCCGGTACGCCTCCGCCAGCGCCAGCTGGGCGCCCGTGTACGGGTCCAGCTTGGCGTAACGGCCGTTGCCGTCCGTCGCGATGGCGACACCCAGGCCGGACTCCTCGTCCACCCGGATCATGCCCGAGTCCTCGGGCTGCGCCAGCACCGTGTTGCCCTGCACGAAGTGGTCGTACTGCTGGGTGATCCACTTCTTGGACGCCTGGTTCGGGGACGCCACCAGCTTCAGGACCTGCTCGCGCAGCTCCTGCGAAGTCGCCGGGCGCGGCAGCTTGTTCGCGTCGTCGGCCTGGAGCTCGTCCTGCCAGGAGGGGCGCGCGTACGGCCGCTCGTAGACCGGGCCGTCGTGCGCGACCGTGCGCGGGTCGACGTCCACGATCTTCTCGCCGTGCCAGAAGATCTCCAGCCGGTCGCCGTCGGTCACCTCACCGATGACGGTGGCGATGACGTCCCACTTCTCGCAGATCTCCAGGAAGCGCTCGACCTTCGCGGGCTCCACGACCGCGCACATGCGTTCCTGCGACTCGCTCATGAGGATCTCCTCGGGCGAGAGCGTCGAGTCGCGCAGCGGGACGTCGTCCAGGGTGACGCGCATGCCGCCGGAGCCGTTGGAGGCCAGCTCGCTGGTCGCGCAGGAGAGTCCGGCCGCGCCCAGGTCCTGGATGCCGACGACCAGCTTCTCCCGGAACGCCTCCAGGGTGCACTCGATGAGCAGCTTCTCCTGGAAGGGGTCGCCGACCTGCACGGCGGGACGCTTCGAGGGCTTCGCGTCGTCGAAGGTCTCGGACGCGAGGATCGAGGCGCCGCCGATGCCGTCGCCGCCGGTCCTGGCGCCGTACAGGATGACCTGGTTGCCCGCGCCGGAGGCCTTGGCGAGGTGGATGTCCTCGTGCCGCATCACACCGATGGCACCGGCGTTGACCAGCGGATTTCCCTGGTAGCAGGCGTCGAAGACGACCTCGCCGCCGATGTTGGGCAGGCCCAGGCAGTTGCCGTAGCCGCCGATGCCCGCGACCACGCCCGGCAGGACGCGCTTGGTGTCGGGGTGGTCGGCCGCGCCGAAGCGCAGCGGGTCGACCACCGCGACCGGGCGGGCGCCCATCGCGATGATGTCGCGGACGATGCCGCCGACGCCCGTGGCCGCGCCCTGGTAGGGCTCCACGTAGGAGGGGTGGTTGTGCGACTCGACCTTGAAGGTGACCGCGTAGCCCTGGCCGACGTCCACCACACCGGCGTTCTCGCCGATGCCGACAAGGAGCGCGTCCGACTCGGGCGCCTTCTCGCCGAACTGGCGCAGATGGACCTTGGAGGACTTGTACGAGCAGTGCTCGGACCACATGACCGAGTACATGGCGAGTTCCGCGCCGGTCGGGCGGCGGCCGAGGATCTCCACCACCCGCTCGTACTCGTCCTTCTTCAGGCCGAGTTCGGCCCAGGGCAGCTCGACGTCGGGAGTCGCGGCCGCGTGCTCGACCGAGTCCAGAGGCGTGCGGCTCATGCGTTGACCAGCTTCTTGAGGATCGAGGTGAAGAAGGGGAGGCCGTCGGTGCGGCCGGAACCGATCAGCGGTTCGACGGCGTGCTCGGGGTGCGGCATCAGGCCGACGACATTGCCCGCCTCGTTGGTGACGCCGGCGATGTCGTTGAGCGAGCCGTTCGGGTTGAAGCCCACGTAGCGGAAGACGACGCGGCCCTCCGCCTCCAGCTTGTCGAGCGTGTACGGGTCGGCGACGTACCGGCCGTCCATGTTCTTCAGCGGGATGTGGATCTCCTGGCCCTGGCGGTAGTCGCCGGTCCAGGCCGTCTCCGCGTTCTCCACCCGCAGCTTCTGGTCGCGGCAGATGAAGTGGAGGTGGTCGTTGCCGAGCATCGCGCCGGGCAGCAGGTGGGCCTCGGTGAGGACCTGGAAGCCGTTGCAGATACCGAGGACCGGGAGGCCGGCCTTCGCCTGCTCGATGATCGTGTCCATGACCGGCGAGAAACGGGAGATGGCACCGGCGCGCAGATAGTCGCCGTAGGAGAAACCACCGGGCAGGACCACGGCGTCGACCTGCTTGAGGTCCTTGTCCTTGTGCCAGAGGGCGACCGGTTCGGCGCCCGCGAGACGGATCGCGCGCTGGGTGTCCCGGTCGTCCAGGCTCCCCGGGAAAGTGACGACGCCAATACGAGCGGTCACTTCGCCGCCTCCGCGACTTCCGCGCCCTCTTCCACCTTGACGGTGAAGTCCTCGATCACCGTGTTGGCGAGGAAGGATTCTGCGAGATCACGGATGCGGGCGAGCGCGGCCTCGTCGACCGGGCCGTCAACTTCCAGTTCGAAACGCTTTCCCTGACGGACGTCCGAGATCCCTTCGAATCCCAGGCGCGGCAGCGCACGCTGGACCGCCTGGCCCTGGGGGTCGAGGATCTCCGGCTTGAGCATGACGTCGACTACGACGCGTGCCACTGGCACTCCCGATGTGTGGTGCTGAGCAGGTTCCTTCAGACTACCCGCACAAAATTTCTACGCGAGTAGAGTTGGAGGAAACTACGTGAGGCGCATCACGATCGGGTGTCGGAGCCCGGTGGTCGTGAAAAGTTCTGGGAAAGTTCGACGGGCCGCCCGCAACCCCTATTGCGTTCGGACACGCGGACGGTTTTAGTCGGGCTTCACTTTGCATTGCCGGGCACTGTACAAATGAATTGGCAATAGCCGATACTCGGCACGTCAACGCCGGTGAGCTGTATCGACGTGCCGCACGAAGGGACCGATATTCGTGGCGCAAAAAGTCGTGGTCACTCTCTTTGACGACATCGACGGCTCGGAAGCGGCGGAAACGATCGCCTTCGGACTCGACGGCAAGTCGTACGAGATCGACCTGAACGAAACCAACGCCAAGAAACTGCGCAAGGCGCTCGCGCCGTTCGTCGAGGCCGGCCGCAAGCGGTCGCGCTCCGGCAAGGCGTACAAGCAGACCGAGGTGGCTCCCGACCCGGCGGCCGTGCGCGCCTGGGCCCAGGCCAACAAGATGGACGTGCCCGCGCGCGGGCGCATTCCCAAGAAGGTCTACGAGGCGTTCAGCAGCGCGCGGTGAGGCGTGCCAGGCCCGCGAAGGGGCGGCGTCCAGGGTCCGTCAGCGGGCCCTGGGGGCCGTGCACTTGGGGCGCCGGGGCGGCCGCCCGGGGAGCCGACTTGCGCTACCCCCCTGCTGATCAGCTAATGTCTGAGACACGCCGAGGGGCAAGGTCGAAAAGCCGAAACCCCGAGGATCGTGCGGGTGTAGTTCAGTAGTAGAACATCCCCCTTCCAGGGGGAAGGCGCAGTGTGCGATTCCTGTCACCCGCTCTGGCATCGGCCGTCCGGACCACTCTTGTGGATCAGGTAGGCTGGTGCTCGCACCGATCGGTGGGAGCCGGTCGGGGGCAGTGCGGACGTAGCTCAGTTGGTAGAGCGCAACCTTGCCAAGGTTGAGGTCGCGAGTTCGAGCCTCGTCGTCCGCTCCAAGGAAAAACCCCGGTCTTCGCGACCGGGGTTTTTTCGTGCTCACCTCGAAGTGGCTTTCGAACCGCTGACATTTGTCATGCCGGCCGATGACACCGCGCACTGCCGACCGCCCCCGGACGCCGGGACGCTGAGGGCATGGACATCGACGGGCACGAACGGGTGATCGAGGTCACCGGCCTCACACGTGTCTACGGCGGCGGATCCGAAGGATTCGAGGCCGTACGCGCGATCAGCTTCTCCGTGGCGCGCGGGGAGATCTTCGCGCTGCTCGGCACCAATGGCGCGGGCAAGACCTCCACCATGGAACTCCTGGAGGGACTCGCCGCGCCGACCCGCGGCCAGATCAGGATCCTCGGCCACGATCCCTACCGCGAACGGACCGCCGTACGCCCCCGCATGGGCGTGATGCTCCAGGAGGGCGGCTTCCCCGCGGAGCTGACCGTCGCCGAGACCGCCCGGATGTGGGCGGGCTGCACCAGCGGCGCCCGGCCCGCGGCGGAGGTGCTGGCGCGGGTGGGGCTCGGGGACCGGCTCGGGGTACGGGTCAAACAGCTGTCCGGCGGCGAACGGCGCCGGCTCGACCTCGCGCTCGCCCTGCTCGGCGACCCCGAGGTGCTCTTCCTGGACGAGCCGACGACCGGCCTGGACGCCGAAGGCCGCCGGGACACCTGGGAGTTGGTGCGCGCGCTGCGGGACGCCGGGACGACCGTGCTGCTCACCACGCACTATCTGGAGGAGGCCGAGGGCCTGGCCGACCGGCTCGCCATCCTGCACGCGGGCCGCATCGCCGCGGCGGGTACCCCGGCCGAGGTCACCGCGGGCCGCCCCGGCCGGATGTCCTTCCGGCTGCCCGAGGGCTACCACCTCGGCGATCTGCCCCCGCTGGCCGCCCTCGGCGTCTGCGGCCATGAGCACGAGGGCCGGACCGTACGGCTGCACACCACCGACCCCCAGCGCACCGCCGCCGGCGTCCTCGCCTGGGCCGACCGCACGGGCCTGCGCCTGCCCGCCCTCGATGTGCGCTCGGCCTCCCTGGAGGAGGCGTTCCTGGGGATCGCGGGGCACGACAGCGGGCTCGGCCAGGGGGTGGCGGCATGAGCGGAGCGGCACCTGAGCGTACGAACGTGAGCGAGGGAGGGGACGGCATGAGCGTGGTCGTACGGACGGCGGCGGGAGGGCGGTCGAGGACGTCCGCGGGGCGGCGGTTGGGGGCGCTCGGGCGGGCCGAGCTCGCGCTGCTCGGGCGGAACCGGGGGGCCGTGGTCACCGCGCTGCTGGTGCCGCTCGCGCTGCCGTTCACCGTGCGCGGGGCCTACACGCGGCCCGGTCTGAAGGCGCACGGGGTGAACGTCGGCACCGCGATGCTGACGGCCGCCATCGGCTTCTCCTTCCTCTTCGCCGTCTACACCGCGCTGGTCGGCGCGTTCGTCGCCCGCCGCGAGGAACTCGTCCTCAAGCGGCTGCGCACCGGCGAGCTCTCCGACGCCGAGATCCTCACCGGCACCGCCCTGCCCGCCGTCGGACTCGGCCTCGCCCAGGCCTTGGTGCTGTCCGTCGGCTGCACCCTGCTGCTGCACACCGGCCCGCCGAAGGCGCCCTGGCTGATCCTGCCGGGGCTGCTGTCCGGCCTCGTGGTGAGCGCCGCGCTCGCCGCCGTCACCGCGTCCTTCACCAGGACCACGGAGAGCGCCCAGGTGACCGCGCTGCCCCTGCTCCTCGTGTCCATGCTCGGCTCCGGGATCACGATCCCCGCCACGGCCCTGCCCGACCGGATCGCGTCCCTCTGCGCGCTGCTCCCGCTGTCCCCGGCGATCCGGCTGGTCGGCGCGGGCTGGACCGGGCGGCTGAGCGGCCCGGGGACACTGACCGCCCTGGCCGCCGCGCTGGCCTGGACCGTGGTGGCGGTGTTTGCTGTACGACGGTGGTTCCGCTGGGAACCGCGGCGCTGAGGACGGGGGTACGGCGCGTGCTGAGGCGGATGCGGGGCTGGCAGCGGCGGTACTGGGGCGAGCGGAGCAAGGCGGAGCGGGTCGAGCTGCACAGCGTGGTCACCTGGAAGGCCACCCTCTGGGTGTTCCCGCTGAGCTGGATGCTGCCCCCGGTCACGGTCGGCCTCCAGCGGCACCCCGGAGCCCTCGCGCTCGGCGCCCTGCTGATCGCCGTCGGTCTGCTCCAGTGCCTGGTCGCCTCTCGGCTCACCCGCCCGGCGCTCGACCACTACCTGGGCCGGTCCGAACTGCCCCCGCGGGCCCACCGCGGCGCGGCCCTGCTGCTCGCCCTGGCCCTCGCCCTGCTCGTGACGCTCGTCGCGCTCGGCAGGCTCAACGGGCCCACCAGCCGGATGGTGCTCGGCGCGGTGCTGGTGTCCTTCGGCATGACCTACGCGCTCACCGTCCCCGTGACGGTGTTCCTGCGCCGGTCCGCCGCCCTGTCGGCGCTGCTCGCGGTCGTCCTGCTGCTCGCCCACCCCAGCGGCCTCGGTGCGGTGGCGACCGCACTGTCCGCCGCCTTCGCCACCGCCTTCACCCTGCTCGCCGCCCGCTGCGGGGCCTGGACCCTCGCGGTGCTCTGGGAGGCCGAGCGTGGCCGGGAGATCCAGGCCCGGCTCGCGGTGGCCGAGGAGCGGCTGCGGTTCGGGCGCGATCTGCACGACGTCCTCGGACGGAACCTCTCCGTGATCTCCCTCAAGAGCGAACTGGCCGTCCAACTGGCCCGGCGGGGGCGGCCGGAGGCGGTGGAGCAGATGATCGAGGTGCAGCGGATCGCGCAGGAGTCCCAGCGGGAGGTGCGGGCCGTCGTACGCGGCTACCGCGAGGCCGACCTGGGCGCCGAACTCGCGGGAGCGCAGGGCGTGTTGGAGGCGGCCGGGATCGACTGCGAGGTGCGCGCGGAACCGGCCGGGCTGCCCGCCGAGGTGCAGTCGGCGCTCGGCTGGGTGGTGCGGGAGGCGACCACCAATGTGCTGCGGCACGGGGACGCGCGGCGATGTGCGGTGGGGCTGGCGGTACGGGAGGGAGTGGTGGTGCTGACGGTGGAGAACGACGGGGCACGGGCCGCCGCGACGAGGACGAGCGGCGGCTCGGGGCTCGCCGGGCTGCGGGAGCGGCTCGCGGCCGTGGGCGGGACGCTGGCGGCCGCTGCCGCGGATGAGGACCGGTTCCGGCTGGTGGCCGAGGTGCCGCTGCCGGACGGGACGGCGCGAACGACGCGGGAAGTGAGTGACGTCACAGCATGAGTGATCCGGTACGGCTGCTGCTCGCCGACGATGAGCATCTGATCCGGGGCGCGCTGGCCGCCCTGCTCTCCCTCGAAGACGATCTGCTGGTGGTCGCGGAGGCGGCCACCGGGCCCGAGGCGCTGGCGATGGCGGTGGCGCACGCCCCCGATGTGGCGGTGCTGGATCTCCAGATGCCGGGCGCGGACGGTGTGAAGGTCGCCACATCGCTGCGCGCCGAACTGCCCGGCTGCCAGGTGCTGATCGTCACCGGCCACGGGCGGCCCGGGCATCTGAAACGGGCGCTCGCGGCGGGGGTGCGGGGGTTCGTGCCGAAGACCGTCAGCGCCCGCCGGCTCGCCGAGATCATCCGGACCGTGCATGCCGGAAACCGTTATGTGGACCCGGAATTGGCGGCCGACGCGATCTCCGCGGGGGACTCCCCGCTGACCGCTCGGGAGGCGGAGGTGCTGGAGCTGGCCGCCGACGGGGCGCCGGTCGCGGAGATCGCCGAGCGGGCCGCGCTGTCCCCCGGGACCGTGCGCAACTACCTCTCCTCGGCCGTCACCAAGCTGGGCGCCGAGAACCGGCACACGGCAGTGCGTCTCGCCCGCGAGCGAGGTTGGGTATAGTAGCTGTCGCGCCACGGCGCACTGCGGACGTAGCTCAGTTGGTAGAGCGCAACCTTGCCAAGGTTGAGGTCGCGAGTTCGAGCCTCGTCGTCCGCTCCACAGAAAGACCCCGGTCCCTCGGACCGGGGTCTTCTTCGTGCGCCTAGGACCAGCTGGTGCCGGTCAGACGCTCGTACGCCTCCAGGTACTTGGCGCGGGTGGCGTCCACGACCCGCTGCGGCAGCGGCGGCGGGGGCTGCTCGCTGCGGCGGTCCCAGCCGGACTCCGCGGAGGTCAGCCAGTCGCGCACGAACTGCTTGTCGTACGACGGCTGCGCGCGCCCCGGCTGCCACTGGTCGGCCGGCCAGAAGCGGGAGGAGTCCGGGGTGAGCACCTCGTCGGCGAGGACGAGCGTGTCCCCGTCGAAGCCGAACTCGAACTTGGTGTCCGCGAGGATGATGCCCCGCTCGCGGGCGATGTCCCGGGCCCGGGAGTAGACGGCGAGGGTGGCCTGGCGCAGCTGGGCGGCGGTCTCGGCGCCGACCTGGCGGGCGACCTCCTCGTACGAGACGTTCTCGTCGTGCTCGCCGACCTCGGCCTTGGTGGCCGGGGTGAAGATCGGGGCGGGCAGCTCGGAGCCGTCGACGAGGCCCTCGGGGAGGGCGAGGCCGCACACGGTCCGGGACTTCTCGTACTCCACCAGGCCCGAGCCGGTGAGGTAGCCGCGGGCCACGCACTCGACCGGGACCATCTTCAGCGAGGTGCAGATCAGGGTCCGGCCCGCCCAGTCGGCGGGGGCACCGGCGGGCAGTTCCTCGGAGATCACATGGTTCGGGGCCAGGTCGCGCAGCTGGTCGAACCACCACAGGGAGAGCCGGGTGAGGACACGGCCCTTGTCGGGGATCTCCGTGGGGAGCACCCAGTCGTAGGCGGACATGCGGTCGCTGGCGACCATCACGAGGTCACCCGCCTCGTTCCGGTACAGGTCCCGCACCTTTCCGGTGTGCAGGTGCACCAGGCCCGGAACCTGGATCGGCTCGGGCTTTTCTACGAATCCGGACACGGTTCCTCCCCGTGGTTCTGTCCAACTGCCTCGATTCTCCCTTATGGGGGCGGTCGGTTTCGGCCAGGGGTCCTCCGGGGCCGGGGGCGGCTCAGTCGCGTTTGCAGATGCGGTCCAGGAGGTTGGCCGTGGCCCGCTGGATACGGGGGTCCACATGGCCGGGGCGGTCCAGGGCCGGGGACCAGGCGAAGGTGCCGGAGGCGAACACCCAGGCGCCGGACGGGGCCCGGTACAGGGAGGTCTCCTGGTGGCGCAGGGTGCCGCCGGTGTCGGTGTAGGGGGAGTGGGCGAGCAGGATGCGCTCGTCGTGCGCGGGCAGCGCGGTGCGCGGGAAGTACCGGTCGGCCTCGCCCGCGACCAGGCCCGGGATCTCGTCGTCCTCATGCGCGCCGGTGGCCTCCCACAGCCAGTGCCGGGCGTTGCGCACGATCAGCGGGCGCGGTTCGGGGACCCGGCCCGCGTACTGGATGCCGATCAGCTCCTGTTCGGGGCGGTCGACCTCCCGCCACAGCACCGGCTTGCCGGGGCCCTTGCGCTTGCGGCAGGTCAGCAGCCGGTCCGGCGTCCCGGACGGTGAGGCCCCCAACTCGACCTGCCAGTACATGGTGTTGGCGGAGAGGAAGACCAGCGAGGTGCCGTGGTCGCGGGCCCGCTCGGCGGCGCGGCGCATGGGCCCCGTCCAGTACTCGTCGTGGCCGGGGAAGATCAGGCCCCGGTAGCGGGTGGGGTCCACCCGGCCGGCGTGCAGATCGCGGGCGTCGGCGTAGGCGAGGTCGTAGCCGTAGCGCTCGGCCCAGCGGATGACGTCGTAGGCGTGTCCGACGTGCAGCGGCAGGCCCGCGCCCGCGTACGGCCGGTCGAAGGAGACCGTGGTCGCCGCGTCCGCCTCGCCGAGCAGCGCGCCCTGTTCGTCCCAGGCGTGATAGAGGCTGGCGCCGGTGTGCCCGTCCTCGGGGTACAGGTTGTACGCCTGCCAGGTCACGTCGGGCAGCAGCAGGAGCAGATCGGCCGGGCGGTCGTCGCGGACCGTGAACGGCACATGGGAGCGGTAGCCGTCGGCGGTGGTGAGCACGGCCACATAGGCGCCGACGCTCCAGTGCGAGGGCACCTGGAGGCGCCAGGACTGCCACCAGTGGTGGCAGGAGACCGTGCGGTCGGCGGTCAGCGGCGGGGACTGGGCGATGCCGGAGAGCCGGGGGCTGGTGGTGATCTTGGCGGCGCCGTCGCCCGCGTAGTGGCCGATCCGGTAGATGTCGACGGCGAACTCCTGCGGCGGGTCGACCGTGATGTGGAAGTCGATCGCCTCGCCGGGCGCGACCGCGCCGGTGGCGGTGAATCCCTTGATCTGGCGGTGCACGTCGTCGGCCGAGCGGGGGCCGCCGGGGGAGGTGCGCGGCGCGGGGATGCGGGCGTCGCCCCGGGTGTGCTGCTGGGGGACGGCGTCGACGTACCAGGGCACGACATGGCCGGTGTCGTCGAAGTAAGTCTCGCTGCCGCGCAGCCAGGGCACCGGGCCCAGGCCGAAGGGATCCGTGACGGCGTGCGCGATCGCTCCGGACTCCCAGCGGCGGATGTGGTCCGAGGCCATGGTCACTCCCCTCCCCGAGCCCCCCGGTTCCTGTGGGCGGGCGGTACTCGCGGTGCTCGGCCGTGCTGTCGTATGTCGCATGCCTTTGCCAGGTGCGTGATGGTTCCAGCACATCACATAACGCACGGGCTCGGTCACTATTCGTTGCGAATTGACCTGAAGTGGAAGCTGAGGCTCCCGTTGGGCGAGGCGTCTCGGCTGTCAGACGAGGCGTATCGGCTTCTCGGGGCGTATCCCCGCGGCGGCCAGCCAGTCGCGCAGCGGGCCCGGGTCGCCCTCCTCGATCAGGCTCAGCACCCGGGGGGTCAGGTCGGCCGCCCGCTCTCCGTGCAGCAGCAGGGACGGGCCGTCCAGCCAGTCCAGCGCCGGGACCGCGCCCGCGGTGTCGACGGCGGCGCAGCACACCATCGCGGTGACGTGGTCGGTCAGCAGTTCGCGGGCGGTACGCGGGGGCTGGAGGGGGACGAGGGGCAGCGCGCCGCCGTCCCAGAGGGTGCAGGGCGGGCTCTGGCCCGCGGCGGTGGCGCCGCGCGGCACGGCGTTCTCCTCCCGGGCCACCTCGGCGCTGAGGCCGGCGGCGAGGAGGATGCTGCGTTCGGTGCCCGGGTCGTCGTCCTCATCGTCCTCGGCGGCCTCGTCGGCCGCCGCCAGGAGACCGGTGTCCGCGCCGGTGTGGGCGTCGGCGTGGGCGGTGGTACGGGCGGTCGTGTGGTCGTCGGTGCGGGCGGGGACGAGGGCGGCGCCGGGGGCGGTCGCCGCCGGTCCGTCCGGGTCGGCGGCCGGGTGCGCGGCTGGGTCCGCGGGTCCGGTGGCGGGCTCCGGGTCCGTGGGCTCGGTGAGGTGGTCCAGGATCCGGGCCAGGGTGGGGGCCGCGGTGTGCCGGGCGGGGCGGGGTCCGAGGGAGTCCAGGACGCGGTGCAGCCGGGCCGCGTCGGCGCGCCAGGTGCGGTCCACGACCTCCTCCGGGTACGACTGCCAGTCCACCGGCGCCCAGTCGGCGCGGGGTCCGGCGGGGCCGCCGTGGAAGAGGCGCGCGGCGAGCAGCGAGGTGGCCTCGTCCACGCTGCCGGGCTCCTCCAGCAGATCGCAGGCGGGCCGCTCGCCGAGGCGGGACGTGAAGCCCTCGGCCAGCCGGTCGCGCCGGGACAGCTCGGTGAGCGCGGCGACCACGCCCGCGTCCAGCCGGGAGGGCCAGCGGCCCATCCGCCAGGCGGGCAGCGCCACCCGGGTCAGCAGCCGGTCCCAGCCCGCGTACGCGAGCCCGACCTGCTCCTGGGCGACGATCCGCAGTCCGTAGTCCACCGTCCGCGCCCGCTCGGCGGCGGCCGCGGCGACCCCGCGCTCCATCTGCGCGGCGTGCTCACGGCAGGCGCCCAGCAGCAGCCGGGCCACCCGGCCGAGGAGCGCGCAGTTCCCTCCACGACGCTCTTCCGATCTCGGCCGAGGAGCGCGCAGGCCCCGCGGGCCAGCGGACCCCGCCGGGGCGTGGCGGCTATGGCCAGGGTGGCGTCGAGGCCGCGCACGAAGCGCCGGGCGGCGGCTATGTCGGGCTGTGCCGAGGGGCCCGTACCGGCGACGACGGGGGCGATGACGGCGCGCAGCTCACCGACCCGCATCCACCACAGGAAGGGGGAGCCGATGACGAGGACCGGCGCGGCGGGGGCCCGGCGGGGGCGGCGCCCCTCACCCGGTATGTCCGCCGCACCGGGACCGGTCCGGGCGGGCAGGCCGTGCGCCGGGTGGGTGCGGTCCTCCAGCCAGCTGTCGCAGTCCGGGGTGAGGGCTATGGCGGAGGGCGCCGGGACCTCCAGCCGCTCGGCGAGGTCGCGCACCATCCGGTACAGGTCGGGGGCGGACTCCTCCGCGACAGGCACGGTCGGCGTCATGGCGGGACGGGCCCGCGCGACGACCAGGGCGATGCCGGCGGTGGCCAGCAGGACGAGGACCGCGAGGACGCCCACGGCCCAGCGGGCGGCGTCCCAGCCGGGGCCGACCAGATGGCCCGTGGCCGCGCCGGCCAGCAGGATCACCTCGGCGGCCGCGGGCAGCACGGCCACGCCCAGGGCCCGGCCGCGGACCCGCAACACCGCGAGGGCCCGGGAACGCGCGGCCTGCGCGCCCGCTTCCACACCGTTTCCGGTCACGTGCCGACCTCACCCCCTCCCCTGTCGATGCCGTGCTGTCCTGGTGCTGCTCACTCCCCCACTGTGGCATCCGTCACTGACAACGCAATGCCGGTGGGCCAAGTGCGCAGTGCCGATGGCCGAGAGCGCACTGCCCGTGTGCCAAGTGCCGGAACGCTTGCGCGGCACCCTAGTTGCGGCCTCGGCCCACGTCAGCCGGATGGGCGATTGCTCACTCGATGGAATGGCTTTGGTCAGAGCTGGGTGACAGACAGCAAAGATCAGGCCCCGGATTGCGGATCCGGGGCCTGTCGGGGTGAAACGGGAGCTGGGAGGCGTCGAGAGAACGCTCAGAGCGCCTCGGCGGCCGCCTTCGCCGCGATGTCCGTGCGGTACTGCCCGCCGTCGAGCCGGATCCGGCCCACCGCCCGGTACGCCCGCTCGCGCGCCTCGTCCAGGTCCTTGCCGGACGCGGTGACGGACAGCACCCGGCCGCCCGCGCTGACGACCGCGTCGCCGTCCTGCCGGGTGCCCGCGTGCAGCACATAGGCGTCCGGGGCGTCCTCGGCGGCCACCTCGGCGAGACCGGTGATCGGGTCGCCGGTGCGCGGGGTGCCGGGGTAGTTGTGGGAGGCGACGACGACGGTGACGGCCGCGTCCTCGCTCCAGCGCAGCGGCGGCAGGTCGGCGAGGTTGCCGGTGGCGGCGGCCATCAGCAGCCCGGCCAGCGGGGTCCGCAGCCGGGCCAGCACGACCTGGGTCTCGGGGTCGCCGAAGCGGGCGTTGAACTCGATGACCCGCACGCCCCGGCCGGTGATCGCCAGACCGGCGTAGAGCAGCCCGGAGAACGGGGTGCCGCGGCGGCGCAGTTCGTCCACCGTCGGCTGGAGGACGGTGTGCAGCACCTCCTCGACCAGCTTCGGGTCGGCCCACGGCAGCGGCGAATAGGCGCCCATGCCGCCGGTGTTGGGGCCCTCGTCGCCGTCCAGGGCGCGCTTGAAGTCCTGGGCGGGCTGGAGCGGTACGACGGTCTCGCCGTCGGTGACCGCGAACAGGGACACCTCGGGGCCGTCGAGGAACTCCTCGATCACCACGCGCTCGCAGGCGGCGGCGTGCGCCTCGGCGGCGGCCAGGTCGGAGGTGACGACGACGCCCTTGCCGGCGGCGAGTCCGTCGTCCTTGACGACGTAGGGGGCACCGAAGGCGTCGAGGGCCTCGGCGACCTCGTCGGCGGTGGCGCAGACGTACGACCGGGCGGTCGGCACCCCGGCCGAGGCCATGACGTCCTTGGCGAACGCCTTGGACCCCTCCAGCCGGGCGGCCTCGCCGGACGGGCCGAACACCGGGATGCCGGCGGCGCGCACGGCGTCGGCGACACCGGCGACCAGGGGGGCCTCCGGGCCGACGACGACCAGCTCGGCACCGAGTTGCCGCGCCAGCGCGGTCACCGCGGCACCGTCGAGCGCGTCGACCTGGTGCAGCTCGGCGACCTCGGCGATGCCGGCGTTGCCGGGGGCGCAGTGCAGCGCGGTGACGTCGGGATCGAGGGACAGGGAGCGGCACAGGGCGTGTTCGCGGGCGCCGCTGCCGATGACGAGGACGTTCACGGGGTCAGCCTAATGGCAAGGTCGCCGAAGTCCGGGGGGTGGGGAAGCCGTACGTTCCTACAAGGGGGGTGGGGGTGCGGAGGGGGTGGGGGTGTGGAGAGGGGGTGGGGGCAGGCCGTCCGTCGTCGGGTGCGGGGCCGTCGTGGCCGATCGCGCAGTTCCCCGCGCCCCTGAGGGGGTGGCGGGGGCCGTCGACCTCAAAGGGCTACGGGATTGCGGCTGGGGCAGGCGGTCCATCGTCAGGTGCGGGAGCGTCGTGGCTGAGCGCGCAGTTCCCCGCGCCCCTGAGGGGGTGGCGGGGGGGCGTCGGCCTCCAGGGGGCTCACTCGTTGGTGAATTCCTCCACCACCGTGGCGCCCAGTTCGCGCATGATCAGGTCGTGGCCGGAGAGGGCGGATTCGTCCAGGTCGGGGTCGTCGTCCTCGGGGATGTCGTCCTCGATGGAGACGGGGGGCGGCTCGGGGGCGGCGGGGCGAGGGGATGCCGGGCCGGATGCCGGTGGGGTGGAGCCGCCCGACGCGGGGGCGGAGGGCTGCGGGGCGGGCTGGGAAGGGGCGCTGGGGCGGGGCGCGGGCGAGGATCCGTAGCCGCCGCCGACGGGCGCGCCGCCACCGCCGTAGCCGCCGCCGGGGGCAGGGGGTGCGGAGCCGCCGCCGGACGGGTCGATCAGCGATTCGATCTTCCACTGCACGTTGAACTGCTCGGCCAGCGCGGCCCGCAGCACGTCCTCGCTGCCGCTGCTCGCGAAGTTGTCACGGGCCCCCGCGTTCACGAAGCCCAGCTGGAGCGTGGTGCCGTCGAAGCCGGTGACCTGCGCGTTCTGGCTGAGCAGGATCCAGGTGAAGCGTCGGCGGTTCTTCACGGCCTCCAGGATGTTCGGCCAGAGCATCCGGGGGTCGAGACCACCGGCGGGGGCGGCCGCGGGGGGCTGGGGAGCCGAGGGCGCGGGGGCGGCGGGAGCCGACTGGGCCGGTGGCCGGGGGGCGGCCGATCGGAAGAGCACACGGGGGCGCCGCCGGGCGGGACCGTCGCGGCCGGAGCGCCGCCGTGGGCCTCCGGGCCGGGGACGTAGCCCATGGCGGGGGCGCCGGTGCCCGCGCTGAAGTTGACGCCGCGCTCGACGCGGTCGAGGCGGGCCATGAGGGAGCGCTCGTCGCCGTAAGCGGCGGGGAGCAGGACGCGGGCGCAGATGAGTTCGAGCTGGAGGCGGGGCGAGGTGGCGCCGCGCATCTCGGTGAGGCCCTGGTTGACCAGGTCGGCGGCGCGGCTCAGCTCGGCCGCGCCGAAGGTGGACGCCTGGGCCTGCATGCGCTCCAGGACGTCGGCGGGGGCGTCGATGAGCCCCTTGTCGACGGCGTCCGGCACGGCGGCGAGGATCACCAGGTCGCGGAGGCGTTCGAGCAGGTCGGCGACGAAGCGGCGGGGGTCGTTGCCGCCCTCGATGATGCGGTCGACGACCTCGAAGGCGGCCGCGCCGTCACCGGTGGCGAAGGCCTCGACGACGGAGTCGAGGAGGGAGCCGTCGGTGTAGCCGAGGAGGGCAGTGGCCATGGTGTACGTCACACCGTCCGCGCCCGCGCCGGCGAGGAGTTGGTCCATGACGGACATGGAGTCACGGACGGATCCGGCACCCGCGCGCACCACCAGGGGGAGCACGCCGTCCTCGACGGGGATGGCCTCCTTCTGGCACACCTCGCCGAGGTAGTCCCGTAGGGTGCCGGGCGGTACCAGCCGGAACGGGTAGTGGTGGGTCCGCGAGCGGATGGTGCCGATGACCTTCTCGGGCTCGGTCGTGGCGAAGATGAACTTGAGGTGCTCGGGCGGCTCCTCGACGACCTTCAGCAGGGCGTTGAAGCCGGCCGACGTGACCATGTGGGCCTCGTCGATGATGTAGATCTTGTACCGGCTGCCCGCGGGGCCGAAGAAGGCCTTCTCGCGCAGCTCGCGGGCGTCGTCCACGCCACCGTGGGAGGCGGCGTCGATCTCGATGACGTCGATCGAACCCGGTCCGTTGCGCGCGAGGTCCTGGCAGGACTGGCACTCGCCGCACGGAGTGGGGGTCGGGCCCTGCTCGCAGTTGAGGCAGCGGGCGAGGATGCGCGCGCTGGTGGTCTTCCCGCAGCCACGCGGCCCGCTGAACAGGTACGCGTGATTGACCCGGTTGTTGCGCAGCGCCTGCTGCAGCGGGTCGGTGACATGCTCCTGCCCGATGACCTCGGCAAAGGTCTCGGGACGGTAGCGGCGGTACAGCGCGAGAGACGACACGCTTACGAGGTTATAGGCGCGCACTGACAACCGGGCCCGCCGAAGCCCGGCAACGCAGACGCCCCCCACGCACCCGCCAGAGCCGACCTACCCTTGCTGCCTTCCGGCCCTGGGGGAGTTCAGTCAGATAGCGCCGCGTGAGGGGCTACGCAGAGAGTACCCGATCCGGGCCTGCGGGAACGAGTTCGCGAGCACCCTCCTCGGTCATGTAATGTTCCGACCGGAGGATTCGCCTAGAGGCCTAGGGCGCACGCTTGGAAAGCGTGTTGGGGGCAACCCCTCACGAGTTCGAATCTCGTATCCTCCGCCAGTGCCTCACCGGGCACGATGTCGAAGGGCCCCACTGCTTGCAGTGGGGCCCTTCGACGTTGTGCGCTCCCCGCCCGTGCCCGATCACAAGAAGGTCACAAGGCGGAACAGGCGGGCGCCCCGGTCGCCGATCGACCGGAGAATCGCGCTCTGCGCATTTCACTGGGGGGTGGGAATGAGCGCTTATCGCTTCAATCCGCCGCCGGGCTGGCCCGTGCCGCCCGCGGGATGGACGCCGCCGACGGACTGGCGGCCCGATCCGTCGTGGCCGGCCGCCCCGGAGGACTGGCAGCTGTGGATCCCGGAGGGCGGCCCCGCGACCGGCATCCCTGCCGTCGGCCCCACGACCGGCACCCTTGCCGTCGGCCCCACGACCGGCACCCTTGCCGTCGGCCCCACGACCGGCACCCTTGTCGGCAGTCCCCTGACCGGCACCCCTGGCGTCGGCCCCGCGACCGGTACCCTTGTCGGCAGTCCCCTGACCGGCACCCCTGGCGTCGGCCCCACGACCGGTACCCCTCTCGGCGGCGGCCTGCCCGCGGTGCCCGCGCCGCGCAGGGGCCGGTTGTTCGGGCGGCGCAGGGCGGATGCCGTCTCCGAGGCGGAGGAGCTGCGGGCCTGGATCGCGCGGACGCAGGGGCTGGACGCCGGGCGCGTCGCCGATCTCGTACGGCAGGCCGGGGCTCTGCGGGCGCGGGCGGTCGCCGAAGCCGGGGACGAGGCCCGGGAGATCGTCGAGGACGCGCGGGCGACGGCGAAGGAGATCCTCGCCGACGCGCGCGAGGCGGCCAGGGTGACGGACCGGCTGCGCGAGGACGTCTCCGCCGCCGAAGAACGGCTCGCCGGGCTCCAGGCGCGGATCGTCAACGCCGACGAGACCGCCTTGCTCCAGGAGGCGGGGATCTACGCCTACCGGCATGTCCTCCAGGACGCGATCGCCTACCGCAGCCGCCTCGACACGCTCCGGGACGAGATCAAGTCGCTCACCCGCGCGGGCCGGGCCGTGCACGCCACAACGGACTGGACGGTCAACGGCTCCAAGCGCGAGGGCCAGAAGATGGTCCGCGACTTCTCCAAACTCATGCTGCGCGCCTACAACGCCGAGGCCGACTACGCGGTGCGGTCCATGCGGCCGTACCGGCTCGCCTCTCTCGTCGACCGGCTCTACAAGAGCCGCGAGACGATCGCCAAGCTGGGCGCCACCATGCACATCCGGATCAGCGACGAGTTCCACAACGCGCGGGTGCGCGAGCTGGAGCTCACCGCCGACTACCTCCAGCGGAAGGACGAGGAGAAGGAGGCCCAGCGCGAGGCGCGCGCCCGGGAGCGGGAGGAGGCGGCCGTGCAGCGGGAGCTGGACCGGCAGCGCGAGAAGCTGAGCAAGGAACTCGGCCACTACCAGGTGGCGCTGGAGCGGCTGCGCGAGCGCGGGGACGCGGGCGGCGCCGCGGAGCTGGAGGCCAAGCTGGCCGAGATCGAGAACTCGCTCCAGGACGTCGAGTCCCGTGCGGCCAACATCCGCACCGGCTATGTGTACGTCATCTCGAACATCGGCGCCTTCGGCGATCGCATCGTGAAGATCGGCATGACCCGTCGGCTCGAACCCCTTGAACGGGTGCACGAGTTGAGCGGTGCGGCCGTCCCCTTCCGCTTCGATGTGCACGCGCTGATCTTCAGCAAGGACGCGGTCGGCCTGGAGGCGGAACTGCACCGGCACTTCGCGTCCCAGCGGGTCAACCAGGTGAACAGCCGCAAGGAGTTCTTCTACGCCACGCCGGTGGAGGTGCGCGACGCGCTGCACCGGTTCGCCGGGCAGCACCTGATCGAGTTCACCGAGGAGCCCCAGGCCCTGGAGTGGCGCGCGAGCGGGAACGGCGACGCGGGCGGAGCGCTCACCAGGTAGGCCGCGCCGACACACCCCCGTCCACCACCAGGTCGTGCCCGGTGATCCAGGAGGCGAGCGGCGAGGCGAGGAAGACGCAGGCGTCGGCGACGTCCTCGGGGCGGCCCAGGCGGCCGGTGGGAGCGGCGGTGAGCCAGCGCCGGACGCCGTCCGGCCAGGCGGCGGCGAGGTCCGGGCGGTCGATCAGGCCCGGGGAGACCGTGTTGACGCGGATGCCGTCCGGGCCGTACTCCAGGGCGGCCGCTCGGGCGTGCGTCACGACCGCCGCCTTGGCCGCGCCGTAGTGGGCGTGCCCGGGGGCGGGGTGTCCGGCCTCGATGGAGGCGATGTGGGTGACGGTGCCGCCGCCGTGCCCGCGCATATGGGCCGCGGCGGCCTGGGTGCAGGAGAAGACGCTGGTCAGGTCGGTGTCGACCACCGCGCGCCACTCGGCGGCGGTCATCTGGGGCAGCGGCTGGACCGGCTGCGCGGCCGCGTTGTTGACCAGCGCGGTGAGCCGCCCGCCTGACCACTCCAGGGTGTCGCGGACCAGGCGGTGGCAGGCGTCCTCGTCGGTCAGGTCCGCGCGCAGCACGACCGCCCGGCCGCCCGCCGACCGGATCCGGTCGGCGGTCTCCCCGGCCGCGCCGGTCGCCGTACGGCAGTGCAGGGCGACCGCCGCGCCCTGTTCGGCGAAGCGCAGCGCGAGGGCGCGGCCGATGCCGCCGCCCGCGCCGGTCACCAGGGCGGTCTGTCCGTCGAGGAGGCTCATGGGCGGCACAGTTCCCTGATCCGGGCGGCCTCGGCGGGGTAACGCGCCGTGAGGTCCGCGGCGTCCCCGTGTTCGTAGTCCGCGTAGGTGAAGCCGGGGGCCGTCGTGCAGCCGAAGAACGTCCAGGAGCCGCCCGGGGCCACCCGCGCCCCCATCCAGGTGCGGGCCGGGACGGTCAGCTGGACCTGCTGTCCGGCGCGCAGATCGGGGCCGAGGACGGCCGTACGGGTGGTGCCGTCGGGGGCGAGGAACAGCAGGCGCAGCGGGTCGCCGAGGTAGAAGTGCCAGATCTCGGCGTAGGGGAGGCGGTGCAGGGCGGAGTAGTCGTCCGCCGTGAGCAGGGCCACGATGGCGGCGCCCGCGGGGCGGCCGTCCGCCCGCTCGGGCCCCTCCCAGGTACGCCGGAACAGGCCGCCCTCGCGGGGGATCGGTTCGAGTCCGTAGTGCGCGATCAGCTCGTGCGGAGTCGTCACCCCCGGAAGGCTACCCCCGCTCTAGCCGCGTTCCAGGAACGCGAGTTGGGCGTGCTTCTCGGGCAGGTACACATCGGGGAGGTCCACCTCGGGCAGCACGACGGCGGGTCCGCGCACGAAGCCCTGGCGGACGAAGCGGGCGATCGCCTTGGCGTTGCGGACGTCCGGGTCGACCACCAGCCGCTGCCGGCCGAGGCCGGTCAGCGCGTACGTCGTCAGGACCGTGAGCAGCGCGGCGGACCAGCCGGGGCGGGCTCCGGCGGTGTCGGCGGGGGCGAGGAGCACATGCACGCCGAGGTCGCCGGGCCGCACGTCGTAGCACTCGCCGACGCGGTCCGCGGCGGGCTCGTACGTCTGGAACAGGGCGGCCGGGGCGCCGTCCTTGGTGACCAGGTGGGCGTGGTGGGTGTCCAGGGTGGCCATATGGGCGTAGATCTCGGCGACCTGGTCGCGGCTGAGGCCGGTCATGCCCCAGAAGGCGGCGCGTTCCTCGCTCACCCAGGCGTGAATCACGTCCGCGTCGGCGGCGGGGTCCAGGGGGCGGATGCGGACGGTGCCGAAGCCGTCGACGTGCTGTTCGTACGACCGGGACGGGTCAGTGGTCATCGGGGTGCTCCAGGGTGCGGTCGGGGGTGAGCCGGTTCCAGTCGGTGACGACGGGGGCGAGTTCTCCCCCGAGCCACAGCGGGAGTTGGTCGTGGTGGTGCGGGCTCCCGGGGACGCCGTCGGCGCCGAAGGGGACCACCCAGCGGCTGGCGTCCCGGTCGGCGAGGTCCCAGACCCAGCGGGCGGCGGGGCCGCGGGCGGCGCGGTCGGTGAGGCCGGGCACGGCGGAGGTGCACAGCACGCAGTCGTGGTCACCGGCGAGGCCGGGGGTGGCCAGGCCGTCCGGCAGGGCCGCCCAGGGGGCGAGGCGGTGGGTGTCCGACCAGGTGCCGGTGGGGGGTTCGGCGGCCACGCCCTCAAGTGCCGTACGCACGAGGGCCGGTCGGTCGATGCCGTACAACTCCTCGGCGCGCAGCAGGTGTTCGAGGGCGAATCCGATGCGCGGCACGAGGGCCAGCCAGGGGCGCAGCGCCTCCGGGTACGCCGGGGGTTCGGTGAGCGGCGCGAACGCCGGTTGGGCCGCCAGGAGTTGTACGACGGCGCCGCGCAGCGCCGCGTAGCGGGCCGCGTCGGTGCTGTCGGCGTCCATGCGGCGGTCCCACGCGAGCAGGTTCTCGCGCAGCCGGGTCGCGGCCGGGGTGAGGCCGTCGAGCGCGGCGAGGTGGTCGAGGAGGGGCGCGGCGGAGGCGAGATGGGTGTCGGTGTGGATCGCGGCCATGTCCCCGGCGCTCCAGCGGCCGCCGGTGTCGAGCAGGTCGCGGATGCGGTCGGCGCGGTGCGGCGGGGCGAACTCCACGCCGAGGGGGGCGGCCGGGCCGCGCTGGTTGGCCATCACGGCGATGCCGTCCGGGACGGGGGCGTACGGCATCTCGTGCCAGCCCTGCCAGTCGTGGCCGGGGCGCCAGGCGGGCACGGGGTGGAGGCGGTTGGCGCGGGCGCGCAGCGGGACGCGCCCGGCGACCCGGTGCAGGGTGCCGCCGCCGGTGTCGGCCGCCTGGACGACGTTCACCGGCTCGGCCCAGGCGTCCAGGGCCCGGTCGACGTCGGTGACGTTCCGCGCGCGCAGGAGCGGGAGCAGGGCGCTGAAACCGAGGTCCTCCGTGACGCGGGGCGGGTACCGCAGGGCGAGCGCCCCGCCGTCGGCGCCCTCCGGGTCGTACGGCGTCTCCGGGCCCCCCGCGATCACCGGTCCGCGCTCGGTCTCGATCACCTCGACCTCGACCGGCGCCTCCCCCGCGACCTCCAGCGTCTCGGTGTGCGCGTGCGCCGGGTGCCAGCGTCCGTCCGGGCCCAGCGCCTCGACGGAGGAGCCCGCGCGGCGCAGGCGTTCGCGGTAGAGGTCCTGGTAGTCGGCCATGGCGTTGGTGATGCCCCAGGCGACCGTGCCCGCGTGGCCGAAGTGGGGCAGGCCGGGGATGCCGGGGACGGCGAGGCCGAGGGCGTCGAACTCGGGGCAGGCCAGGCGGATCTGCTGGTAGACGCCGGGGTCCTCGATGAAGCGGTGGGGGTCACCGGCGAGCAGCGGGCGGCCGGTGGCGGTGCGGGCGCCGGAGAGCAGCCAGCCGTTGCTGCCCGCTGTGCCGGGGCCGTCGGTGGCGAACAGGCCCACGGCGTCCGGGCCCAGGTGCCTGATCGCCTGCTCGCGCCAGAGCTTGGCCGGGAAGCCCGCGAAGAGGAGGTGGGTGGAGAGCCAGACGGCGAGCGGGGTCCAGGGCTCCCAGCGGCCCGGGGTGAGCGCGGTGCGGGCGAACTCCGGGGCGCGGCGGGCGCCGGCCGGGAGCCCCTCGTTGACGCCGTCGGCGTACGACCGTACCCAGTGGGCCGTCTCCGGGTCCCGGCGTTCCAGCGCGGCGAAGCAGCGGCGGGCGGTGTCGGCCAGGCGCGACCGGCGGGCGAGGACGTCCCAGGGGACCTCCCCGGGGCCGAGGAAGGACGCCGAGGTTCCCTGGGCGCGGTGCCGTTCGACCTCCAGCTGCCAGGCCCGGTCGAGTGCGGTGACCCGGCCCTGGGCGCGGGCCAGCGCATGGACGTCCGCCGCGCGCAGATGGGGGATGCCGAAGGCGTCGCGGTAGGTCTCGCTGGTCACCCCGAACCCTCCAAATCTTAGGTTAGCCTTGCCTAATTTCCAACGGGGGGAATCGTACGCGACGCGCGATCGACCGCGACGCGGGATCATCGGCTCATGGACGTCACCCTGCACCTCGCCCAGGACCCGGCGGCCGACGCGCTGCTCGGGCGCTCGCCCCTCGCCGCGCTCACCGGGATGCTGCTGGACCAGCAGGTCCCGATGGAATGGGCGTTCAAGGGGCCCCGGACCATCGCCGACCGGCTCGGCGCCGAGGACCTGGACGCGCACGAGATCGCCGCGCGGGACCCGGAGGCGTTCGCCGCGCTGCTCGCCGAGAAGCCCGCCGTGCACCGCTACCCGGGCTCCATGGCCAAGCGCGTCCAGCAGCTGTGCCAGTACCTGGTCGAGCACTACGACGGGGACGCCGAGGCCGTCTGGCGGGGCGTCGGCAGCGGGGCCGAGCTGCTGAAACGCCTGGAGGACCTGCCGGGGTTCGGGCGGCAGAAGGCGCAGATCTTCCTCGCGCTGCTGGGCAAGCAGCTCGGGGTCACGCCCACGGGCTGGCGCGAGGCGGCCGGCGCCTACGGCGAACCGGAGTCCTACCGGTCCGTCGCCGACATCACCGGACCGGACTCGCTCACCAGGGTGCGCGCCCACAAACAGGAGATGAAGGCCGCGGCCAAGGCGGCGAAAGCGGCCCGTAAGTAGACCCGGGAACAGACCCCGCGGCGGCCCGCGGGTACGCCTGGTGGCCCACCCGGGTGGCGGAACTCGCGGAGCCGTTCCGAGCATGGAGCATGACCGAGGCATCGCAGCACGGACCGGAACGGGGCCGTGAGTACGACGACCAGCGCGTCCACGGCGGACACCCGCCGGGCGCCCCGCACGAACCGCAGGCGCGCCATGAGCGCCATGAGGCCGAACCGCCGGTCGAGGGACCGCTGCACGCCCTGGCCAAGGCCGCCTGGCAGGTGGTCCTGGTCACCGGGATCGCCTCGCTGATCCTGGGCATCCTGGTCCTGGTGTGGCCGGGCCACTCCCTGGTCGTGGCCGGCGTCCTCTTCGGGCTCTATCTGCTGGTCAGCGGTGTGTTCCAGCTGATCGCGGCGTTCGGCACGCACCAGGCGACCTCGCTGCGGGTGCTCGCGTTCATCAGCGGCGCGCTGTCGATCCTGCTGGGCCTGCTCTGCTTCCGCGGGCCGATGCAGTCGATCCTGCTGCTCGCCCTGTGGATCGGCATCGGCTGGCTGATCCGGGGGGTCACCCACACCATGGCCGCGATCTCCGACCCCCGGATGCCCGCGCGCGGCTGGCAGATCGTGCTCGGCGTCCTGACCTTCGTCGCCGGGATCGTGCTGATCGACTCGCCCTTCCGGTCGGTGGCCGTGCTGACCCTCGTCGGCGGCATCTGGCTGGTCGTGGTGGGCGTCACCGAGATCATCACCGCGTTCCGCATCCGCCACCGGGCGAAGCAGGTGCCGCAGACCGTCTGATCCTGGCCGAACCGCCGTACTGGACGCGCCCACCGCCTCCGGCGGCGGCCGGTCGTTCACCGTCCGCGGCGCACGGTCCCGGGCGATCATCGTCCGCGGCGCGCGGTCCCGAACAGGGAGCGGGTGATCTCGCGGCCCAGCTGGGTGCCGACCGAGCGGGCCAGGGACTTGAACATCCCGCTGCCGACGACCTGTTCGACCAGCGTGGGTTCCTCCTTCGCCGGGCGCTCCTTCGGGGCGGCGGACGCCGGTGCCGCCACCGGCGCTGCGGTCAGCCGCTCGTACGCCGACTCGCGGTCCACAGCCTGTGCATAACGGCCGTACAGCGGCGATTTCCGTACCGCGTCGGCCAGCTCGGCCGGATCCAGCGGGCCCATCAGGGACTCGGGGGCGCGCAGCCGGGTGGCGGCGACGGGGGTGGGGGCGCCGTTCTCGCCGAGCACGGTCACCACCGCCTCGCCGGTGCCCAGGCCGGTGAGCAGCTCCTCCAGGTCGTACGGCGATCTCGGGAAGGTCCGCACGGTCGCCCGCAGCGCCTTCTGGTCGTCCGGTGTGAAGGCCCGCAGCGCGTGCTGGACGCGGTTGCCGAGCTGGCCGAGGACGTCGGCGGGCACGTCCTTCGGGGTCTGGGTGACGAAGAAGACGCCGACGCCCTTGGAGCGGATCAGCCGCACGGTCTGGGTGATCGAGTCCAGGAACGCCTTGGACGCGCCGTTGAACAGCAGATGCGCCTCGTCGAAGAAGAACACCAGCTTCGGCCTGTCGGCGTCGCCGATCTCGGGCAGGTCGTGGAAGAGGTCGGCCAGCAGCCACATCAGGAAGGTGGAGAACAGCCGCGGTCGGTCCTGCACGGCGGGGAGTTCGAGGACGGAGACGATGCCCCGCCCGTCGTCCGCCGTCCGCAGGAAACCGGCCGTGTCGAACTCCGGCTCCCCGAAGAAGTCCGCCATGCCCTGCGCCTCGAAGGCGGTGAGCGAGCGCAGGATCACCCCGGCGGTGGCCGTGGAGAGCCCGCCGATCCCCCTCAACTCGGGTTTGCCCTCGTCGGAGGTGAGAAAGGCGACGACCGCCCTGAGGTCCTTGAGATCGATCAGCTCCAGGCCCTTGGTGTCGGCGTAGTGGAAGATCAGGCCGAGGGACTGCTCCTGGGTCTGGTTGAGCCCGAGCACCTTGGACAGCAGCACCGGTCCGAAACTCGTGACCGTGGCGCGCACCGGGATGCCGTGGCCGAGACCGCCGAGCGCGTAGAACTCCGCCGGGAACCCGGCCGGGGTCCAGCTCCGGCCGACCTCGGCGGACCGCTGCCGTACCCGCTCGCTCTCCTGGCCGGGGCGCGCGATGCCGGACAGGTCGCCCTTGACGTCCGCGAGGAACACCGGCACCCCCTGCACCGACAGCTGTTCGGCGATCAGCTGGAGGGTCTTGGTCTTGCCGGTGCCGGTGGCGCCCGCGACCAGGCCGTGCCGGTTGAGCATGGGCAGCGGGACACGGACCGGGGCGTCCGCGTGGCAGCCGCCGTCCCACAGCAGGGCGCCGAGGTCGAGGGCGGGGCCCGAGAAGGCGTACCCGGCGGCGATCCGCCGGGCCGGGTCGGGGAGCCCGGCGGGGCCCGCGTCGGGCGGTGCGTCGCGGTCGCTCATCCGGTCCCCTGCTCCTTCGTCACGCCCCCTGTTGCCGATAGACGGCATTTGTCCTGTTTGTGGAACCTTTTCAAGGGTCGCACTCCGGCGCCATGGCTGCGCCCGGAACGTCTGGGCCGGTAGGCTTTCCGTGTGATCTTCAAGCGCATCGGAAACGGCCGGCCGTACCCCGATCACGGCCGGGAAAGCACCCGGCAGTGGGCGGACGTCGCGCCGCGCCCGGTCCGCCTCGATCAGCTCGTGACGACCAAGCAGCAGCTGGACCTGGAAACCCTGCTCGCGGAGGACTCGACGTTCTACGGCGATCTCTTCGCGCATGTCGTGAAGTGGCAGGGCGATCTCTACCTGGAGGACGGCCTGCACCGCGCGGTGCGCGCGGCGCTCCAGCAGCGCCAGGTGCTGCACGCGCGAGTGCTCGAACTCGGCTGACCCGACCGGTCGGCCGAGCCTCGCCGACTGCGCCGAATGGCCCGGTGACGCCCGCCGATTGACCCTTTCGGGTTTCACTGAGCGCCCTCGACTGATCATCTAATAGGCATCCCCGCCCCGGCGCACTACGCTGCGTTCATGAGCATGCTGACTCCCCCCGGCATGGGCGGCAAATACCGGATCACGGGGACGAAGTACCCCCGGATGCGCCGGCCCCGGCGGCGAGGCCGGCTGGTCGCGGCCGTACTGGCCTCCGTGTGCACCCTCGGTCTGCTCGGCTGGGGCACGCTGGAACTCATCGACGTCTTCAGCGGGGGCGGATCGAGCGCCGACGCCGCGAAGCGGTGCCCGGCCAAGGGCAGGACCGACGCGGCGCGGGCCGCGACCGCGCACGGCGGGAAGGTGCTGCCCCCGCCCGGCCGCATCACCGTGAACGTCTTCAACGCCACCGCCCGCACCGGGCTCGCCAAGGACACCGCGGACCAGCTGAAGAAGCGCGGGTTCAAGATCGGTGACGTCGGCAACGCCGGTGCGGACTACGACAAGAAAGTGAAGGGCGCGGGAGTGGTCCTCGGGCCGACGTCCGCGGTCGACACGTCCCTGCCGGTGCTCGGCGCGCAGCTCGCGGGCGCGGAGCAGCGCCCCGACGGGCGCAGGGGGGCCACCCTCGACCTCATCCTCGGGGACGGGTTCAAGGGGCTGGTGAAGGCGGCGGACGCGGACAAGGCGGTCACCGCCCTGACCGCGCCCGCGACTGCCGTCGGCTCGCCGAAGAAGAAGGGCTGCTGAGACCCCGTCGCCGGGTGCGGGTCCACCGTGGCTGACCGCGCCCACCCGGCGGAGCCGCGGATCGACAGGGCCCCGCGCCCCTTCGGGCGCGGCCCCCTGTGTGGCTGAAGGCTCCTGCTACTCCGCCGCGCCGTACAGCCGGTCGCCCGCGTCGCCCAGGCCCGGGATGATGTAGCCGTGCTCGTTGAGGTGGTCGTCGACCGCGGCCGTCACCACCGTCACCGGCGTGCCCGCCAGTTCGCGCTCCATCAGCTCGACGCCCTCGGGCGCGGCCAGCAGGACCACGGCCGTGACGTCGTCCGCGCCGCGCCGGATCAGCTCGCGGATGGCGGCGACCAGGGTGCCGCCCGTGGCCAGCATCGGGTCGAGGACGTAGACCTGGCGGCCCGAGAGGTCCTCCGGCATCCGGGTGGCGTACGTGGAGGCTTCGAGCGTCTCCTCGTTGCGGATCATGCCCAGGAAGCCCACCTCGGCGGTCGGCAGCAGCCGGACCATGCCGTCGAGCATGCCGAGACCGGCGCGCAGGATCGGCACGACGAGCGGGCGGGGGCGGGCGAGCTTGACGCCGGTGGTGCGGGCGACCGGCGTGTCGACGTCGACGATCTCGGTGCGCACGTCCCGCGTGGCCTCGTAGGCGAGCAGGGTGACCAGTTCGTCGGCGAGCCGACGGAAGGTCGCGGAGTCGGTGCGCTGGTCGCGCAGCGTGGTGAGCTTGTGAGCGACCAGGGGGTGGTCGACGACGTGGAGGCGCATGCCCATAACGGTACCTGCGCCCCGGACCGGTACGCGCTGGCGTCAAACCGGCCGTCCGGGGGAAGGTGACAGGGACGGACTGGGGTGGTGTGACGTGTCTGACCTGCCTGATACTCCCGAAGGCGCGTACGGGGCCAGGGCCACGGGTCCCGAGACCGAGGCCGAACGGCGCCGTCGCAGAGCCCGGTTCCTGCGCGAGCTGGCCGAGGCCCGCGCCCTGCGCGAGCGGGTCCAGCCGCGACGCGCCAAGGCGGCCCGGCTGCGCCACGCGATGCGGATGCGGACCTTCCGTTGGTGAGGCCGGGGCCATGAGCTGGGACCCCTGGGCAAGAAGCGGGTGAGGAAGATCGCCGGCCGGGCCGGAGTTTCCGAGGTGGGCGTGCGTGAGCGTCTCGCAAAGCCGCGTACGATCCGCAGGTGGCCGCAATGAGAGCGCTGGTGACTCTGTGACGATTCACGCTCGAAACCGCCAGACACAGGGAGCCGAAGACGTCCCCTGAACGCCTTGTTTCTGCCACGATTCCGAGTGGGTGGGGCTCGGAGCCCAGCTCTCCCCGCCCAGAACCTCCGCCGGGGGGACCCCCAACCGGCACGCCTATGACCAGTGGGAGAGTCACGGTGTACTTCGCCGCACTGCTCGCGCGCACCGAAGACGGGTGGAAAGCGAGCGACACAGAGCTCGACGATGTGGAGACCCTGTCGGATCTGGCCGACCTGGCCCGTGAATCCTCTCCCGAGGAGGACACGGTGCTCGTCCTGATCGAGCAGGAGGACGCGTGGTTCGGCGTCGTCCGCGTGGACGGGGAGGAAGACCCCCGCATCTACGTCTCGGACGCGGCCGCCGCCGCCCGCAGCGCCTACGGGGAGCTGCTGCTCACCGATGAGCTGCTGGGCCGGGAGCCCGGCGCCGCCGACGGCCCCGATTTGGACGAACTCGACCTCGACGGCACCGAGGACGGCGAGTCCGAGGCCGACGACGACGGGGACGAGGAAGGCGGCACCGGCGACGCGGTGCCGCACAGCCCGGTCGGCGACAGCGAGATCCTCGACGACCTCGGCATCGGCGAGAAGGAACTGCGCACCCTGGACGCCGAGGACGCGCTCGGTTCCATCGCCGAGGCCCTGGGCGCCTCGGAGGTGCTGGAGACCGTCCGCTGACCGCGGGGCGACCGGTGGGTGACACCCGTACGGCACCGGACCCGGTGCGCGACCCCTGGCGGGACGCGATGCGGCTCGCCCTGGCCGAGGCCGGGGCCGCCGCCCGGGGCGGGGACGTCCCCGTAGGCGCCGTCGTCCTGTCCCCGGACGGTACGACGGTGCTCGCCACCGGGCACAACGAGCGCGAGGCCACCGGCGATCCCACGGCCCACGCCGAGGTCGTGGCGATCCGGCGGGCCGCCGCGCGCGTCGGCGAGTGGCGGCTGACCGGCTGCACGCTCGTGGTCACCCTGGAGCCCTGCACCATGTGCGCGGGCGCGCTGGTGCAGTCCCGGGTGGACCGGGTGGTCTACGGCGCCCGGGACGACAAGGCGGGCGCCGCGGGCTCGCTGTGGGACGTGCTGCGCGACCGGCGGCTCAATCACCGCCCGGAGGTCGTCGAAGGCGTCCTCGCGGGGGAGTGCGCCGCGCTGCTCACGGAGTTTTTCCGGGATCGCTGAACACCGATTTCGAACCACACCCCACCGTGCTGTAGGGTCTCCCTCGGTAGCGTGTCCGAGCGGCCGAAGGAGCTCGCCTCGAAAGCGAGTGTGGCGTAACCCGTCACCGAGGGTTCAAATCCCTCCGCTACCGCTTCCGAAAGGGCCTCGTCGCAAGACGGGGCCCTTTCCGCATCCGCCCAAATCGCCTTGCGCGGCGGGCCGTTGGCCCCCGATAAAGGGGTGAACGTTACACTCACCGCCGGCAGGCAGGGGCCCATCGGGCCATGGACACACGGGAGGGCCGCGGTGGCGGTGAACGCCAAGAAGATCGTTCTGTACGCGCTCGTGGTCTTCGTGCTGTACGTGATCATCACGGACCCGGCCAAGGCGGCCAGCTATGTCCAGATAGGCTTCGAGGGCATATCGGACGCGGCCAGGGCCATCGGGGACTTCATGACCTGGGCCGCCAACGGAGGAAAGAACTGAGGTACTCCGCATGATCCGCCACCTGGTCCTGTTCAAGCTCAACGAGGGCGTCGAGCGCGACGATCCGCGGGTCGCGGCGGGCGTGGCGGCCTTCCGAGCGCTGCCGGAGCGGATCGAGGAACTGCGTTCCTGGGAGTGCGCCTGGAACATCACCGACCGGCCGATCGCCTACGACTTCGCGATCAACTCGGCGGTCGAGGACACCGGTGCCCTCCAGCGCTATCTGGAGCACCCGGCCCATCAGGCGGGCGTCGCCCTGTGGCGCGAGTTCGCCACGTGGGTGATCGCGGACTACGAGTTCTAGGCCCCCTTCCCGCCGAGCCTTCCCAAAGCCTCCCGCCGTGCAGGCGGGGGGCTTTCGTGCGTTCCGCGCCCCAACTTGTCAACGTTTGAACACAACACGGCGTTATCCGGTGCTTGCACACAGTGCACATGTCTTGTGATGCTATGACCGCTTTTGACGGATGATTGACCGAAGGGGTGGCGTTGACCGTGCCGGCCAGTACTGCGCCGCCCCAGGAGGAGGCCCCCGTCCCCGCCTCTGTGCCCCCAGGGAAGCGCCGCGGCGCGGACACCCGGGCCCTCACCCAGGTGCTCTTCGCCGAGCTGAAGGAGCTCGCCCCCGGCACTCCGGAGCACAACCGCGTGCGGGGCGCGCTGATCGAGGCGAACCTCCCGCTCGTGCGCTACGCCGCCGCCCGCTTCCGCTCCCGCAACGAGCCCATGGAGGACGTGATCCAGGTCGGCACCATCGGCCTGATCAACGCCATCGACCGCTTCGACCCGGACCGGGGCGTGCAGTTCCCGACCTTCGCCATGCCGACCGTCGTGGGCGAGATCAAGCGGTACTTCCGGGACAACGTCCGCACCGTGCACGTACCGCGCCGGCTGCACGAGCTGTGGGTGCAGGTCAACAGCGCCACCGAGGACCTGACCACGCTGCACGGCCGCTCCCCCTCCACCGCCGAGATCGCCGAGCGGCTGCGGATCAGCGAGGAGGAGGTGCTCAGTTGCATCGAGGCGGGCCGCTCGTACCACGCCACCTCCCTGGAGGCCGCGCAGGAGGGCGACGGGCTGCCCGGGCTGCTGGACCGCATCGGCTACGAGGACCCGGCCCTGGACGGCGTGGAGCACCGCGACCTGGTCCGCCACCTCCTGGTCCAACTCCCCGAGCGCGAACAGCGGATCCTGCTGCTGCGCTACTACAGCAACCT
The DNA here is from genome assembly GCF_049222185.1 of Streptomyces sp. LaBMicrA B280. Lineage (NCBI taxonomy): Bacteria > Bacillati > Actinomycetota > Actinomycetes > Kitasatosporales > Streptomycetaceae > Streptomyces > Streptomyces sp. LaBMicrA B280. Next base: position 33,585 of record NZ_JBMJCT010000018.1, on the reverse strand, counting down.
CACCCAGTCGCAGATCAGCGCGGAACTCGGCGTCTCCCAGATGCATGTCTCGCGGCTGCTCGCCCGCAGCTTCCAGCGGCTGCGCTCGGCGAACCGCATCGACGCGTAACGGGTGACAACGGCCGCCCCACAAGAGGCCCGACGTATAACAGAGCCCCGGGCGCATACCGGGCAAGTCGGTGGTCGCACGGTGGGCGCACCGAAGCACACACCCGAACAGCTCTGCATCGCAAACCCGATCGAGCACTCACCGCCGCGAGCGATTCGCTCACCAGGGCCGTTGCCGGAGTTGTGGACCCGAAAGCCCGTCAGACCCCTTTTATCCAGCGGCGATTCGGATCTTCCGTGTCGACATGTCTCTACAGCGCGTTGCCGACATGTGACATTCTGCGGAAGACGCGTTTGCCGGGGCCTCGGCACCGGTATTCAGGTGAAGGCTGCGTTGCTCGACCGACGGCGCGGCCGCGACCGTCCCGCGACCCGAAGGGGGTGGCATGTCCGCAGAACAGGGCAGCTCGAAAGTGCTGACGCCCGCGAAGAGCGAGGCGGCGCCCAAGGAGCTCGACGCACTCGACGTCCTCGACGGCATCGAGGGCGTCACGTCCCTCGACGCCGTGCCGGCCCCGGCCACCCCGTCCACGGGCGAGGCCATCGACACCCGCACCCTGTCCCGCTCCCTGTTCCTGCGCCTGGCCGCGCTGGACGAGAACAGCCCCGAGCGCGCCTACGTCCGGGACACCCTGATCGAGCTGAACCTGCCGCTGGTCCGCTACGCGGCGGCGCGCTTCCGCTCGCGCAACGAGCCGATGGAGGACATCGTCCAGGTCGGCACCATCGGCCTGATCAAGGCGATCGACCGCTTCGACTGCGAACGGGGCGTGGAGTTCCCGACGTTCGCGATGCCGACGGTGGTCGGCGAGATCAAGCGCTTCTTCCGTGACACCTCCTGGTCGGTGCGCGTGCCGCGCCGCCTCCAGGAGCTGCGCCTGGCCCTCACCAAGGCCAGCGACGAGCTGTCGCAGAAGCTGGACCGCTCCCCCACGGTGACCGAACTGGCCGCTGTCCTCGGCGTCTCCGAGGAGGACGTGGTCGACGGCCTCGCGGTCGGCAACGCGTACACCGCCTCCTCGCTGGACTCCCCGGCCCCGGAGGACGACGGCGGCGAGGGCTCCCTGGCCGACCGGCTGGGTTACGAGGACACCGCCCTCGAAGGCGTGGAGTACCGCGAGTCCCTCAAGCCGCTGCTGGCCAAACTCCCGCCCAGGGAGCGGCGGATCATCATGCTGCGCTTCTTCGCCAACATGACGCAGTCGCAGATCGGCGAGGAGGTCGGCATCTCCCAGATGCATGTCTCCCGGCTGCTCACCCGGACCCTGTCCCAGCTGCGCGAGGGTCTGATCTCGGACTGAGGGTTCCCATCTGACGGAGCGTCAGCCACCATGGCCGGATGCTTCGTCACGGGACGCTTCGTACGACGACATGGTCACCCGGCCGCCGGCGCGCCCTCGCGGGAGCCTCGGCGGCCGTCGTGTGCCTGGGCGCGGCCCTGGGGGCGTGCGCCGGCGCGGGCGGCGGGGGCGCCTGGGGGCGTGCGCCGGCGCGGGCGGCGGGGGCGGCGGCTATGTGGCGGTGGGCGGCGCGGGGCGCACGGGCCCGGTCGACGCGAGCCCCACGGGATCGGTGACGATGGTCCCGCTGGACGGGCCGAAGGGCGGTCGGACGACTGCCCCGGGCACCACCGGCTCCCCGCCGGGCGGCACCGGCTCCGGACCGGGCCCCGCGCGGGCCGACGAGGCCCCCGTACCGAGCGCGCCGGACCGGCCCTCCCCGACCGGCACGGGCACGACTGCGAGCACCGGTGCGGGTGCCGGACGTACGGCCCCCGCTCCCGTCCCACCGGACCCGGCCCCCACGCCCACCGCGCCTCCCGCGTCCGCCGCCCTCTCCTGGGGAGAGCCGGTGACGGCGGACGGGGATCAGCGGTGGTGCCAGAAGGTGACCGTGGGCTTCTGGAACGCCGGGGGCACGGTGGTGCGTTCGGGGTCGGTGACGTTCGGGACGCACGTCATCGGGGCGCTCGGCATCGACTGGTCGACCGTGCGGACGTCCGAGGCGCTGCCGGTGCCGATCGGTGCCGGGGCGCGCGCGGACCACACCTGGACGGTGTGCCTCGACGCCTGGCGCGTGCCACTCGGCATGCACATCGAGACGCGGGACCTGTCCGTCCAGTGGAAGTGAGCACCGGAGAAGGGGTGTGCCTCCTCCGGGTGCGCGGGTTACTTCAGCGCGAGCCAGGCGACGCCGGCCACGACCACGAGGGCCACGATGACGCCGATGATCACGCCGACGCGCGGACCGGAGGACGTGGGGGCGGCCGCCTGCTGCTGACGCCCCTGCGGAGCCTCGTCGACGAACGCGCGGAACATCTGAGTGCTGCCGGCAGGGTCGTAATTGCCCTGGGGGCCCTGGGTGTTAGCCATGAGCCGAGACCTTAGCGAAGACGGGCCGGGGCACCCAAGTGGGGGGCCACCGGGACAGACGGGGACACCCTTCGCGCACCTGCCCGCATATTCACATCCGCAACGCCATGCCTTTGCCAGAGTTTTACACAGGGGACCCCTCACTTATTTGCCTGTAGCAACCAATGGCCCTTATGGTTGCCCTAAGCAACGAATACGGGAGGTGTGATGGCCGAGCATGCGCAGTTTGACGAGCTTGCGCGTCAGCTCAGCGCCGTCGGCGCCGTCAAACGGGACCTCGTACGGGTACTGCCCCCGGAGTGTCCCGGTGGCTCGGCCGCCGTGCTGACGCTGCTCGGCCGACACGGCGACATGCGCATGAGCAAGCTCGCGGAGCTGCTGGCCGTCGATCTGTCGGTGACCAGTCGGCACGTCGCGCATGTGGCCGCACGCGGCTGGATCGAACGGCACCCGGACCCGGCGGACAAGCGCTCGCGCATCCTGCGCCTGACGCCCGCGGGCCAGGCGCAGCTGGACGAGCTGTCCCGGCGGACCTCTCAGCTGCTCGCCGAGCGCCTCGGTGACTGGACCGACGACGAGGTCGGCCAGCTCATCCGGCTGATGACCCGCCTGCGCTCGTCGTTCGGCGACTGCCGGTCCCCCGCGGCCCGGCCGCCCACCCCCGTAGTCGAAGAGACCACCCGTACACCCGCAAGCACGTAAGAAAAGGAAGCCCATGGCAACGACCACACCAGCCGGTGTGCGGGCTCACGCCAAGCACGGGGGAGGCTCCTCGGCGGGCGACGCCCCGATGACCCACCGCCAGATCATGGAGGCGCTCTCCGGCCTGCTGCTGGGCCTGTTCGCCGCCATCCTGTCCTCCACGATCGTCACCAACGCCCTGCCGACGATCATCAAGGACCTCGGCGGCGGCCAGTCCGCGTACACCTGGGTCGTCACCGCGGCCCTGCTGGCGATGACCGCCTCCGTGCCCCTGTGGGGCAAGCTGTCCGACCTGATGAGCAAGAAGGCGCTCGTCCAGATATCCCTGGTCATCTACGTGGCCGGCTCGATCATCGCCGGTCTCGCGCAGAACCCGGCGATGCTGATCACCGCCCGGGTGGTCCAGGGCCTCGGCGCCGGCGGTCTGTCCGCCCTGGTGCAGGTCATCCTGGCCGCGATGATCGCCCCGCGCGAGCGCGGCCGGTACTCCGGCTACACCGGCGCCACCTTCGCCGTCGCCACCGTCGGCGGCCCGCTGCTCGGCGGTGTCATCACCGACACCAGCTGGCTCGGCTGGCGCTACTGCCTGTTCGTCGGCATCCCCTTCGCGCTGATCGCGCTGATCGTCCTGCAGAAGACCCTGCACCTGCCGCTCACCAAGCGCGAGGTCAAGGTCGACTGGCTCGGCGCCTTCTTCATCACCGCGGCCGCCTCGCTGCTGCTGATCTGGGTGACCTTCGCCAACGACAAGTACGACTGGCTGTCCTGGCAGACGTACGTGATGGTGGGCGGCACGCTCCTGCTCGCGCTGGCCTTCGTCTTCACCGAGACCAAGGCGGCGGAGCCGATCATCCCGCTGCGCCTGTTCCGCAACCGCACGATCTCGCTGGCCTCGGTGGCCTCCCTGTTCGTCGGTGTCGGCATGTACTCGGGCACCGTCTTCTTCTCGCAGTACTTCCAGCTGGCACGGGACAAGTCCCCGACCATGTCCGGTGTGATGACCATCCCGATGATCGGTGGTCTGTTCATCTCCTCCATGGTCTCCGGGCGGATCATCTCCAACACCGGACGCTGGAAGAACTGGCTGGTCGCCGGTGGCCTGTTCCTCACCGCGGGGCTGTCCCTGCTCAGCCTGATGCGCTACGACACCCCCTACTGGCAGCTGTCCATCTACATGGCGCTCCTGGGCATCGGCGTCGGCATGATGATGCAGAACCTGGTGCTCTCCACGCAGAACCAGGTCGCCCCGAAGGACCTGGGCGCCGCCTCCTCCACGGTGAGCTTCTTCCGCTCCCTCGGTGGTGCGGTCGGCGTCGGCGTGCTCGGCTCGGTCATGTCGGACCGGATCAGCCACTACGCCGCGAACAGCATCGGCGAGCTGAGCCCGAAGGCCCGGATGGCCGCGGCCCAGGCCGTGGGCGGCGGCGAGCTGCCCGACATGAACAGCCTGCCCCTGCCGATCCGTCATTGGCTGGAAAGCGCCTACGGGCACGGCATCGCCGACGTCTTCCTCTACGCGGCACCCTGCGCCCTGGTCGCCTTCATCGTGGTGATGTTCATCAAGGAGGTCCCGCTGCGGACGACCGGCGCGCTGACCCAGGCCGCGCAGGAGAAGGCGGGGACCGTGGAGAACACCCTGGAGAGCACTGTGGAGAACACCATGCGGAACGTGCCGGACGAGCCCGTCCAGGAGAAGGTGCCCAGCCTGACCGCGCCCGCTCCGGTGCTCGGCGCCACCGAGGCGCTGGCCACCGCCACCGCGAGCGCGGCCCCGATGACGGCCGTGGCGACCATCGCCGAGCCCGGTTCGGGCGGCGACGGCACCCCGGTGCACGGCTTCGTCCGCGGCGCCGAGAGCGCCCCGGTCCCGGGGGCCGCGGTCACTCTGATCTCGCTGGCCGGCCGCCAGCTGGGCCGCTCCGTCGCCCAGGGCGACGGCTCCTACGCGCTGGCCGCCCCCGGCACCGGCAGCTACGTCCTGATCGCCGCCGCCGACGGCTACCAGCCGCAGGCCTCCACCGTCGTGGTGGGCGAGGAACCGCTGTCGTACGACATCCTGCTCAGCGGCACCAGCGGGCTGACCGGTGTGGTGCGGGCGAGCGGGAGCGCGCTGCCGGTCAAGGACGCCATGGTGATCGTCACCGATGTGCGCGGTGACCTGCTGGCCACCGCCGCGACCGGGGAGCAGGGCGAGTTCGCCTTCACCGACCTGGTGCCCGGACCGGTGACCGTCGCCGTCAACGCGGGCGGTTTCCGGCCGCGCGCCCTGCCCGTCGAGGTGGCCGCCACCGGTGTCACCCGGGTCGGCGTCGACCTGGACGCCGGTGCCCGTCTCCAGGGCGTCGTCAAGGCCCCGCACGGACCGCTGGCCGACGCCCGGGTGACCCTGGTCGACCAGGCCGGGAACGTGGTCGGCAGCGCCACCACGGGTACGGACGGCGCGTACGCCTTCACCGACCTGGACAGCGGTGAGTACACCGTCATCGCGACCGGCTACCCGCCGGTGGCGACCGCGCTGACCGTCACCGGCACCGGTGCCGACGGTCACGACATCGAACTCGCCCACCCCGGCGAGTAGTTCCACCCGGCCCGTGGCAGGGCACGCTCCGAGCGGAGCCGTCCGCCGCCACGGGCCGGATTCTTATGACCGATTTGCATGGCCTCGCAGGGAGAAAACGGGATGGGACTGACCGCGAAGATCCGTACGCGGGACGGGTGGGCCGTGTCGCACGCGGTCGTCACGGTGACCGACATGACCGGTACGCAGGTGCTGCGGGCCGAGGCGGACGCCGAGGGGGCCGTACGGGATGCCACCGAGCTGGCCCCGGGGGCGTACACCGTGATCGTGACCGCCGTCGGGTACGCGCCGGCCGCGTCCAGCGCGATCGTCACCGCGAGCGGCCGCGCCGAGATCGGCGCCGTGACCCTGGCCCGGCAGGGCGGCACCGAGCTGCCCCCGCCCGGCCCCTGGACCATCGACCCGGCGCACTCCTCGGTCGCCGCGGTCGCCCAGCACCTGGGCATCTCCAGCGTGCACGGCCGGTTCACGGAGTTCGGCGGCACCATCGAGATCGCGCCGGACGACATCGCCAAGTCCCGGGTGGAGGCGGTGATCAGGGCCGGGTCCATCGACACCGGCAACGGCATGCGCGACACGCATCTGCGCTCCGGTGACTTCCTCGACATCGAGAACCACCCGGAGATCACCTACCGCTCCACCGGGCTGACCCAGGCCGGTCCGGACCGCTGGACCGTGCGCGGCGAGCTGGCCCTGCACGGCGTGGTCCGCGAGGTGGACCTGGACCTCGCCTACCTCGGCACCGGCGCCGACCCGTGGGGCGGCACCCGCGCCGCCTTCCGGGCCACGGCGGAGCTGCACCGCGAGGACTTCGCGATGAACTACAACCAGGTCCTCCAGGCCGGTATCGCCGCCATCGGCACCACGCTGAAGGTCCAGCTGGACATCCAGGCGGTGCAGGGGGACAGCCTGCCGACCGCCTGATCCACGGCACCGGAAGAGCCCGCCGACCGGCATCCGGTCGGCGGGCTCTTCCCGTTGCCCGGGCCGCTCTAGTTGTCCGTCGCGCCCACGATGCGCCGGGCCAGATCGCGGAGCTTGACGTTCTCCCGCTGGGAGGCGCGCACCAGGCTCTCGAAGGCGGCCTGGGCGTCGATGTCCAGGCGTTCCATCAGGATGCCGGTGGCCTGTCCGATCAGGTCCCGGGTGTGCATGGCCGCGGTCAGCTGCTCGCGTACGGTCACGGAGTTCAGGGCGAGGCTCACATGCGCGGTGAACAGCCGGCCGAGCCGGGCCGCCGCCTCGTCGAAGGCGCCGGGCTCCCGGGAGTAGGCGGTGAGCACCGTCAGCCGGCGCCGGTCGGCGCGCAGCCGCATCGACAGCACCGAGCGCAGCTCCTGCGGTGCGCCGTCCGCGCCGCCGCTGTCCGCCACCCGCACCACCGGCGCGTCCCACAGGCGCTCCCAGTGCGGCAGGTCGGGGGTGCCGGCGGCGCGCACGATGTCATGGCTCCAGGCGACCGTGCGCAGGCTCTCCCCCCGCTCGATCTCGCAGACCCCGGCGTGTTCGGCGCCGGGCAGCAGATGCACCGCGAGCCGGACCGCGGTGTCGAGGGTGGCGCCGGGGGAGGCGCTCTCGTGCAGCTCACGGGCGGCCGCCGTCAGGGCCTCGGCCAGGTCGAGGGCACCGGGGGAACGGGTCGCCTCGGCGACGTCGTACGCGGCGAAGTCGTACGAGGGGGAGTCAGGCACGGAAAAGTCGGACGCGGCCACCACGAACCTCTCGGATGACATGACCGTACGGCCATGCGCAGGAGAGCTCCGCAGCACATTCCCGACTGCGAGCACAGGACAGAAGAACTTTAGCTGCTCCATTGCGGTGAAGTGACCTTCCTCCGGTGCCGCTCGCGGCGGCCGGGAGCGTTCTAGGCTGCGGTCATGGCACCCAACATCGCGACGAACACCCGTGTCTCCCTGGACGAGCTGCTGGACTTCGTACGACCCCGCCACCGGGCGCTGCTGATCACCCGCCGCGCCGACGGCTCCCCGCAGGCCTCCCCGCTGACCTGCGGGGTGGACGACTCGGGCCGCATCGTGGTCTCGACCTACCCGGAGCGGGCCAAGACCCGCAACGCCAAGCGGGATCCGCGGGTGAGCCTGCTCGTGCTCAGCGACGACTGGAACGGCCCCTGGGTGCAGGTCGACGGCACCGCCGAGGTCGTCGACACCCCCGACTCGGTGGAGCCGCTGGTCGAGTACTACCGGAACATCGCCGGTGAGCACCCCGACTGGGACGAGTACCGGGCGGCGATGCGGGAGCAGGGCAAGTCGATCATCCGGGTGACGCCGGAGCGCTGGGGGCCGGTGGCGACCGGGGGGTTCCCGGCGCGGCTGGTCGGCGGGGAGTGAGGGACCGGAGGGGCTTCCCGGGCCCTGCGGCCGGGCGGGGGCTCAGCCCCGTTCGACCATCGCCTCGATGCCCGCGATCAGCAGATCCAGGGCGAAGGCGAAGTCACGGCCCATCAGCTCGGCGACCGTGCCCCCGCCGCGGGCCTCCAGGATCTGCCGGGACTCCTGGACGAAGTCCGCGGTGTGCGGGTCCTGCCGGACCGAGTTCCTGGCCTGCTGGTAGTAGTCGTCCGGGGTCAGCCCGGAGTCCGCGATCCGGCCCATGAACTGGGCCTCCTTCGTGCCGAAGCCGTAGACGAACTGGAAGACGGCCGAGATCGCGCCCATCACCCGGTGCGCGGGCAGCCCGGAGCGGCCGAGGGTGCGCTGCACGCTGCGGGAGAAGTCCAGCGAGTGGGGCCCGATGTTCAGGTACTGGCCGGCCAGCCGGGACAGCCAGGGGTGGCGCACCAGCAGGCCCCGGTACTCGGCGGCCAGCGCCCGCAGCCGCTCCCGCCAGTCGGCCGCGTCGTCCTCGACGGGCAGGCGCAGTTCGCCGTAGGCCGCGTCCAGGGCGAGTTCGAGCAGGTCGTCCTTGGTGTCGACGTACCAGTACAGGGACATCGCGCTGACGTTCAGCTCACCGGCGAGGCGGCGCATGGAGAACTTCGCGAGGCCCTCGGCGTCCAGGAGGCGCACGGACGCGGCGGTGATCCGCTCCCGGTCGAGGCCGGAGGGCTGCCCGCCGCGTCCGCCGCGCCGGGGCTCCTCCTGGAGCCACACACTGTCCCGCGCCGTCCGCCCCGCCGTCTTCGTCACCGGCGCACCTCCCTCTGTTTCCGGCCAGTCGGAGCCCGTGGAGGTCACTGCCCGGGAGGCCAGGGGTCGGCCGGCGCGGGGGCGCGGGCCCGCATCCCTGAGCCGTTACCCATATCCCCCGGCTCTTAGGCGCGGCCCGCTCCGCCGTTTCCTCTCAGTTTCCTGTGCGCCGGGTGAGGTCGTAGAAGGTGGCCGAGCCCACGGTCACCTTCTTGAAGTTGCTCCGGACCCAGGAGCTGATCTCCGAGCCGGTGCCGCTGTCGTCCCCGCGCCCGGCGCCCTCTCCGCCCCGGCCCATGCCACCGCCCATGCCGCCGCCGTCGATGAAGTAGTGGATCCGGCCGTCGGCCACGTACTTCTTGAACTGGGCGAGGGTCGGGGACGGGTCGGTGCCGTTGAAGCCGCCGATCGCCATCACCGGGTCACCGGTGGCGAGTTGGTAGCTCGCCGCGTTCTGCGAGCCGATGGACGCGGCGGCCCAGGTGTACCGGGAGGCGTCCTTCTTCAGCAGCGCCTTGGCCGCCGAGCCGACGTCCGCGCCGTCCAGCAGGCCGCCCATGCCTCCTGCCCCGCCCGCGCCCTCGCGGGCGCCGCCCGGGAAGCCCCCGGCGAAGTCGCCGCCGAGGCCCGGGAATCCGTTCCCGTTCTGCCCGCCCGGCATGCCCTGACCGCCACCGGGCGCACCTTGCTTGGCGTGCGGCGAGCGCCTCCTCGACATGGTGCACCCGGCTCGCGCCGACGATGGGATCGATCCCCTGCCGCATCAGCCAGGCGAGGACGACCTGGTTGCGGCCGCCCCGGGCGCCGCCGGTCCGGCCGGCACCCGGGCCCCGGCCGCCGCCGAAGCCCATCATGCTCGCGCCCGCCGGGCCCGCCGTCGGGATGGAGCCCTCGTGCGCGGAGTCCACCGTGCTCAGGGTGTAGGCGGTCGGCCCGGCCAGCGCGGCGACCAGGGCGAGGGCCGCGGCCCCGAGGGCGAGGGGCCGGACGAGGCGCCCGGCGAAGATCAGGCCGAGGGCCGCCACCAGGCCGCCGATCAGCACCAGCCACTTCAGCCAGGGCAGATAGTCCGGGGTGCGGTGCAGCAGCACATAGCCCCAGGCCGCGGCCGCCACCACGGAGGCGGCGAGCGCGAGCGCCGCCCACACCTCGCGGCGCCGCTCCCACAGCAGCCCGGCGCCCATGCCGATGACGGCGGCCAGATAGGGGGCGAGGGCCACGGTGTAGTACTGGTGGAAGATGCCCGCCATGTAGCTGAACACCGCCATGGTCGTCAGCAGGGAGCCGCCCCAGACCAGGAGCGCACCGCGGGTGACCGAGGTGCGCCGGTACCGCCGGGTCGCCACCAGCCCCGCGACCAGCAGGATCAGCGCGGCGGGCAGCAGCCAGGAGATCTGGCCGCCGGACTCGGAGTCGAACATCCGGCTCCAGCCGGTCTCCCCCCACATCCCGCCGCCCGCACCGCCGCCGGGGCCACCGCCCCCGCCGACGCTGCCGGTCTCCTCGCCGCTCAGCCGTCCGAACCCGTTGTAGCCGAAGGTCAGTTCCAGGAAGCTGTTGTGCTGCGAGCCGCCGATGTACGGGCGGGACGCGGCCGGCCACAGCTCGACGATCGCCACCCACCAACCCCCGGACACCACCAACGCGAGGGTGGCGGCGGCCAGTTGGCCGAGGCGCTTCTTCAGCGGGACCGGCGCGCACACCGCGTACACCACGGCGAGCGGCGGCAGGATCAGGAACGCCTGGAGCGTCTTGGCGAGGAAGGCGAGGCCGATCGCGGCCCCGGCCCACACCAGCCACCCGGTCCGGCCGTCCTCCAGCGCCCGTACGACGAGATAGCAGGCCAGCGACATCAGCAGGGCCAGCAGGGCGTCCGGGTTGTCGAACCGGAACATCAGCGCCGCGACCGGGGTGAGCGCGAGCACCGCGCCCGCGAGCAGACCGGCCGCGGGACCGCTGCGGCGGCGCACGGCGGCGTACACGACGGCCACGGTCGCCACGCCCATCAGCACCTCGGGCACGAGGATCGCCCAGGAGTTCAGGCCGAAGATCCGCACCGACAGCTCCATCGGCCACAGCGAGGCCGGGGGCTTGTCGACGGTGATGGCGTTGCCCGCGTCCAGCGAGCCGAAGAACAGCGCCTTCCAGGATGTGCTGCCCGCCTGGACGGCCGCCGCGTAGAAGGAGTTGGCGTAGCCGGAGGCGCTCAGGTCGTACAGGTACAGCAGCAGGGTCGCGGCGAGCAGCCCGAGGAGGGCGGGGCGCGCCCAGCGGGGGTCCTCGGGGCGGCCGCGCCAGAGCCGGTGCGGGAGCCGGTGCCAGAGGGGGTGCCGGTGCCAGAGCGGGTGCCGGTGCCGCAGGGGCGGCCGGGGCGCGGTGGCCGGGGATGGTCCCGCCGCGGTCGTGCCGTCCGGCCCCTCGTTCGCGTCGAGCGGGCGGTCGTAGGAGGTGCTCATCGGGACCCTTCGGGGGTGTCGGTGTCGTACGGCTGCCGCTGGTCCGGGAACACCCAGGCGCGGAAGAGCAGGAACCGCAGTACGGTCGCGGCGAGATTGGCGGTGACGAGGACCGCCAGTTCGGTGGAGTGCGCAGGACGGCCCCCGGCCGCGTCGAGGGCGGCCAGGGAACCGCTGGTCAGGGCGAGTCCGATGACGAAGACCACCAGGCCCTGCGCCTGCTGGCGGACCGCGCCGCCCCGGCCGCGCACCCCGAAGGTGAGCCGGCGGTTGGCGGCCGTGTTGGCGACGGCCGAGACCAGCAGCGCGAGGCCGTTGGCGGGCTGCGGCCCGCAGAACTGCCGGAAGCCGCTGTAGAGCAGCAGATAGCAGAGGGTCGACAGGACGCCGATCGCGCAGAAGCCGATCAGCTGGCGGGCCAGGCCCTTCGGCACTCCGGTCAGCTCGCGGTCGCGGGGGTCGTCGCCGAACGGCCGGGCGAGCAGGTCAAGCGGCAGCGAACCGGTGGCGAGCGCCCGGCCGATCCGCCAGACGCCCTTGAGGTCGTCGGTCGCGGTGCGCACGAGGTGCACGGTGGAGTCGGGGTCGTCCACCCAGTCGACCGGCACCTCGTGGATCCGCAGCCCGGCCCGCTCGGCGAGCACCAGCAGCTCGGTGTCGAAGAACCAGCCGCTGTCCTCCACCAGCGGCAGCAGCACCCGCGCCACATCGCCTCTGATCGCCTTGAACCCGCACTGCGCGTCCGAGAAGCGGGCCTGGAGCGAGCCGCGCAGGATCAGGTTGTACGCCCGGCTGATCAGCTCGCGCTTGGGGCCGCGCACCACCCGGGAGGAGCGGGTGAGCCGGGAGCCGATCGCGAGGTCCGAGTGACCGGAGATCAGCGGCGCGACCAGCGGCAGCAGGGCGTTGAGGTCGGTGGACAGATCGACGTCCATATAGGCGAGGACCGGCGCCTTCGACGCGGACCACACGGTGCGCAGCGCCCGGCCGCGGCCCTTCTGCTCCAGCCGTACGACGCCCACCCCGGGCAGCTCGGCCGCCAGCCGCGCCGCGATGAGCGGGGTGCCGTCGGTGGAGGCGTTGTCCGCGATCGTGACGCGGAAGGCGTAGGGGAAGGTGCGGGTCAGATGCTCGTGCAGCCGCCGGACGCACGGCTGGAGGTCCTGTTCCTCGTTGTAGACGGGGATCACCACGTCCAGGACGGCCCTGCCGGCGGCCGAGACCGGCAGGTGCTCCCGGGCCGGCAGGGTGCCGGGGGGCGAGTCGGGAGAAGAGTCGGTTCGCATGGAACCGACTCTTGTCAGGCGCCCTGTCGCGTCGATGTGGTGGTGCTGTGGTACGGCTGTGAGTGCGAACCGGCTTGCTCGGCAAGCGAGTTGGTGCTCTCGGGAGCCATGAAGGACCGGGTGCCGAGCGCGGGCAGGCGCAGGGTGAACACGGTCCTGCCCGGCGCGCTCTCCACGCTCACCGCGCCGTCGTGCGCCGTCGCGACGGCCTGCACGATGGCGAGCCCGAGCCCGGTGGAGCCGGTGGCCCGCGTCCGCGCAAAGTCCCCGCGCGCGAACCGCTCGAAGACATGCGGCAGCAGCTCGGCCGGGATCCCCGGCCCGTCGTCCTCGACGTCCACGCACACCCAGGGCCCCTGCCGACGCACCCGGGCGGTGACGGTCGTACCGGGCGGGGTGTGGCGCTGGGCGTTGGCCAGCAGGTTGACCAGGACCTGCTGGAGCCGGGCGGAGTCCGCGCGGACCGGCGCGGGCTCGTCGGGCAGCGCGAGCCGCCAGTTGTGCTCCGGACCGGCCGCGCGGGCGTCGCTGACGGTGTCCACGACGAGCGGCACCAGATCGGTCCGCCCGAACTCCAGGGGGCGGCCGGCGTCCAGTCGGGCGAGCAGCAGCAGGTCCTCCACCAGCAGGGTCATCCGCCCGGCCTCGGACTCGATCCGCCCGAGGGCGTGCCGGGTGTCGGGGCCGACCTGTTCATGGCCGCGCCGGGTCAGTTCGGCGTAGCCGCGGATGGAGGAGAGGGGGGTGCGCAGTTCATGACTGGCGTCGGCGACGAACTGACGTACCCGCGTCTCGCTCTGCTGCCGGGCCTGAAGGGCGCCGTGCACATGGTCGAGCATCCGGTTCAGCGCGGCGCCGACCTGCCCGACCTCGGTGTGCGGATCGCACTCGGCGTCCGGGACGCGCTCGCTGAGGTTCACCTCGCCGGTGTGCAGCGTCAGTTCGGAGACGCGGGTGGCGGTGGCGGCGACCCTGCGCAGCGGGCGGGTGGCCACGCCGACGATGACGGTCCCGGCGAGACAGGCCGCGAGCAGCCCGGCGGCGGTGACACAGACCTCGACGAGGATCAGGGTGTTGATGATGCCGTCGGTGTCGTCGGTCGGAATGGCCACGTAGAAGGAGCCGTTGGGCCCGGTGGCGTACTCGGCGCGGTAGCTGCCGAGGCCGGGGAGGTCGACGGTGTGCGCGCGGAGGTCCGCGGACACCCCGCCGAGGGCCGCGAGCTGGGCCGCGTCGAGGTCATGGGCGCTCATGTACGGCGCGGACCTCGATTTTCGGCCCACCTTGCCCTCGGTCGCGGTGCCGTCGTTCACCACGGCCACGACCGTGTACTGCGGCTGCGGGCCCAGGGCGACGAACTGGCCCAGCTCGATGCCCGTGGGCGCCTGTCCGCCGCCGGGTCCGCCGGGCCCCTTGTCCTGCCCCGGCGGGGCGAAGGCACCGGAGGCCCGCTTGCCGACCTCGTCCAGCCGGCCGTCCAGCTGGGCGTACAGGTGCGAGCGCAGGGCCAGGGTGGTCACGGTGCCGATCACCGCGCAGACGACGGCGATCAGAACGACGGAGGCGACGACGAGACGGGTGCGCAGGGTGCGGGGGGAGGGGGTCCTCGGGGAGCGGATCCGGGAGGACGGGGCCTTCGGGGAGCCGATCCGGGAGGGGCGGGGCGGGCGCGGGGCGGACCGGCGTGCCGGGCTCGACCGGGGTGCGGGTCGGGGGCCGGGCGGTCCGCTCATCACACGGCGGGCTTGATCAGGTAACCGGCGCCACGCCGGGTGTGGATCATCGGCTCGCGCCCGGCGTCGAGCTTCCGGCGCAGGTACGAGATGTACAGCTCGACCACGTTGGCCTGGCCGCCGAAGTCGTACGACCAGACGCGGTCCAGGATCTGCGCCTTGCTGAGCACGCGCCGCGGGTTGCGCATGAGGAAGCGCAGCAGCTCGAACTCGGTGGCGGTGAGATGGATGGAGTCGCCGCCCCGGGTCACCTCGTGGCTGTCCTCGTCCAGGGTGAGGTCGCCGACGACGAGCACGGACTCGGAGCGCCGGTCGGTCGCCCCGGACCTGCGGATCAGTCCGCGCAGCCGGGCGACGACCTCCTCCAGGCTGAACGGCTTGGTCACATAGTCGTCGCCACCGGCGGTGAGCCCGGCGATCCGGTCCTCCACCGCGTCCTTGGCGGTCAGGAACAGCACGGGCACGTCCGGCAGTTCACGGCGCAGCCGGCCGAGGACGGCCAGTCCGTCCATGTCCGGCAGCATCATGTCGAGGACGACGGCGTCGGGGCGGAACTCGCGGGCCGTCTGGAGGGCCCCCTGACCGTCCGTCGCGCTTCTGATCTGCCAGCCCTCGTAGCGAAGGGCCATGCTCAGCAGTTCGGTGATCGACGTCTCGTCGTCGACCACCAGCACGCGGACGGGGCTCCCGTCCGGCCTCAGCAGTTCGGTGCGCCCCTGGGGCGAGGTCGTGGTCATGGCGGCCACACTGTCGGGGCCCTCTGAGAGGAGTGTTTCACCAGTCTTGGTTTTTCCTGAGAAACACACAGCCACCACTCAGACAACGCCTGGGTGGCCCCTCAGAACAGCCCATCCTGCTCCTGGGGGAACTCACGTACCGGCAGGGCGAGTTCATCGCCTTCCCGCAGCATGGGCACGAGTCCCCACCCCCGTATCAGCCGGGTGTCGAGCACGACGACCCCGCGGCCGCGCACCGCCAGATGAAGATCGGGCCCGGCGGCCGCGACCAGTTCCCCGCCGACGGCACCACCGGCGACGAGCTCGGTCACCTCGCCGAAGGCGGCGGGCACGCCGTCGAGCCCGAAGGCCCGCACATGATCGACCACCTCGCACGGCTCGGCCCGCAGCGACTCCGGCCACCGGTCGAGCGCGACGGCCCGCCGGTGCAGCGCGCGCACCTCCGCCGCCCGCTCCTCCGCCGCCTCCGGCAGCCTCGCCCGCACCGCCCGCTTCTCGGCGTACGCGATCCGGTCCGGCACGCCGAGCGCGGCCCGCAGCATCTCCTCGGTACGCCGCGCCGCCATCAGGGGCCCGGTCCCGAGCCAGCTGAAACAGACCGCGCCCTGCTCCAGCAACCGCGCAGGCCCCCGCTCGACGGCCGTGATGCCGACCTTGACCAGGCCGGGACCGAACCAGGCGAGATACACCCGGTACGGCCGGGGGTCGTCGGCGATGGTGTCGGCGGCCACGGAGTGCGCCCGGTCGAGCCGCGCGCACTCCTCGCACCGGGCCCCGGTGCCGCGCCCCGGCACGGGCGCCCGCACCGGACACGCGTGTCCCCGCGCCCCCACGCAGATACGCCCGCCCCCTTCCGGCACGGCGAACCCGACGCGCTTCCCCCACGCCAGCGCGCTGCCCCGCCCGCCCTCCCAGGCGAGCACGAGCCCGTCGCCGGACCAGCGAAGCCCGGAACATCTCCACATCTGTGCCATCACTCGTGAGGGTAGGGGGTGGGTCTGACAGTGCCCGGGGGGAGGCGGGGGCGGGATACCACCGCACGGGCCCGCGCACCAGCGCCGGGGCGAGGTACGCCGCCACGGTGTGCACATCGTCGGTGACGACGAGATTCCTCGCCCGCCAAGTGGCCGGGAGCCGCTGGGGCGTCATCGCCTCCGGTGCCTCGGCGACGGCGGCGGGCCGGAGCCGGTCGGCGATCAGATCGAGGGAGCCGGCGATCCGCCCGAGCAGATCGTCGGTGCGGCGCGTCTCCTCGATCCGCTCGCGCACTCAGGCTTGGTACACCCGTTCACTCGATAGATGACAGATGTATCGATTCCGCACGCGCGGGCTCCGCCGAGGGGCCGCCGGAAAATCCGAGCGGTGTCTGCGGAGCGCGGGTTAGCCTCCCCTCGCGTCTCTCCGGCTGTCGGTTCCGCGAGCGTGGGAGGTACCAGCGTTGTCAGGCCGTTCCACCGCCCGTCCGGCCGGGCTCGTCGGGCTTCTTCTCGCCCTGGCTGCCTCGGAGTTCGGGGACAAGCTGGTGCAGGTGGCGTACGCGCTGATCGCGGTGCGCGCGGGCTCGACGACCTTCCTCGCCGCCGTTCTGGCCGCTCAGACGATCCCGGTCCTGGCGCTGACGCCGCTCGTCAGTTCCCGGGGGTGGATCCGCTCGCGGACGGCGTGGCGGGCCGGGCTGATCGGGCAGGTGGCGGCGTTCGCCGTCGCGGCCGCGGTGGCGGAGCACCGGATCGCCGTCCTGGCCTGCATTCTCGTCGCCGCGTCCGGCGAGGCCCTGACGATGCCGTTCTCCCGCTCGCTCCTGCACGCCCTCAGCGACGGGCGGCAGGCCGAGCTGGCCAAGTGGTGGAGCGTCTCGAAGGCGGGGGCCGGCGCCGCGGGCATGGTGCTGGCCGGTGTGGTGGTGGCCCTGTCCGGCGCGGAGTCGGCCTTCGCCCTGAACGCCCTCACCTTTCTGCTGGTGCTGGCCGTGGCCTGGTCGCCGCGGATCCCGGAGGACGGTACGACCGGCAGCCGTGGCGCCACCGCGGGGTTCGGCCGGCTGCTGGCCCCCGGCGCGTTCGGTGCCCTCGGCCTCCTCTGCGTGACCGTCATGCTGATCACCACCAGCCTGGAGGGCGTGTCGGGCCCCTTCATGCTGGCCCGGACGCCGGGTTACGACGCCCACGGGCTCGGCGTGGTGATGGCCTGCTGGGCCGTGGCCTCCATGATCGCGGCCGCGGTGACGCCACGCCGTCTCACCGGCATGCGCGCCCTTCTCCCCCTGTCCAACCTGCTGGTGGCCCTCGCGATCGGCCTCCCGAGCCTGGGCCTCCCCTTCTGGTCCGCCACCGTCGCCTTCGCCCTGGGCGGCATCGGGAACGGCGTCTTCAACCTCCTCCTCACCCGGGTCATCTGGTCGGGCGTCCCGGCGGCGGGCCAGCCCCACGCCTGGGCCGCGTTCAACTGGCTCCTGAACGCCTCCCTGTTCCTGAGCTTCGCGGTGGGTCTCTTCCTCCACCCCCGGCACACCCCGGCCCTTCTGGCGGCGGCAGCGGCCCTCTGCCTCATCACGGGCTGCGCCTACCTGTCGGCCCTGGCGCGGACTCCCAGGGCGGCCCGCGCGATCGCCTGAGCGGCGGCACTCGGCGGAGAGGGTGACGCTCGCGGCAACACAGATTACTTATGCATGGTGCGGCCTGCCGAATGTGCCACTTTGACTGTGACGCAGCTCCGCACGATATTCGAGCACCCCGGCTCGGAACCCGAGGGGAAAGAACCTTGCGCAGAATCCAGCGAATTCTGATCGCCGCCATCGCGGTGGGAAGCTTCACCGCTGCGGGCATGGGAGTTGCCTACGCGGGCGACTCGAACAGCCACAACTCGAACAGCTACAACGGCCCGACGTATACGCTCCTCGGACTCAACCTCCTGGGCGGCCAGACGCCTCAGACCCCGCAGACCCCTCAAACGCCGCAGACTCCCCAGACTCCGCAGACTCCGCAGCGCGTCGACTCCGCGAAGACGACGGACGGCGAGTCCGGGCTGTCGACCGAGGGAAGGGGCGGCCAGGGGACCGCGCAGGCCCCGAACACCCCCAACACCCCGAATACTCCGAACACTCCGGGTGGTGGAGGCAACACTCCGAATACGCCGAACACCCCCAACACCCCCAACACTCCGAACACCCCGAATACGCCCAACACTCCGAACACGCCCAACACCCCCAACACGCCCAACACCCCCAACACTCCGAACACCCCCAATACCCCGAACACTCCGAACACTCCGAACACTCTGGGTCTCCTAAGCCTTCTCACTGCTTTGCTGTAGTCGGCGGGTGGGGCTTTGAATTGGCCCCTGGACAGCTATTTCGTCAGCTGTCGGGGCATGCAGACGTGATGGAGCCGCGCAAACGTTGCTGCGCGGCTCCATCACGCTGTTGAGCGCTGTCAGCCTGGTGTGTTCGGGGTGTTGGGTGTGTTGGGCGTGTTCGGGGTGTTCCCGCCGCCACCCGGGGTGTTCGGGGTATTGGGTGTGTTCGGGGTGTTGGGAGTGTTCCCGCCACCGCCCCCGGTGTTCGGGGTATTGGGCGTGTTCGGAGTGTTCGGGGTGTTCCCGCCACCGCCCCCGGTGTTCGGGGTATTAGGCGTGTTCGGAGTGTTGGGAGTATTCCCGCCGCCACCAGGGGTGTTCGGTGTGTTGGGCGTATTGGGCGTGTTCGGCGTGTGGCCGCCACGGCCGGGGGTGTTGGGGGTGTTCGGCGTGTTCGGAGTGTTCGGGGTGTTGCCTCCACCGCCCGGGGTGTTCGGTGTGTTGGGGGTGTTGGGTGTGTTCGGGGTGTTGTGCCGGTGGTGGGGGCGCGGTGGGGGCGGCTTGCTGACGGAGTGCGTCACCGCGCCGTTGTGTGTTGTCGCGGGCGCTGCCTCGGCTCCGGCGACGCCGACTGTTCCGGCGAGCAGCGCGGCGGCACAGGAAGCTCCTGCTATGCGGGCGACTCGATTTCGAGCGGTAAACATGGGAACCTCGCTCTCAGTCGTTGAGGGGTACGAGACCTACGGCGTTCGAAATCCCGGGGATGAGATATTCAGAGCGAACCTTCGGTTTTCGGCATAATGGTCAGGAAGGTCACCTGTCCACCTTGCTCGGGTGAATATCGTCGAGACTGTCCACGACCATCACAGGCGGCGGGTCGGCCGGCACGGGCACCTGGATGAGAATGGGAACGAAGACGACGTCACCGTGCCTGAATTCGGCCTTCTTCGAGAATCGGTAGCAGACGACCGCACCGGGGTTCCTGCGCGTCTCGTAACACCGGAGCGCCGACTTCACTTTCGCGTTCCCCTGTGCGCCCTTCGGCAGTGCGCTCGCTTCACTCGCATAGGGACCCAATATGCCGCCTGCCAAGAGTGAGAACACGGCCGCTGCGAGCCAGACGCCACACAACGTCGCCTTTCGCATCCTCACCAACCTGGAAATCGCCAGCACAGGGTCCACCTATCAGCGCACAGAGATACACGGGCATCCAGCGCACGACATGTTCCAAGGCTTAGCGACCGGGGCTCGGCCGGACAAGAGGCAGAACTGCCGACACTGTGGGCGGAATCGCCCACAGCCGGGGGCGGGTCATCCGGGAGGTTCGGCCACCCCGTCGCGCAGGAGGGCCAGGCGTACCAGGTCGGCCCGGCGGTGGCAGCCGGTCTTGCCGCGCAGCCGGTCGAGGTGCGTGTGAACGGTGTGCTCACTAATATTCAACTTGGCGGCGATTTCACGGTCGGTGGCACCGCTCGCGATGAGTTGCAGGATCTGCCGCTCCCGGTGCGTGATGTGAGTGCGCTGCTCACGGAGGGATTGATCCCTCAATCTCGTGGAGAAATAAATATCGCCGGAGGCGACGGCACGGACCGCCGCCAGCAATTCAGCTTCTCCGCTGCGGCGGCTCAGATACCCACTGGCGCCCGCTTCGATGAAGAAGAAAAGCTCGGTCTGCGTCTCGGAGGCCGAGAGAATGATCGCGGCCTGCCCCCGCTGCCGCAATCGAGCGATAAGGCGGGCCATTTCCTCGACGGGCGACTGAAGGTTCACGAGGACGACGTCGGCGGCGCCCGTCTCGTAGTCCCACTCCTCGCTCCCCTTGCCGGAGGCGACCCTCCGCATGTCGGGCGCGGTGTCGATCACCTGCTCAAGCCCTCGCCGCAGCAAGGGGCAGTCGGAGACGACTGCAACGGCTACACGCACCGGATGTGGGCTCATCGAGGTTCCTGGTCGGCTGGGTGCCACGCTCGCATCACTCTCAGAATCCCCGCTCCACGCGTCCTCGGCATGCCGAGCAGGACCATCGGGGGCGAGGGCCTCAGCTTTCCCTCAAATAAATGGTGTTCACCTGCCGGGCCGGATCGACAGGGGCGAGCGTTCTGGCACACGCCGTCCCTCAGGGGGGCGGCGCATGGATGATCCGGGGGCCGAACACTCGATGGCGATCACAAGACGCTCCGTCCGCCTGGCCTTTTCCGTGTGGGCCGCCGCGCTGGCGACGGCCGGTTGCGGCGGCTCCGGCCATCACGGCACAGCTTCGCCACCCCTGGCCCACCCCGCCCGGGCCGCCGCGACCCCGGTTCCCGCCGAGCCCGCCACCGACCCGACGCCCGGCCCGCACGCCCCGTCCGTCCACCGGGCACCGCTGACCGGCTCGGACGGCATCGAGGTCCTGGCCAGTGGCACCGCGGTCAGGGGCGACGCCACCTATCCGATCCCGGGCGGGATCAAGGCGGGCAGGACCCTGGCCATCGCGATCAACTGCGAGGGCCCGGGCCGGCTCACCGTCCAGGTGCGGTCCGGCGGCGTCTCCTTCCCGGTGCGGTGCGAGAAGGGCAAGGTGCTGCCCGTGATGAACGAGATCCAGATGCCCCGGACTCAACTCACCGGTTCCCTGCGCTTCACCTCGGACCCGGACGTGACCTGGTCCTTCGCGCTCGGCTGGGACCCGAGCCCGCCCGAGCGGCGGTGACCCGGAGTCGTGGCCGTCCGGTCGTCGCTGTTGCAGCCGGTGGCTGACGGGATGTCACGGCACCGCTGGTCCTGGTGTGACTGCGTCGCGGCACCGCCCAAGACGATGACGCAGGTCAGAGTGGCCATCACGACCTGGGTGACGACCGTGACGACAGCCCCGGCCCGCGCGGCGATCGCAGCCGCCACGACGGCGAGGACTCCGACCCCTCCGGCGGCGGCCAGGTAGCCCCACAGCGAGTCGGACGTGACGGTTCTGCCCGGGTCGAGGTTGAACCCGGACAGGAACCACAGCCAGAAGATCACCACCAGGGCGATCAGCTCCAGGAACACCAGGCCGCACCCGGCTCCGATGTCGGCGCCCAGGTCGGCACGGCTGCGCTGCCTCGGGCCGGTGGTCGCGTCGAAGGCCGGCGGGGCGACGGGTAGGTCCATGCCCGTCACCTTGCTCGTGCGGGCGAGGCGGGCGCATGAGTAGGAGTACTCAGCTTCGCCCGGACGATTCCCGTGCTGGCCGCAGGTTCGCATCCTGCCCCCACCGGCTGAGGCAACGCCGTTCGATCGACGTTCCGTCCGAGCAAGCCGGGTCGGCGGAATCGCGGTGACAAGACCGTGCGCGCGGCGGCTTCCGTGGATGCAGGCGCTGCGCGACCCGCTGTCCGCATTGCCGGCGTTCCCGTGGGTCCTCCGCACGATCGTGCGGATCGGGTCTGTTCGCCCGCCGCCCGACCCTCGACAATGAGGGGACTTACACGCCGTGGAGGGGGACCCGATTCAATCGGTACTGGAGAACATCGCCATAGGCCTGGTGACCAGCCTGCTCGGCGGTGGGTTTGTGTGGTTGTGGGAGCGGGCCAAGCGGACCCGGGAGGTGAACAAGAGGGCGGATTTCTTTGGTGTCAGGCCCGGGCAGACGTGCCTCGTGGTGCTGGGCAACAAGTACAACGCGCCGGGGACCGCGAGCTATCGAGACGTACGCGCCGTCGTCGAGCTGGCTCTGCTTGCGGGCGAGCTGGGCTGTGACGTCCTCGTCGAGTCAGGAGAATTCCGCGGCAGCAACGGGGATCGTACCGAGTTCTGCGTGGGGGGTCCGGCGGGAGGCGCCAACATTCGTACCGGGGGACACCTGGCCGCTCACCTCCCCGGTGTCACCCTTCACCCCTACGACACCACGAGCCGGGACTCGGTAGCCATCGAAGTCGGTGGTGACAAGTTTCTGTTCGACCGGGGAAACCAGGAGTACGTACTCGTCGCGAAGTTCACCCCCGCGGAGTCGGACAAGCCGGTGTTCATCGTCTGCGGGCAGAGTTCCACGGCGAACCTGGCCGCCATCCACTTCCTACGGCGTGAGTTCACGAAGGTGGCTGAGCGGATTTCCTCCGTCGACCGGTTCTGCGTTCTGATCAGGGTCTCCGCCATCGGCACCTACGAACATCATGGTGCGGCACTGGAAAAGGATGTGTCCGCGACCGCGTTCATGCGGTGAGGCGGCTCATTTCCGCGGAATCTCGCCGAGGATCACGGCGGCGGCCTGATCCCAGCGCACCCGCCGGGCCAGATCGTCGCGCAGGGCAGCGGCCTGCTGGAACGCACCGACCCGGTCGCGAAGCTTGCGCTCGATGTCGCGGGCCCAGGTCTCCGCGTCCGTCTCGGCGTCGCCCGACACCTCGACGACGAACGAGCTGGCCTGCTCGTCCCCCAACTTCTCGCGCAGCAGTTCGCCCAGTCCGCTCGTCGAGCTGACCAGGACCGGAATTCCACGGATGATCGCTTCGAGACCGGTCAGACCGAATCCCTCTTTGCGGGACGGCATGATCACCAGCCATGCGGTGCTCAGATCGTCCTCGATGCGGTCCTGCTCCGACGTGTAGACGCGTACCACGACGTCCAGTCGCGGATTCGCGGCTTGCCTCACTATCTCGTCGCGTGCCGCATCCACGTCGGTCACCGGCGCACCGCGCACCAGTAGCCGTACTCCGCGCCGGATGCCGGCGTCACGCAGCCGCGTCTCGACCTTGCCGCAGGCCGCGGCGGCGAGGTCGACGCCCTTGAGCTGTGCGTCTTCAATCCGGCCCAGCAGCAGCACCCGAGCAGGGCCGCCCTCAGGCGGAACGCGGTCGGCATCGGGGACCGTGCTGTCGAACCCGGGATCCAGCCGGAGGGGTTGCACCCCGTCCGCGGTCCTGAAATCGCTGAGGAACTCCTGATGCAGCCGAGGGCCCACCGCCACCACTCGATGAGCGGTCCTCCCCAGGGCCCGCTCGATCCCGGTGCGATTCTCGGCCCGGAGCCCGGCGTCATGAGAGCGATCGGGCTTGTACCACTCGATCTCGTCCGGAGCCATGTGGAGTACGTGGAGGCGTCGGGCTCCGGGGAAGAAGTCATCGGCCAGCTTCTGCGCCGCGGGACCGGTGATCCGGCCGTGTCCCAGGACCAGATCGGGCGCCGTACCATCGGGCAGGGCGGGCCGACTGGTCAGTCGCATGTCCTCGGTCGCTCCAGGCCGGACAGGGGCGGGAAGCAGCGAAATGCCCGCCTCCCTGGCCGTGTCCATCTCCTCGGCGCTCGCGTCCAGGACGACACAGAAGACCCGGGCACCGGCTGCGGCCAGCGCTCGGCACAGGTCACGGTTGAAGGTACTCAGACCGCCCTGGGAGGACGCCCATTCGGTGGCCACGGAGAGGACAACCGGGCCTTGCCCGAGGGGCGCCGCATCACCATCGGCGAGTCCGTGTACGGCCTCCTTTTCCGGCTCGCTGTCCCACTGGTCAGACACGCCGGTCTCAGCCTCCGGCGGGCCGAACGACACCTTGTCGGTGACGCGGAGTACAGCGCTTGCCCGCTCCACCGCGTCGGCCAGGTCGACCTGGGTCTCCTCGTGCAGGATCGGTGCACCCTCGGGGTCCGGAAGCAGCAAGAAGTCGATCAGGTGATTCTGCAAGGAGATGAGAGCCAACTCTGCCGCAGCCACGGAGATTTCCTTGGCGGCCCTGTCCGGGTCACCACCGATGAAGTAAGCCATGGCAGCGTTGTAGTGGCACAGCACGCGGCCATACGCGTTGTCGGTGAGCTTGAGCGCCCGTCGGGACCATTCGAGCGCCTCGTCCTCGTGGCCCGTGGACAGGTTCAGGTACATGAGGCAATTGGCCGCTGACCAGTCCGGGTCCAGGTCGAAGGATGATTGGAAGCGGGCACGCGCGCGGTCCATGTCGCCGGCCTCGTATGCGGCGAACGCGGTCGTTCGATGGTTGACGGCCAGTTCGTCGCGTAGCCGCCCGGTGGCCCTCAGGAACCAGTCATCGGCCGGCCAGGTCCGCAGTGGTACGCGCACTCGCTCGGCGGTCAGGCGGCCGCCGAGGGCCGCGATGCGCTCGGCGGCCGCCCTGAAGTCGGCGCTGCCGGACAGGCACACGTCGTCCGTGTCCGCCGCGAACAGCCAGCGCTCGACCTTGTGATCCTGGTATGCGCAGGTGACAGTGGTGATATCGAGCGCCTCGGGTTCACCGGACCTCAGAACCGCGTAGTGCAGGTAATCAACATGCGGAGCCGCGTCCGGACCGGCGTCGGGCAACTTCTCCAAGGCGTCGAAACTGGACGCCAAGTGCTTCGCATTCATGTGGTAACAGCACGTCGGGTAGATCCGCAGGGGCCCACCCGTGAATTCATGCAGCACGCAATAGAGCCGGTTGATCAGCATGGACCGCACAGTGGTCCGGCTTATGGCCTGAGTGTGCGGCATGGACCCGAGGGTGCGGGCCGACCACAGACGGCAGTAGACCTCGTCGAAGAGTTCGGTGTCGGCCACTAAACGCACAGGGGCGTCCGAGGCGAGGATGCCGTCCCTGACCAGCGACTTCCGGCAGTGGTCGTACTGCTCCCGCGTGATCTCCGGCTGTCCGCCCATGCAGTAGGCGAACCAGGCCTCTTCCTGTGTCGCGTGGTCCAGTGCCGACGTCAGGACATTGAAGGCGACGAGCTCGCTCCGGCTCATCGCGCGGACCGCACGGATCAGCGGCCGGTCGAGTACGTTGCGGTCGCCCTTCTCCATCCGTGATCTGATGCCTTCGAGCACCTCGGGGCTGAGCTGCATGTAGGGCGCGAGGCCGCTCTTCACGCGGGCGAACATCTCGTGGCAGTACAGCTGGATCGCGTAGGGGTTGCCGTCAGTGATCCGCTTCAGGGAGGACACCAGGGACTCGGGGATCAAACTGCCGTAGATTCCGGCGCTGCGCAGTGGACGCACCACGCAGTCCTCGACGTCGACCTGCTCGACGAAACCCTTGACCTCGATCTCCCTGAACTGCCGGAGAATCGGCGACTGTACGTCTTTGATCCGCTCGATCAGCTCGGACGTACCGGCGAGCACCAGGACGAGTCCTTCGACGCGCGTGGTGAGGAAACGCAGGATCGACAGTGCGCGCTCGTCGTCAGCGATCAACTGCGCCTCGTCGACGAGCAGGGCGATCGGATGCCCGAGGAGATGCACGAAGAACGACAGATCATGGCGTAGGGCGGCTTCCGGCACCCGGGGCTCGGCTCCGGTGAGGGCAAGCGCCTCCGGGAATTGCAGCGGGGCCACGGTCGATGCCTCGGCGGCTCCCGCTGTCACGCGGCGCACGGCCGCCGCGTCGAAGGCGACGCCCTTGCCGTGCTGAGCGGCCGCTTCCAGCACCGCCGGTACCAACTCGTCGTAGACCTTGCGAAAGAAGGCGATCGGCTCGCCGTCGCCCTCGATCAGCTCCACGCGCACCGCTGTCAGCCCGCGTTCGCCGGCCATCCGCTCGGTGGCGTAGAGCAGGCTCGTCTTCCCGCTGGCCCGCTGACCGTGCAGCACGACGCAGACCGATGGTTCGTCGACGGCCACCTGATCCAGCTCGCCCGCGATGACCGTCGCTTCCCCGCTACGTCCGGCGAAGAGCGCGGCATCGCGCACCGGATGCCGGTAGTTGTAGGGATTGCGTACCTTCGAGATGTCCACGGGCCCCCTCACCTCGCGACCAGCGTACGATCTCCGGCGCCCGCCGGGGCCTGTCTGTCACCATTTCCGGGCGCCACGCCCAGGGCTGTCGAGGCGGCCCGCGCCCGCCGTACGCGAATGCCGTGTGTGCCGTGTGTGCCCCGTGTGCCGTGAACGCAAGATCGGTGGAGCGGCTTGGGGAGGGGCGCTGCTCGTGATCCCGCTCCGGAACAGCCGGCGCACCTGCGGCTCAGCTGCTGTACGACCCTGAAACGCCGAAGGCCCCGGATCTCTCCGGGGCCTTCGATCTATGTGCACTCGGCAGGATTCGAACCTGCAACCTTCTGATCCGTAGCTCTACAGAGATCGGTCAGCAGGGGTCATACAGGGCACCATGCGGCCCCTGGAAATGGCTGTCGGTCATGGGCGGTTGCTGGGGTTGCTGTACTTCGTTGCTGTACCGCTGGCTGCGAGGAACAGTGCGAGGAAGGCCGTAGCGTCCGCGTAAGCACCCACCATCCTGGCCCAAGTCGGCGACACGGCCAGGACCACTACGAGGATCGTTACAACGCACAGTTGCCGTCGTGGGTTTGACACGCAGTGCTCTGCAAGGGACAAACTCATGGCTGAGCCTCCGGGTTCAGTCGCCCACCTGCCGCTCGGCCTGCCAGCATGCGCGGTCAGGTGGGCTCTTCATCTACCGGCAGGAGGCTAGCGAGGATCGGCCATGACACCGACTCGACCCGGTTACTCTCGGATATGCCACCCAGCACGGAAATTACGATGAGTCACCTTGATCGCGCCGGGACGTCGCGTTGCGGACAGCAGGATGACTCCCACGTCATGTACCGGAAAGTAACGTAGCGCCTCGTGTTGGCTCGATCTAATTGGTACAGGCTCGCCTGTACCCCAGCCAACGACAGTCAGCCCCAATGACGGGTCCCTTGGGCGTACTGCTTGGTTCGATCGATGGCGGGAACATGGCGCAGGCATCCTCTAACTCAGCCAACCCTCGGCTGTTGCATTGAGGGCCTGATGGAGGCTAACGTCCTCGCGTGCCTCCCCGAATCTCCCGGGGCACCGGTAACGAGCTAAGCCGCTTTGACGGTCGGGAGAACGCAGACGAGCGACTGCGTAGGGCATCAGAGATTGGCTATAGCCGTCTCCTGGTGCACCTGCGCACCGAGACGGCCACCTGAAGGTTAGGACCGTTCGAAGTGACTGCTCGTGACTGCAAGTCGCATTACGTCGCAATCATTCTTCTCATTTCTGTTGTCTGCGCGCTCCTCGCTGGGCAAGCGGCAATGCTGTGCGGCGAGGTGCCATGGACATCATTGCGATGGGCTGCCGCCGCGTTCGCCGGCGCCTTTGGGGTCACAGCACAGGTCGCTAAGTTCCTGGGCTGGTTCAGGTCTCAGGACGAGAGTTGCTGAGATGGTAGAGAGGCCCCAACCTCAGCCGCCGAAAGTCAGCCACGATGACGGGTGCGTCGACGGACCAGGTGCGCGTATGCCTCGCAGCACCCTCACCGGCCTCCACCACACTGTCATCGCCGTCAATCAGAGAAAGTGAGACGGCTGGCACGTACTAACGGTGCTTGCGCATTCAACTTGGGAGGCGGTGCACTCCGAAGTCCGGATGCAGGCGGTCACCTGAGTGAATGGTCAGTTGGCGTTTTCCGTGGGCCCAGCTGCTGTGGCAGCTCGCTGTTCCCCGCTTGACATGGTGCGCTTGGTGGTGGGGTCACGCTCAGCATGGGGCTCCCCGAACTGGCGCGTCTGCAAGCGTTTCAGAGGCTGCGAAGGTAGGCAACCTGGGGCATCCTGCGCGCTATGAAGCTGAGGACGAGGCGCATCCTCCGCACCATGGCCTTGCTGGTGCTCGGTGTGACGTATGGGCTGCTGTTATGGCGAGGTCCCTGGTGGATTGATGGGACGCACTTACGCGAAAGAAACCTCCAGCACCACACTCGGCACCCCGCTCGACCCGGACACCTACGACTACGAGGCGGCCGTGCTCTGGAACGCCCACGCCGGACAGCTCTGGCGCCGCTTCTCCATCTACCTCCGCCGCGAGGTCGCCAAGCGCGCGGGCCTGTCACAGCGCCGGTTCCGCGACCACGCCCGCGTCTCCTTCGCCAAGGTCGCCGAGTACCAGAAGCGCGGAGCCGTCCACTTCCACGCGGTCATCCGCCTCGACGGCCCCGGCGGCGCCGACACCCCGCCCCCGCCCTGGGCCACCGCCGACCTCCTGACCGACGCCATCCAGGCGGCAGCGACCAAGGCACGGGTCAACGGCCCGGTCATCGACGGCCGCGCCCACACCTTCACCTTCGGCCGCCAGCTCGACGTACGCGCCATCCGCTACGCCGACTTCAACGACGGCCAGGAGCTGACCAAGCGGGCCGTGGCGGCGTACATCGCCAAGTACGCCACCAAGGGCGCCGAGACCGCGCCAGGCACCCTCGACCGGCCGCTCAAGTTCGCCGCCGAACTCGCCCAGCTCGACATCAGCGACCACGCCCGCCGACTCATCCGAACCGCCTGGACCCTCGGCGCCCGCAAGGACCTCGAACACCTCCGCCTACGCGCCTGGGCCCACATGCTCGGCTTCCGCGGCCACTTCTCCACCAAGTCCCGCCGCTACTCCACCACCCTCGGCGCCCTCCGCGACGCCCGCGCCGCATGGCGCCGCGCCCAGGCAACAACTGGCGAACGCCCGGCAGACACGACGTACGTCCTCGCCCACTGGGTCTTCGCCGGCACCGGCCTGTCCGACACCGAAGCCTGGCTCGCCGCATCCCTCGAACCCGCTACCGGAACGGAAGGAGCGCCCACCGCATGACCACGGTGACCATCACCCGTAAATGGCACACCACGGCCGAAGTCGCCGAGATGCTCGGCTTCGGTCTCTCCAAGACCAAGGCGCTCATCCTGAGCGGTGAGATCCGGTCCGTGAAGATCGGCCGCAACCGCCGGACCCTCCCGGCCTGGGTGGACGAGTACGTGGCCCGCTGCACCTCCGAGACCGAGGAGTGGGCGGCATGAGCGGAAAGCGCGCGAACGGCGAGGGCTCCATCTACCCGTACAAGAATGGCTTCGCGGCCTACGTCTGGGTCACGACCCCGGAGGGTGACCGCAAGCGGAAGTACGTGTACGGCAAGACGCGCGAGGAGACCCACGAGAAGTGGATCAGGCTCCACAGCGAAGCCAGCAAGGGCTCTGTCCAGACTCGGCACCGCACGGTGCAGGCGTTCCTCGCCTACTGGCTTGAGTCGATCGTGAAGCCCAACCTGGCCCCGCTGTCGTACGTGTCCTACGAGGGCTCGGTGCGGCTCTACATCAACCCGCACCTGGGCACGAAGCGACTCGACAAGCTGACCGTCCGGGACGTACAGGAGTGGCTGACCAAGCTGGCCGGCATCTGCCAGCGCTGCGCCCAGGGCAAGGACGCCAAGCGGGCCAAGGCACGGCAACGGTGTTGCGCCGTCGGAGAGTGCTGCGAAGCGTTCCCGTCCCGGCGCGTCATCCAGGCCGCCCGTGACGCCCTCCGTGCTGCCCTCACCCACGCCGTGGCCGAAGAGGAGATCGGCAAGAACGTCGCCTCGCTGGTGAAGGTCCCCAAAACGCGCCGCCGCCGGATCAAGCCCTGGTCGGTCGCCGAGGCGGGCCGGTTCCTCGCCGATTGTGTCGCGCGGGATGATCACCTCTTCGCGGCCTGGATGCTTGTGCTCTGCCTCGGTCTGCGCCGAGGTGAGGTCTTGGGGCTCACCTGGAAGTCGGTGGACTTCGACGCGGGTGAAATCTACGTGGATCACCAGATCCAGCGGGCCGGTCGGCAGATCCTCCACCGGGAAACCAAGACCGAGGAGTCGGACGACTTCCTTCCCTTCCCGGTGCTGTGCCTCAAGGCCCTCCGCATGCGGCGGGCTCAGCAGATCGGTGATCGAAGGCAACCGGTGAGCTGTGGCAGGACACGCGCGGGCTGGTCTTCACCACGAAGTACGGCACTCCGATCGAGCCGGGGAACCTCACCCGGATGTTCGCGCTGCGGGCTCGCCGCGCCGGCGTCCGCGTCATCCCGCTCCGGAACACCCGGCACACGTGCAGCTCGCTCCTCGTCGCCCTGAAGGTGCACCCGAAGGTCGCCCAGCGGATCCTGCGGCACTCCCAGATCGCCATGACAATGGAGGTCTACGCCGAAGCCAGCGAGGAAGAGGTGCGGGCCGCGCTCGGCAAGCTGTCCGCCGCCATGGGCGGTACCGGGACCGAGACCGGCTGATCCAGACCCCGTTGCTGTACTTCGCTGCTGTACGCCCCTGAAACGCAAGAGGCCCCGGAGTGATCCGGGGCCTCTAACCTGTGTGCACTCGGCAGGATTCGAACCTGCAACCTTCTGATCCGTAGTCAGATGCTCTATCCGTTAAGCTACGAGTGCTTGTTCTTTTGTTCTTGTCTCCGTTTCCGTTCCTTTCGGCCCGTCCCGGCGACAGGAAGAACATTACATGACTGCCGCCGTCATGTGAAATCCGATCCGCACACCCCTTCTGACCTGCGGAAACGTCCAGGAGAGGGAACGACGAAGCCCCGGTCCAGTGGACCGGGGCTTCGGTTGGGGCGGAGGCGGAGGGATTTGAACCCTCGATGGGCTTTAAAACCCAAACCGCATTAGCAGTGCGGCGCCATAGACCGGACTAGGCGACGCCTCCAGCACAACCGCTCACGCGAGCGCGCGAGTGGTGCGTGCAGATGATGACACAGCCACAGGGCCCGTCACCAATCGATCCCTACGGTACTAGGCAGTCCGGCCACAGGGCAAAGGGCTTCTTCGACGGGGTGGCGTTTTCCGGGGGAACGTGGCGCAACGTCCGTCGAGGTCGGGCGTTGAGAAGGGCATGGATTCTCTTCTGCCGGGTGCCGAAGGGCGCGTCCGTCGCGGCGGCCTCGCCGTCCTGGCCACCGCCGCCGCCGTCATCGCCGCCGCCTCCGCCGTCGTACCGCTGATCGCCGTGCCCGCCGCCGCCCTCGGTCAGGGGCGCGGCGGGGATCACCTCACCGTCGTCGTACGGCATGCCGGGGCCGGGCGGGACGGGACGTACGAGCTGTTCTGTCATCCCGACGGCGGGCATCACCCGGATGTGCGGGGTGCCTGTCAGAAGCTTGACGAGCAGACGCAGTGGGGGCGGGACCTCTTCGCGCCGGTGCCGCCCGGGACCGTCTGCTCCATGATCTCCGGCGGGCCGGCCACCGCGCGGGTCACCGGCACCTGGGCGGGACGGCCCGTCGACGCCTCGTACGACCGGAACAACGGGTGCGAGATCGACCGCTGGAACCGGATGGTGCCGCTGCTGCCGAAGATCGGGTAGGGCCGGTCCAAAGGTCCGGTCGTCACCGCATCGGCGTCACTTCCTCGTGGGACCTCCCTCTCATCCGGCACCCCCCGCACAACACGTGCGCATAGACTCCCTCGCGTGACACGTCGCGGGCCGGTTGGCAAGATGGCCCGAGCGGTCGGCAAGGTGCGGTAACAGGGAGGAAGCGTCTCGTGAGCAGCAGGCCATCCCGAGGCGCTGCTCGCCTCGCAGCCATACTCGACGCTCTGCCGGACGCGTTGGTCCTGGTCAACGCCAACGGAACCGTCGTCAACGCCAACACCATCGCGCTGGAAGCCTTCGAGGCGCCCGGCACCGCGCTCGTCGGGCGCGGGCTGCTCGATCTGCTGCCCGAGTTCGACTCGCGGCTCATCCCGGGCTCCATGCGGCGCCCCGGCCGACGGGACCCGCAGGGCAGGACCAAGCCGGCCCGGATGGTCGCCCGGCGCACCGACGGGCACGAGTTCCCGGTCGAGGTCACCAGCGCGAACCTGGAGAACGGGCAGCAGGCGTACGACGGTTCCGGCTACACGGGCGACGAGCTGCTGATGATCGTCGTCCGGGATCTGTCCGGGACGGTCGACACCGAGGCGGAGCTGGCCCGCTCGCAGCGGCAGACCGAGATGATCCTGCGGGCCGCGTCCGAGGGCGTCGTCGGCACCGACACCGACGGGCGGATCGTGCTCGTCAACCCGGCGGCCGCGCAGATCCTCGGCTACCGGGCGGGCGAGCTGGGCGGCAAGGAGCTGCACAACCTCGTCCTGCACTCGCGGGCCGACGGCTCCCCCTTCCCGTACGCCGAGTCGCCGCTCGCCGACACCCTGCGCTCCGGGCGCAAGCACCGGGTGCGCGGGCAGGTGCTGTGGGCCAAGGGCGACCACCAGGTGCCGGTCGACCTGACCACCGCGCCGGTGCGCGACGGGGACCAGCTGGTCGGCGCCGTGATGACCTTCACCGACCGGCGGCCCTTCGACTCCCTGGTGGACGAGAAGACCACGCTGGAGCAGGCGCACGCCGAGCGGCTGGAGAAGCTCTCCGAGGAACACGCCGCCGAGCTCACCGCGCTGCGCCAGGAGCACGCCACCGAGGTGGCGGAGCTGCGCGAGAAGTACGGCACCGAGCTGACCGAGCTGCGGGAGCAGCACGCGGAGGAGCTGGCAGCGGGCGAGGAGCGGTACGCCGCGCTCGGCGAGCGCGAGAAGGACCGGTACGAGGCGCTGGCCGGACGGCACGAGCAGCTGCTCACCCTGCTCGCCCGGTCGCTGCGCGGCCCCCTGGACGAACTGCGGCGCGAACTGGCCGCCCTGGCCGCCGACGACGCCGGGCAGCTGTGGCCCGAGGCCAACCAGGTGCTGCACCACCTCTCCGCCGGGTACTCGCGGATCACCACCCTCATCGACAACGTCCTCGCCTATCAGCGGATCGACACGGGCACCGAGGACATCACCCGGACGAAGGTGATGCTGGACGCCGTCGTCGCCGCCGGTGTCGACGGCGCGGTGGAGCTGATCGGCCCCGGCCGGGTGCAGTTCGCCGTGCACGCGCCGCCCATCGAGGCCGAGGTCGACCCGCAGCGGCTCGCCACCGCGCTCGCGCATCTGGTGGCGGACGTCGCGGGCGTCGACGCCACCGGCAACGCGCCCGTCTCCACGGGCGGTTACCTCGACAACACCGTGGTCGTCGCGGCCGCGCAGCGCGGTTCGGTCGCCCGGATCGAGGTGCGCGGGCCGTACGCGGGCGGGGACCCGGTGCACGAGCCGATCGTGCGCGGGATCGTGCGCGCCCACGGCGGTGTGCTCCAGACGCACGAGGTGCCGGGCATGAGCGGCACCTCCTACGTCCTGGAGGTGCCCCTCGGGGGCGGCGCGGGCGCGGTCGTGGCGCCGCCCGCGCAGCCGGAACTCACCGAGGCGGCGCAGGAGACCTTCGACGGCGGTCGGCGGCGGGCCCGGCGGGGCTCCACGGACGCCTTCCTGGACGCCGACCTGGCCGGTTCGGGCACGCCGGCCGGTGAGGCGCCCACCGGACGCCGCCGCAGGCGCGCGGCCGGGGCCGCCGACGAGACGACCGAGGTTCCGGCCGAGGCCACGCAGGGCGCGTCCGGCGGTACCGGGCGGCGCCGCGGGCGGCCCGCCGAGCTCGATAGATCGGAAG
>NZ_JBMJCT010000017.1:0-127250 GCF_049222185.1 Streptomyces sp. LaBMicrA B280 | reverse complement strand
GTCGCGGCCCGCGCGGCCGGCGCGGGACGCGCCCCGCGCCCGCGCGCGGTGAACCCCTCGGGCAGCCCGTCCGCGTCGAGCACCTCGGCCTCGACGACCTCGGGCAGCGGCACCTGGCGGACCAGCACCTCCTGGCCGCTGTAGGTGTCGAAGGCGCGGGTGACGGTCAGTTCGTACGCGTCGGACGGCGGCAGCGGCAGGCGGTAGCGGTCGGCCAGCACCCGGCCCGCGTAGTCGTCCATTCCGCCTTCCCCTCCCCCGGCCGCCCGGTTCGGTCACATCCGTTCGTCTCGCGGCCCGTTTCGCACCCGCACCCGGCTCCGTACGGTCCTCAACCATTCACGATACGTGCCGGAGGCAACCCGCACCGCGCGGTTGCCCGATTCCGGTGCCACGAACCGCTCTCCGGGTCCTAGGACTTGGGCTTGAAGGACGCCGTCAGCGTCTTCCAGGTGTCCGCGCGCAGGTCGCCGTCCCAGTCGCCGGACTTCGCGGTGTACATCAGCGCGTACCCGAGGTGGTCGTTCACCACGAAGCCGCGGTCGATGGTGCGGTATCCGGTGCCGCCGTCGACGTAGGTGAACTCCCAGTCGGCCGTGTTCCAGCTCCGGTAGTCCGCCTTCTCGATCCGGATCCGGTGGTACTGGGAGCGCACCATGTAGTGCTCCTGGCTCTTCCAGTCCGCCACCGGGTCGTCCTTGGGCGTGCCGGTCCAGGCCACGAGCAGCTTCTGCCCGTCGGGACCGGTGTAGCGGTCACCGGCGGATCCGTGCGACTGGTACGACCATCCCTTGGGCAGCCCGATCGAGTAGCCCTGGCCGCCCTTGCGGGTGGAGACGGCGGGCGCGCTCCCGGCGTCGGCGGACGCGCTCGCGCTGACGTCCTTGCCGGTCCCGGTCCCGGTGCCGGTCCCCGCGGCGGTGGGCGCCGAACTCCCGCCGTCGGTACGGGTACCGGCGGCCGCGCCCTTGCTCCGGCCCGCCCCGGTGGACGCGCTCGCGCCGGCCGTGGTCCGGGCGGCGCCCTTGTCGTCCTTGTCGTCGCCGCCGCTGAGGGCGACGGCCAGCACGGTGCCGATCACCGCGAGGGCGACCACCACGGCCACGACCACCAGCGTGCGCCGGGGCACCACGTCCGTGAGCGAGGCCTTCGGCACGGGCCTGGACGGCAGGTCCAGATCCGGCGGCGGCATCACGGGCCACCCCGAACTGGGCTTCGCCGGACCCGCGTTGCCCGACTTGTTCCCGGCGGGGCTCCCCGCCGGGCTCCCGGCGGAGTTCGGCGCGGCGGCCGCGCCCGGCCCCTTGCCGGAGGCGCTGCCGGAAGCCGGGGCGGAACCGCCCTTGGGCCGCGCCGCGTCCGCCGGCACCGGCCGCGGCCCCCGCCGCCGCCTTGCGCACCGAGCGCAGCGCGCCGCGCAGCTTCTCCGCGGCCTCCTCGCTGCGCCTGCTCTCGCCCGGCTGCGCCGGCAGCGGTACCACCCGGGTGGCGTCCAGCGGTTCCGGCTCGCGCGCGTGGATGACCTTGTCGAGCAGGACCCGCGCCCCGGCGTCGTCGAGCCGCTCGGCCGGGTCCTTGGTGAGCAGGCCGTAGATGACGTCCCGCAGCGGGCCCGCGTTCTTGGGCTCGTCCAGCTGCTCGGTCATCACCGCGGTGAGCGTGGCGATCGCCGAGCCCTTGTCGTACGGCGGCACTCCCTCGACCGCCGCGTACAGCAGCCCGCCGAGCGACCACAGGTCGGCCGCGGGGCCCGGCTTGTGGCCGCGGGCGCGCTCCGGGGAGATGTAGGAGGGGGCGCCGACGAGCATGCCGGTCGAGGTGATGGACGGGTCGCCCTCGACCTGTGCGATGCCGAAGTCGGTGAGGACGACGCGGCCGTCGTCGGCGATGAGCACGTTGGACGGCTTCACGTCCCGGTGCAGGATGCCCTCGCGGTGGGCGGAGCGCAGCACGTCGAGGACGGCGAGGCCCACCTCGGCGGCGCGCCTGGGCTCCAGCACGCCGTCCTCGCGGATGACCTCGGCGAGGGACTTGCCCTCCACCAGCTCCATCACGATCCAGGGCCGGTCGTCCTCGTCGACCACGTCGAAGACCGTCACCGCGCTGTTGTTGCGGATCCGGGCGATCGCCTTGGCCTCACGCAGGGTGCGTGTGATCAGGCGCCGCTTCTCCTCCTCGTCGATGTTCGTCGGGAACCGCAGCTCCTTGACGGCGACGGTGCGGCCGAGGGTCTCGTCCTCGGCGCGCCACACCGTGCCCATGCCGCCGCGGCCCAGCACGTCTCCCAGCCGGTACCGCCCGGCGAGGAGACGCCGTCCGCTCTTGCCCTGCCGAGTCTCCTGACGAGATGTCCCCGCCCGCTCCGCCTCCGACATGCGTCCCCTCATGCAACCCGCCCTGACAGAGCCTCCATTGTCTCTCACCCGGCAAGTGCTCCACGCCCTGGGGCCCCTCCCCCGGCCACCGCGCAGCTCCCCGAAGGCGCCCTTCGGCATGGCGGCATGACGGCCCGTGAGACCCCGGCGACCCGCGGTGCCGACCCTTCGGTCACACCCGGTCAAACCCCCTGCGCCGGACCCCCTCCGGCACCCCCTCAGCTGAGCGGCACGATGTCCGGCGCGCCCAGCCGCGCCGCGTCCGCCGTCTGGTCGTCGGGCTGGAGCTGGGACTCGCGTTCGGCCTCGACCCGCTTCTCGTAGTGTTCGACCTCGCGTTCGATCTGGTCCTTGTCCCAGCCGAGGACCGGGGCCATCAGATCGGCGGCCTCGCGGGCGCTGCGGGTGCCCCGGTCGAAGGTCTCGATGGAGATGCGGGTGCGCCGGGTGAGGACGTCGTCCAGGTGGCGGGCGCCCTCGTGCGAGGCGGCGTAGACGATCTCGGCGCGCAGGTAGTCGTCGGCGGCGCGCAGCGGTTCGCCGAGCGCGGGGTCTGCCTCGATCAGGCCGAAGATCTCCTCGGCCATCGAGCCGTACCGGTTCAGCAGGTGTTCGACCCGGACCGTGTGCAGTCCGGTGCGGGCGGCCGTGCGGGCCCGCGCGTTCCACAGCGCCTGGTAGCCCTCCGCGCCGAGCAGCGGGGTCTCCTCGGTGACGCAGTCGGCGACGCGCCGGTCCAGGCCGTGCACCGCCTCGTCGACCGCGTCCTTCGCCATCACCCGGTAGGTGGTGTACTTGCCGCCCGCCACGACCACCAGGCCCGGTGCCGGATGGGCGACCGTGTGCTCGCGGGAGAGCTTGCTGGTGGCGTCGGACTCGCCGGCCAGCAGCGGCCGCAGCCCCGCGTACACCCCCTGCACGTCGTCCCGGCGCAGCGGCACGGCCAGCACCGAGTTGACGTGTTCCAGCAGGTAGTCGATGTCGGCGCTGGAGGCGGCCGGGTGGGCCTTGTCGAGGTCCCAGTCGGTGTCGGTGGTGCCGACGATCCAGTGCCGGCCCCAGGGGATGACGAAGAGGACGGACTTCTCGGTGCGCAGGATCAGCCCGCTGGTGGAGTGGATGCGGTCCTTGGGCACGACCAGGTGGATGCCCTTGGAGGCGCGGACGTGGAACTGACCGCGCTCGCCCACCATGGCCTGGGTGTCGTCGGTCCACACCCCGGTGGCGGTGACGACCTGCTGGGCGCGCACCTCGTACTCCCCGCCGCCCTCGACGTCCTGCACCCGGGCGCCGACGACCCGCTCGCCCTCACGTATGAACCCGGTGACGCGCGCCCGGTTGGCCACCTTCGCGCCGTACGACGCGGCCGTGCGCACCAGGGTGGCCACGAAGCGGGCGTCGTCCATCTGGGCGTCGTAGTACTGAAGCGCGCCGACGAGGGCGTCCTTGCGCAGGCAGGGGGCCACGCGCAGGGCCTGACCGCGGCTCAGGTGCCGGTGCATGGGCAGGCCCCGGCCGTGGCCGCGGGCCGTGGACATCGCGTCGTAGAGCGCGACGCCGGAGCCCGCGTACAGCCGCTCCCAGCCGCGGTGCTGCAACGGGTAGAGGAACGGCACCGGTTTGACCAGGTGCGGGGCGAGCCGCTCCAGGAGCAGGCCGCGCTCCTTCAACGCCTCGCGGACCAGCGCGAAGTCGAGCATCTCCAGATAGCGCAGTCCGCCGTGGATGAGTTTGCTGGAGCGGCTTGAGGTGCCGGACGCCCAGTCACGGGCCTCGACCAGGCCGGTGGACAGCCCGCGGGTGACGGAGTCCAGCGCGGTGCCCGCGCCGACCACTCCGCCGCCGATCACCAGTACGTCCAGCTCGTGCTCGGCCATCGCCGCCAGTGCCTCGGCGCGCTGCACCGGTCCCAGGGTCGCTGTCCTCACCGCTGCCTCCCGCTGTCGCTGACTCGCTCGCGTCGGCCGCACCCGGAGGGCGAGGCCGGTTCACCACCACCTCATGCCCAAATTCTGACCGGCATGCCCGACTTCAGCCACCACGCGCCCGCGACCTGTGGACAACCGGCGCACATCCCCCGGGAGACACACGAACAGAATCCCACATAACGGTCATATTTACTCCTAGTGTGACAGTGCGCTCGCTCATCCTGTCCACAGCGGTTGCGCATCGGTTCCACTTCGGTTACTGGGAAGGACGGCCCACGCCATGCCCGCAGACCTCGCCGTCATCGGACTCGGCCCCTACGGTTTGCCGCTCGCCCAGGCCGCGGTGGCCGCGGGCATCCCCACCCTCGGCTATGCCACCGGACCCGAGGCGGGGCCGCTGAGCCCCGCCGAGCTGCGCCGGATGCACGCCACCGGGTTCCGGCGCGCCACCGACCCGGCCCAGCTCGACCGGGTGCGCACCGCGGTGATCTGCGCGCCCACCCCGCCCGGCGCCGACGGCGGCCCGGACCTCGGCCAGGTCGAGGCCGCCGCCCGCACCCTGGCCGGACGGCTGCGCCCGAACACCACGGTCATCCTGGAGTCGCCCGTACCGCCGGGCACGACCGAGGAATTCCTGCGCCCCCTCCTGGAGGAGGGCTCCGGGCTGCGCGCGGGCCGCGACTTCCATCTCGCCTACTCGCCCAGCCGGGTCGACCCCGGCAACCGCGCGCACACCCCGGCCGGCACCCCCAAGGTCATCGGCGGCCTCACCCCCGCCTGCACCGAGTCGGCCGCCGCCTTCTACGGCCGGCTCACCGACAAGGTGGTCCGCGCGCGCGGGCTGCGCGAGGCGGAGGCGGTGCAGCTCCTGGAGACCAACTTCCGGCACGTCAACATCGCGCTGGTCAACGAGATGGCCGTGCTCTGCCACGAACTCGGCGTCGACCTGTGGGACGTCATCCGCTGCGCCGAGACCAAGCCGTTCGGCTTCCAGGCCTTCCGGCCGGGCCCCGGCGTCGGCGGCCACGCCGTCCCGCAGGACCTCACCGGACACGCGAGCCGCGCCCTGCGCATGGTGGAACTGGCCCAGCAGGTCAACAACCGGATGCCCGGATACGTCGTACAGCGCGCCGCGACCCTGCTCAACGAGCACGGCAAGTCCGCCCGGGGCGCGCGCGTGCTGCTGCTCGGCGTGACCTACAAGGCGGATCTCCCCGACCAGCAGGGCGCCCCGGCCCGGGAGATCGCCGCACGCCTGATGGAACTCGGCGCGTCCGTGAGCTACCACGACCCCTACGTGCCCGCCTGGAGCGTCCTGGACCGCCCGGTCCCGCGCGTCGACTCCCTCTACGAGGCCGCCGCGGCCGCCGATCTGACGATCCTGCTCCAGCAGCACCGCACGTACGACCTCCAGGGCCTGTCGGTGAAGGCCCAACTCCTCCTGGACACCAGGGGGGCGACCCCCACGGGGGCGGCGAACCGGCTCTGAGGAACGCTCCGCCCCCACCTCCGCGCCAGGTCACGGTAGGAAAACAACCGGGGCCCTGTCGGCCCCGCCTGTTAGTCTCCCCCGGACTTACCGCACACAGGTGCGAGTGGTCTCCCGTTCCACCTCATCCAGTTGTGCCACAGCACGGGGGGATTCCTGTCATGAGCCAGTCAGCACCACCGCCGCAGCCGGGTTCCGGTCCGGTCGACGCCAACCCGTACGCCCAGCAGGCGCC
This sequence comes from Streptomyces sp. LaBMicrA B280, assembly GCF_049222185.1. Taxonomy (NCBI): domain Bacteria; kingdom Bacillati; phylum Actinomycetota; class Actinomycetes; order Kitasatosporales; family Streptomycetaceae; genus Streptomyces; species Streptomyces sp. LaBMicrA B280. The sequence goes on along the minus strand of NZ_JBMJCT010000017.1, from coordinate 121,223 downwards.
GGCCGGCATGCCGTACCCGCCGCAGCCGGGCGCCCCCGGCGGCATGCCGATGGCCCCCGCCGCGCCCGCGCCGGTCCGCGGCAACCCGGCCCTCGGCCTCGTCGCCGCGGTGGTCGCCGCCGTGGTGGCCGCCGGGCTCTACGGCCTGATCGTCGGCGCCACCAAGCACGAGATCGGCTACGCGGCCGTGGGCGTCGGCTTCGTCATCGGCCTCGCGGCGGGCAAGGCGGGCGGCCGCAACGCCGTCCTGCCGATCGCCTCCGTGGTGCTGGCGCTGGTCTCGGTGTACTTCGGCCAGCTGGTGGGCGAGGCGATGATCATCGCCAAGGAGGCAAGCGTGAACTTCAGCGATGTCTTCTTCGACCACTTCGACATCGTGCAGAAGGCGTGGAAGGAGAACGTCGACCTGCTCACCTTCGTGTTCTTCGCCATCGCCGGTTTCGCCGCGTTCTCGGCCACCAAGAAGGCCGCCCAGTAACCAGGACACGCCGAGAAGGACGCCCCCGTGCCGGGGGCGTCCTTCTCGGCGTCCGGCCACCGGCGCCGTCCCGTCGTACAACCGTTCGCCCCCTGCGGCGGTCTCCTGTCGCGCGGCCCTGATCCGAACGACGGATGTCCATGGGCTGTCGCAGCATGAAAGGGCGAACGTATGCGCAGAGTTCGGAGGCTGGCCGTGCTGGCCACCGCCACGGCCGTGTCGGTGGGCGCGGCGGTCCTGGGCGCGGGCGGTCCCGCCGGTGCCGTGCCGAACGCCAAGGCACCGGCGACCGGCCAGAAGGCCGACTTCAACGGCGACGGCTACGCCGACCTGGCCGTCTCGGGCAACGGCTACGTCACGGTGATGTACGGGACGAAATCAGGGCTCACCGCCGCCCGGCACCAGGTACTGGCCGGTCCGGTCCTGGCCGGCGGGGGGTACTCCCCCTTCGGTGACTCGATGGCACCGGGCGACCTGGACGGCGACGGCTACGACGACCTGGTGGTGGGCTTCGACAGCGCGGGGGCGTCCATCGTCTGGGGCGGCCCCCAGGGCCTGTCCGGGCGCACGCCCCTGTCGTTCACGCCGAAGGGCAGCCCCAGCCCGATGATCGTGGGCGACTTCGACGGCGACGGCAGGAACGACCTCGTGGCCGCCACGAGCACGGGCGCCGGCCAGACGGAGACCAGGCTGTTCCGAGGCCCCTTCACCCGGGACGGCGCCAACGCCTCGACCGGCGTCGTGAACACCGGGATCGCGCCCGACAGCCTCGCGGCCGGTGACGTCGACGGCGACCACATACCCGACCTGCTCTCCGTGGGACGGCGCGGCGCCACCGCCGACGCCTCCCTGGTGCTGGGCTCGAAGAAGGGCTTCGGGCCCGCCAAGGACTTCGCCACCAAGGTCAACTCCGGGAGCATCGCGGACGTCGACGGCGACGGCTACGGGGACGTCGTCCTCGGCGCCGGTCTGGAGGACTACCAGCCCAAGGGTGTCGTCGGCGGTTCGATCGTCGTGCAGTACGGCGCCAAGGGGGGCGTGAGCACCACCCGCAAGCCGGTGCGCATCAGCCAGGACACCGCCGGTGTGCCCGGCACCGGCGAGAAGTACGACCGGTTCGGCTACGACCTGGCCACCGGCGACGTGAACGGCGACGGCTACGCGGACGTCGCGGTCGGCGTGATGCAGGAGAGCATCTCCGGGGTCAGCACCACCGGCGCGGTGGACGTGCTGCGCGGCTCGGCCAAGGGACTGACCGGGACCGGCTCGGTGTCCTGGCACCAGAACACGGCCGGGGTGCCGGGCGCGAACGAGCCGTACGACATGTTCGGCTCCCAGGTCGCCCTGGTCGACATGAACAACGACGAACGGAGCGAGCTGGCCACCGGCACGGACCATGAGAACGGGACCGATGGCAACCTCTGGTACTTCAAGTCCGGCAGCAAGGGCCTGACCACGAGCGGGGTCGTCTCCATCGGCCCCAAGACCGTCGGCCTCGTGGCCAAGGGCCGCTACTTCGCCCGCTGGATGACCGGCTGACCGAGACGGTCCACGGCCACGCGAAGGGGTCCGGCCACCGCACCGGCGGCCGGACCCCTTCGCGCTTCGCGTCGTACGACGCCTTCGTACCGTCGGGTCAGCGCTTGTGCTGGCTGTCCGCGACCGTCACCTCGACCCGCTGGAACTCCTTGAGCTCGCTGTAGCCGGTGGTGGACATGGCGCGGCGCAGGGCGCCGAAGAGGTTCATCGAGCCGTCCGGGGTGTGGGACGGGCCGGTGAGGACCTCCTCGATGGTGCCGACGGTGCCGAGGTCGACCTTCTTGCCGCGCGGCAGCTCCTCGTTGACCGCCTCCATGCCCCAGTGGTGGCCCTTGCCGGGCGCGTCCGTGGCACGGGCCAGCGGGGAGCCCATCATCACCGCGTCGGCGCCGCAGGCGATCGCCTTGGGCAGGTCGCCGGACCAGCCGACACCGCCGTCCGCGATCACGTGCACATAGCGGCCGCCGGACTCGTCCATGTAGTCGCGGCGGGCCGCGGCCACATCGGCGACGGCGGTGGCCATCGGGACCTGGATGCCCAGCACATTGCGCGTGGTGTGCGCGGCGCCGCCGCCGAAGCCGACCAGGACGCCGGCCGCGCCGGTGCGCATCAGGTGCAGGGCGGCGGTGTAGGTGGCGCAGCCGCCGACGATCACCGGGACGTCCAGCTCGTAGATGAACTGCTTCAGGTTCAGCGGCTCGTGCGAGGAGGACACGTGCTCCGCGGAGACCGTGGTGCCGCGGATCACGAAGATGTCCACGCCCGCGTCCACGACCGCCTTGGAGAACTGCGCGGTGCGCTGCGGGGAGAGCGCGGCCGCCGTGACCACACCGGAGTCGCGCACCTCCTTGATGCGGGCGCCGATCAGCTCCTCCTTGATGGGCGCCGCGTAGATCTCCTGGAGGCGGCGGGTGGCGCGCTCGGCCGGCAGCTCGGTGATCTCGTCCAGCAGCGGCTGCGGGTCCTCGTACCGCGTCCACAGGCCTTCGAGGTTGAGCACGCCGAGGCCGCCCAGCTCGCCGATGCGGATCGCGGTGGCCGGGGAGACCACGGAGTCCATGGGAGCCGCCAGGAAGGGCAGCTCGAAGCGGTAGGCGTCGATCTGCCAGGCGATCGAGACCTCCTTCGGGTCCCGCGTACGGCGGCTGGGGACGACGGCGATGTCGTCGAAGGCGTACGCCCGGCGGCCGCGCTTGCCGCGCCCGATCTCGATCTCAGTCACGTCTGTGGCCTTTCCTGTTGCGTTTCAGCGCCTTCCAGTATCGCCGACCGGTACGACAAAGGCGGCCCCGGAGGTTCCGGGACCGCCTTCGGCACGCTCTGGTGACTACTTGGCGCTGTAGTTCGGCGCCTCGACCGTCATCTGGATGTCGTGCGGGTGGCTCTCCTTGAGGCCCGCCGAGGTGATCCGCACGAAGCGGCCCTTGGACTCCATCTCCTCGACGCTGGCCGCGCCCACGTAGCCCATGGTCTGGCGCAGACCGCCGACCAGCTGGTGCAGGACGTTGGCGAGCGGGCCGCGGTAGGGCACCTGGCCCTCGACGCCCTCGGGCACGAGCTTGTCGTCGGACGCCACCTCGGCCTGGAAGTAGCGGTCCTTCGAGTACGACCGGCCCTGGCCGCGGGACTGCATGGCGCCCAGCGAGCCCATGCCGCGGTACGACTTGAACTGCTTGCCGTTGATGAACAGCAGCTCGCCCGGCGACTCCTCGCAGCCGGCCAGCAGGCTGCCCAGCATCACGGTGTCGGCGCCGGCCGCGAGGGCCTTGCCGATGTCACCGGAGTACTGGAGGCCGCCGTCGCCGATCAGCGGAATACCGGCCTGGCGGGCGGCGCGGGACGCCTCGTAGATGGCCGTGACCTGCGGGACACCGATACCGGCGACCACCCGGGTGGTGCAGATCGAGCCCGGTCCGACGCCCACCTTGATGCCGTCGACACCGGCGTCGATGAGCGCCTGGGCGCCGTCGCGGGTGGCGACATTGCCGCCGATCACGTCCACGTTCACGCTGGACTTGATCTTCGCCATCCAGCTGAGGGCGTTGCTGTTGTGGCCGTGCGAGGTGTCGACGACCAGGAAGTCCGCGCCCGCCTGGGCGAGCGCCTGGGCGCGCTCCAGCGCCTCGGGGCTCGCGCCGACGGCGGCACCGACGAGCAGCCGGCCCTCGGCGTCCTTGGCGGCGTTCGGGTACTGCTCGGCCTTGACGAAGTCCTTGACCGTGATGAGGCCCTTGAGGACGCCCGCCTCGTCGACCAGCGGCAGCTTCTCGATCTTGTGCTTGCGCAGCAGCTCCATGGCCTCCGGGCCGGAGGTGCCGACCTTGCCGGTGACCAGCGGCATCGGGGTCATGACCTCGTGCACCCGGCGGCTGCGGTCGCTCTCGAAGGCCATGTCGCGGTTGGTCACGATGCCGAGCAGCTTGCCCGCCGGGTCGGTGACCGGGACACCGCTGATGCGGAACTTGGCGCACAGGGCGTCGGCCTCGGCCAGCGTGGCCTCCGGGTGCACCGTGATCGGGTCGGTGACCATGCCGGACTCGGACCGCTTCACCAGGTCGACCTGGTTGACCTGGTCCTCGACGGAGAGGTTGCGGTGCAGGACGCCGACGCCGCCGAGGCGGGCCATGGCGATGGCCATGCGCGACTCGGTCACCTTGTCCATGGCCGCCGACAGCATCGGGATGTTCACCCGGACGTTGCGGGAGATGCGGGACGAGGTGTCGACCGCGTTGGGGAGCACCTCGGAGGCCCCCGGCAGCAGCAGCACGTCGTCGTAGGTCAGCCCGAGTGTCGCGAATTTTCCGGGCACTCCGTCGACGTTGGCAGTCATGACACCTTCCCCAAATGGCCTTGCTCGGTGCGGATGTCCATGCTAACGGCAGGCGTGGCCAGCAAATTCCACGGCGGAAGATCACCTTCGGCTTCGTATGTTCATACGGTGTTCGTGAGAACGCCGGGCGCCGATGCCGCTACTGCTCGGCGAGGGCCCGCAGCCGGCTCAGGGCCCGGTGCTGGGCGACCCGGACCGCTCCGGGTGACATTCCCAACATCTGTCCCGTTTCCTCCGCCGTGAGCCCCACCGCGATGCGCAGCAGCAGCAGTTCGCGCTGGTTCTCGGGGAGGTTGGCCAGCAGTTTCTTGGCCCACTCGGCGTCGCTGCTGAGCAGGGCGCGCTCCTCGGGGCCGAGCGAGTCGTCGGGCCGCTCGGGCATCTCGTCGGAGGGCACGGCGGTCGAACCCGGATGGCGCATCGCGGCGCGCTGGAGGTCGGCGACCTTGTGCGAGGCGATGGCGAAGACGAACGCCTCGAAGGGGCGCCCGGTGTCCCGGTAGCGGGGCAGCGCGAGCAGGACGGCGACACAGACCTCCTGGGCGAGGTCCTCCACGAAGTGGCGCGCGTCGCCGGGCAGCCGCGACAGCCGGGTGCGGCAGTAGCGCAGCGCCAGCGGATGGACGTGCGCGAGCAGGTCGTGCGTGGCCTGTTCGTCCCCGTCGACGGCACGAAGCACGAGGGCACCGATCGACCCCTGGGCCGTGCCCGCCTCGTCCTCGCGCATCGGTCCATGGTGCCCTGTGGCCGTCCGGTCCGTCGCATCGTGCTGATGGTTGTGCACCGAAGCGTTATGAGCAGGTGCGCCGGCACTCATCCCCTGCGCCCTCCCCTTCCGCTCGACCGACTCGTCCCCGAGAGACTCCACACCCTCAAGGATGCGGCATCCGCGCCGAAACGAGCAGCGCCCGTCCGGCGGGCCGCCTTGCACGCCGCCGTACGGCACGTCCTGGCGGAGCGTACGCGGTATCTTCCGGCCGGCCGTGACGGACACCGGACCGCGGGAGCCCGCCGGGACGGGCACCGAGTCCGGGGCGGCCGCCAGGGGTTCACGACACGGACGGCACCGCCGTGAGCGGGGCGCGCCGCGCCGACCGGAGGTACCCCTGGTGCCGGGAGGCCAGGGATCGCCCGGCCCCGCGCGGCATGGCGCGCGGGGCCCGCCGGGTCCTACCTGACCAGGCCCCAGCGGAAGCCGAGGGCCACCGCGTGGGCGCGGTCCGAGGCGCCGAGCTTCTTGAACAGGCGCCGGGCGTGGGTCTTGACGGTGTCCTCGGAGAGGAACAGCTCACGGCCGATCTCGGCGTTCGAGCGGCCGTGACTCATGCCCTCGAGGACCTGGATCTCGCGCGCGGTGAGCGTGGGCGCGGCGCCCATCTCGGCCGAGCGCAGCCGGCGCGGGGCCAGCCTCCAGGTCGGGTCGGCGAGGGCCTGCGTCACCGTGGCCCGCAGTTCGGCGCGCGAGGCGTCCTTGTGCAGATAGCCCCGGGCACCGGCGGCGACCGCGAGGGCCACACCGTCCAGGTCCTCGGCGACGGTCAGCATGATGATGCGCGCGCCGGGATCGGCGGACAGCAATCGGCGCACCGTCTCGACGCCGCCCAGGCCGGGCATGCGGACATCCATCAGGATGAGGTCGGAGCGATCGGCGCCCCAGCGGCGAAGGACTTCCTCGCCGTTGGCCGCCGTCGTCACCCGCTCGACACCGGGCACGGTCGCGACCGCGCGGCGGAGCGCTTCTCGGGCAAGCGGGGAGTCGTCGCAGACGAGGACGGATGTCATGACCGCCCTCCGCAGCTGATGCGCGTCACCTTGAGCCTCCAGGCTGGTACGGAATCTCACCTGTGCGGTCGACCGTCTCGGACGCCTGCCCGAGCGCTTGTGTTTTCAACCGCCTCCGCACTCTCAACGACGGTCACTCGAAAGAGTTACGGGGCTGCACACCGTCATCGGCACTCTACGTGAGGGCACCGACACGGTGCAGACATGCCCAACGGACCCTCAACTTTTCATCACAACCTATGCCCCATTCAGCTGCTTTTCTTCCCGTTTCGTAGTGTTCGGGGCTAGATTCGCAATGAGTCATATTTACATCTCCTTAGACCGGAGATGTACGGTCGTTGGCACCGTATCCGCCCAGAACGGCTACAAGGGGTCACGTAATGGCAGATTTCTCCCGCCTTCCCGGACCGAACGCGGACCTGTGGGACTGGCAGCTGCTGGCTGCTTGCCGCGGGGTGGACAGCTCGCTCTTCTTCCACCCGGAGGGCGAGCGCGGGGCGGCTCGGAGCGCTCGCGAGAACTCGGCCAAGGAGGTCTGCATGAGGTGCCCGGTCCGTGCGGAGTGCGCGGCGCACGCGCTTGCCGTGCGCGAGCCGTACGGCGTCTGGGGCGGCCTGACCGAGGACGAGCGCGAGGAGCTGATGGGGCGGGCGCGCAACCGTCTGGTGGCCGCCTCGACCACCGGCGGCGACACCGCCCAGAGCCACTGAAGGAACGTTTCTGCAACCAGGGCACGTCGGGTGCGCCGATACCCGCGTCCCGCCCGTCCCGCCGGGCGCGCCGTGTGCGTGCCCGTGATTCCGCGCGGCTTCACGCCCCGGCGCCGCCTGGAGTCCCGTCAGTCCGTCACCGGGCTTCTTCGCGACGCGGTGTCACACCGCGCGCCCGGCCGCCCGCGCCAGCTGCTCCAGGGTCGCCGCCACCGCCGGCACCTGCGCCAGATCGGGCAGGGTGAGCGCGACGATCTCCCGCCGCACCGCCGGTTCCAGGCGCACCGCGCGCACCCCGCGCGGCCGTACCGACTCCACCGCGAGCTGCGGCAGCACGGCCACGCCCAGACCCGCGCCCACCAGGCCGGCCACCGCCGGATAGTCGTCGGTGGCGAAGTCGATGCGCGGCGCGAACCCGGCGCCCTGGCAGACCTCCACCAGCTGGCCCCGGCAGCGCGGGCAGCCCGCGATCCAGGGCTCCTCGGCCAGCTCCCCGATGGCGACGGTCTCGGCGCGCGCGAGCCGGTGCCGCTCGGGCACCAGGGCCACCAGACGGTCGGTCAGCAGGGGGCGTACGACCAGGTCGTCCCAGTCCTCGGTGACCGCCGCGCCCTCGTAGCGGAAGGCCAGGGCGAGATCGCAGTCGCCCTCGCGCAGCAGCTCGACGGAGCGCGGGGGTTCGGCCTCCTCCAGGGAGACCCGGGTGCCGGGGTGCGCGGCGCGCAGGGCGGCCAGGGCGGTGGGGACCAGGGTGGAGCTGCCGCTCGGGAAGGAGACCAGCCGGACCCGGCCGGCCCGCAGGCCCGCGATGGCGGCGACCTCCTCCTCGGCGGCGGTGAGCCCGGCGAGGATGCCGGAGGCGTGCCTGACCAGGGCCTCGCCCGCCTGGGTCAGCCGCATCTCGCGGCCCGCGCGGATCAGCAGCGGGGTGCCGACGGAGGTCTCCAGGGCCTTCATCTGCTGGCTGACGGCGGGCTGGGTGCAGCCCAGTTCGCGCCCGGCCGCCGAGAAGGAGCCGGTGGCGGCGACGGCGCGCAGGACACGGAGATGACGGGCCTCGATCACCCCTCAAGCATAAGGCCGTCTTGGAGTCGGCGTCCGAAATTCGCTCGACGCTTTGAGTAACGATCCCGTACGGTGCGGGCATGAAGCTTCTCTCCGTCAACGTCGGGCAGGCCCGCCCGGCGCCGTACACGAGCCAGGCGGACGGCCTGACGGGCATCGACAAGCGGCCGGTCGAGGGGCCCGTCATGGTGTCCGCGCCGGGCCCGAAGGGGACCGGCGGCAGCGGACTGGCCGGGGACGCGGTGTGCGACCTGAGGCACCACGGCGGCGACCACCAGGCGGTGTACGCGTTCGCCCGCGAGGACCTGGACGACTGGGAGCGCGAGCTGGGCCGCTCCCTGGCCAACGGCTGCTTCGGGGAGAACATCACGACCGCCGGGCTCGACGTCTCCGGGGCGCTGATCGGCGAGCGCTGGCGGATCGGTCCCGAGGTGGTGCTCCAGGTGACCTCGGGCCGGGTCCCGTGCCGCACCTTCCAGGGCCATCTGGGCGAGCCGGGCTGGGTCCGCAGGTTCACCCGGAAGGCGGTGACCGGTGCCTACCTCCGGGTGATCGAGCCCGGGGAGATACGCGCGGGCGACCCGGTCGAGATCCTGCACCGGCCCGGCCACGGGGTGACGGCGGCGATGGAGTTCCGCGCGACCACCACCGAGCGGGAGCTGCTGCCCCGGCTGCTCGCCGCGGCCGACGACCTGCACCCGGAGGCGCTGGCCGCGGCCCGCGACCACATCGCGGCGCAGGCCCGCTGAGTGCCCGTCACCGCATGGCGGACACCGCATGTCCGGATCGCCCGCGATCACTAACCTTGGGTCATGACAACGGCTCTGATTACGGGATCGACCGCGGGGATCGGCGCCGCCTTCGCGCGGCGGCTGGCGGCTGAGGGGCATGACCTCGTCCTGGTGGCCCGGGACGCCAAGCGGCTGCGCGAGCAGGCGACCGAGCTGCACGACCGGCACGGCATCGAGGCGGAGGTGCTGCCCGCCGACCTCTCCGAGGACAAGGGCATCGAGACCGTCGCCGACCGGCTCGGCGACCGCAGGAACCCGGTCGACCTGCTGATCAACAACGCCGGTTTCGGCAACAAGGGCCGCTATCTGGAAGTCTCCATGGCGGACGAGCTGACGATGCTCAAGGTGCACTGCGAGGCGGTGCTGCGGCTGACCTCGGCGGCGGCCGAAGCGATGCGCGAGCGCGGCCGGGGCGGGGTGGTCAATGTCGCCTCGGTGGCGGCCTTCGTGCCCCGGGGCACCTACGGCGCGTCCAAGGCGTGGGTCGTGCAGTTCACCCAGGGCGCGGCGCGGGACCTCGCCGGGACGGGGGTGCGGCTGATGGTGCTGTGCCCCGGGTTCGTGCGCACCGAGTTCCATCAGCGGGCCGGGATGGGCACGGACAACATCCCCGGCTGGATGTGGCTGGACGCCGACAAGCTGGTCGCGGCGGCCCTCGCCGACCTGGCGCGCGGCAAGTCGCTGTCGATCCCGGATCCCCGTTACAAGGCGCTGATGGGCCTGGTGAAGGTCACCCCGCGCGGGCTCCTCGGCGGGGTCACCTCCCGCACCGGGCGCAAGTACGGCCCGCAGTAGGCGCGGCCCGCGGGCGGGTGCCGACGGCGGTCCGGTGGGAAAATGGGGGGAGACGACCGGATCAGGGGGGCCGGAGGCGGCGCCATGACCTTCGTACAGCTCATCGAGTGCAGGACCAGCCGGCCGGACGAGATGAACCGGCTCATGGACGACTGGGTCGCGCGGGCCAGGGGGCGGCGGACGGCGACGCACACCCTGGTCGGCCAGGACCGCTCGGACGCCGCGCACCTGGTGGAGGTCGTGGAGTTCCCGTCGTACGAGGACGCGATGCGCGGCTCCGGCCGGCCGGAGAGCGACCGGGTCTTTGAGGAGATGGCCGCCCTGTGCGACGAGGCGCCCGTGCTCATGGACCTCGACGTGGTCCGGGCCGAGCGGCCGGCCGAGGACACCGTACGGCGCTTCTTCACCACCCTCGCGGGCCCCGGCGAACTGCCCCCGCTCAACGACCTGCTGGCCGAGGACGTGCACAGCCATGACCCGGTGAACCCGCAGGACACCATCGGCCTGGACAACGCGCGCGCCGAGTACCGCATGTGGCGTGCCGCCTTCGACTGCGCCTTCACCATCGAGGACGTCCTCGTCCAGGACGACCGCGCCTGCGCCCGCTGGACCTGGCGGGCCACCCACCGGGGCGACTTCCTCGGCATCCCCGCGACCGGCCGCGACGTCACCATGACCGGCACGACCCTCTTCCGCCTCGCCCCCGACGGCAAGATCACCGAGATCTGGTGGCAGCACGACCAGCTGGGCCTGATGCAACAGCTGGGCGCGCTGGACGAGTTGGAGAACTAGCGGGCGGCCGGGCGCGGCTGAGGGCGTACGGCGACGCGAAGGCCCGGCGCCTCCTGAGGGGTGCCGGGCCTTCGGTCAGAGCGTCGAGGCTCAGTGGGCGTGGCCGTGGCTGTGGCCGTGGCCCGCGGCCTCCGGCTCCTCTTCCTTCTTCTCGACGACCAGGGTCTCGGTCGTGAGCAGCAGGGAGGCGATGGAGGCGGCATTCTCCAGGGCGGAGCGGGTCACCTTGACCGGGTCGATGACGCCGGCCTTGACCAGGTCGCCGTACTCACCGGTGGCGGCGTTGTAGCCCTGCCCCTTCTCCAGGTCCTTGACCTTGGAGACGATGACGTAGCCCTCCTGGCCGGCGTTCTCGCCGATCCAGCGCAGCGGCTCGACGACCGCGTTGCGGACCACGGCGACACCGGTGGCCTCGTCGCCGGTCTTGTCGAGGTTGCCCTCGAGGACCTTGGAGGCGTGCACCAGAGCGGAGCCACCACCGGAGACGATGCCCTCCTCGACCGCGGCGCGGGTCGCGGAGATGGCGTCCTCCAGACGGTGCTTCTTCTCCTTCAGCTCCACCTCGGTGGCGGCACCGACCTTGATCACGCACACGCCGCCGGCCAGCTTCGCGAGGCGCTCCTGGAGCTTCTCGCGGTCCCAGTCGGAGTCGGTGTTCTCGATCTCGGCCTTGATCTGCGCGACGCGGCCGTTCAGGTCCTCCGACTTGCCGGCACCCTCGACGATCGTGGTGTCGTCCTTGGTGACGGTGATGCGGCGGGCGGAGCCGAGCACGTCGAGGCCGACCTGGTCGACCTTGAGGCCGACCTCTTCGGAGATGACGGTGGCGCCGGTGAGGACGGCCATGTCCTGGAGCATCGCCTTGCGGCGGTCGCCGAAGCCGGGGGCCTTCACCGCGACGGCGTTGAAGGTGCCGCGGATCTTGTTGACGACCAGGGTCGACAGGGCCTCGCCGTCGACGTCCTCGGCGATGATCAGCAGCGGCTTGGAGCCGGACTGGATGACCTTCTCCAGGAGCGGCAGCAGGTCCGCGATGGCGGAGATCTTGCCCTGGTGGATCAGGATGTACGGGTCGTCGAGGACGGCCTCCATACGCTCCTGGTCCGTCACGAAGTACGGGGACAGGTAGCCCTTGTCGAAGGCCATGCCCTCGGTGAAGTCCAGCTCCAGACCGAAGGTGTTGGACTCCTCGACGGTGATGACACCGTCCTTGCCGACCTTGTCCATGGCCTCGGCGATCAGCTCGCCGACCTGCTGGTCCTGGGCGGACAGCGCGGCGACGGCGGCGATGTCGGACTTCTCGTCGATCGGGCGGGCCGTGGCGAGCAGGTCCTCGGAGATCGCCTTGACGGCGGCGTCGATGCCCTTCTTCAGGGCGGCCGGGGAGGCACCGGCGGCGACATTGCGCAGGCCCTCACGGACCAGCGCCTGGGCGAGCACGGTGGCGGTGGTGGTGCCGTCACCCGCGATGTCGTTGGTCTTGGTCGCCACCTCCTTCACCAGCTGCGCGCCGAGGTTCTCGTACGGGTCCTCGATCTCGACCTCACGGGCGATCGTGACACCGTCGTTGGTGATGGTGGGGGCGCCGAACTTCTTGTCGATGACGACGTTGCGACCCCGGGGGCCGATCGTCACCTTCACCGTGTCGGCCAGCTTGTTGACGCCGCGCTCGAGGGCGCGACGGGCGTCCTCGTCGAACTTCAGGATCTTCGCCATGACAGCGGGAGCCCTCTCGAAATCTTGTGGGTAAAAGACGAACTGCGCCCCGGACGCCCGGCTTCGTTATCGGTCGCGGGGGCCAGGGGCGCAGCTCAGAGCAAAGGTTTGCTCGGGGTGAATTACTTCTCGATGATCGCGAGCACGTCGCGAGCCGAGAGGACGAGGAACTCCTCGCCGTTGTACTTCACCTCGGTGCCGCCGTACTTGCTGTACAGGACAACGTCGCCGACCTTGACGTCGAGCGGCAGGCGCTCGCCGTTCTCGAAGCGACCCGGACCCACGGCGAGGACGGCGCCCTCCTGGGGCTTCTCCTTCGCGGTGTCCGGGATGACCAGGCCAGAGGCCGTGGTCTGCTCGGCGTCGAGCGGCTGGACCACGATGCGGTCCTCGAGCGGCTTGATGGCAACCTTGGTGCTGGCGGTCGTCACGATCCGACCTCCCCCTTCGGAGATCTCACGGGGTTAACTGTCTGAGGTGGCGACCAGGTCGATCCGTCGTCGCGGGTGCCGGACCTGCCCGTCGCGTTGTTGGCACTCTCCAGTGGGGAGTGCCAGAGCCGAGACTATGACCGCGATTAGCACTCGGTCAAGCGGAGTGCCAATTACGCCCGGCGCGTCGGCCGAAAACGCAGGTGCGGGAGCGTTGGTCGGCGGGCGGAATCGGGCGTGCCGTACCAGGGGCTGCGCCCCCGGACCCCCGTGTCGGCCTTCGGCCTCCGTCCTCAAACGCCGGACGGGCTGGAAGGACTACAGGTAGTCCTCCAGCCGTGCCGCCGTCAGGTTTCGTCCGCGCATGGCGTCCAAGAGGCGGTCCGTGGGGGCGTCCGGGAGGAGGCGGATGATGTCGCCCCGGCAAAGGTGGTGCGGGCCCCGGGGGTAGGTGAGGCCCGTCGGCGTGAGGGTGGCGCGCCACAGGACGACGGCCGTGACTCCGCAGTCGGCGGCCGCGCGCAGGGTCGTCGGGTCGTACGCGCCCCGGGGTGGGCGCAGGAGGCGGGCGCGGCGGGCGCAGAGTGCGGCGCGCTGGACGGCGTACGGCGCTCCCGCCAGGGGGCGGGGCCCGGGGGCGAACCGGCTCACCGGCAGGTGGGGTTCTCGGAGCCCGGCGGGGCGGTCGGTGGCGTCGTAGGTGAGGAAGACGACCCGGTCGCGGGTGGGGACGTGGTCCACGACCGGGGGCAGGGGCGGGCGGGACGGCGGCGCGGCGAGCGGCCGCACCCCCTCCGCCGCCTTCCTGCCGAGGCGTTCGATGGGCACGACGGGCTGGGCGCACCCGGCGAGGAACAGGACCGCGGCGAGGACCCCGGCCGGGACGGCCGACAGCGCCGCGCCCCGCACCCGCCACCACTCACCGGCTCGCCGCCCCACCGGCACCCTCCCGGCCGGGCCGCTCACCCTCGCTCCGCCGGACACCTCACCGCGCCCCCCGTGCCCGGGGCGGGCGGTTCACAGGTAGTCCTCCAGGCGGGCCACCGCGTACCCCTCGCGCGTCACCTTGTTCAGGAAGCGGCGCATGTCGTCGACCATCGTGCCGTCCCAGTCGCTGCGGCCGCGGAAGTGGGTGAGGACGATGTCGCCCCGGCGCAGCCGCTGGTCGTCCTCGCGGAACTCCCAGTGGTCGACGTACACCTCCTCGTTCCAGATCGGGGCGTACTTGATGCCGCAGGACTTGGCGGCGACCAGGGTGTCCTGGTTGTAGTTGCCGTAGGGCGGGCGCAGGACGGTCGGGCGTCTGCCGAACTGCTTCTGCATGATGTCCTGCATGTCGCAGATCTCGTGCTTCTGCTCCTCGTAGGACAGCCCCGGCAGATAGGGGTGGGTGAGGGTGTGGTTGTTCAGGGTGTTGCCGTAGGACTGCGCCTTGCGGAAGTAGCCGTAGTCGTCCTTGACCAGGTAGTTGCTGAGGAAGGCGGTGTACGGGATCTTCAGGTCCCGCATCATCTGGAGGAAGCGGGGGTCCTTCTCCGAGCCGTCGTCGATGGTGAGGAAGACGACCTTGTTCCGGGTCGGGACCGTGGTGAAGACCGGCGGCAGGCCCCAGTCCTCCTGGTGGTCCACCTCGAAGCCGGCGCGCGCGGTGATGCGGGGCTTCACCTTGGGCGGCGCCGGGGGCGCGATCGGGACCTCGTCCAGGCCCCAGCGTTTCGCGGCGGCGACCATGCGGGTGTGTTCGGCGGCCTGGGCGGCGCGCGGGTCGGGCGCGGCGTGCCCGGTCGCGCCCCGCCGGTCGCGCCCCGGCCCGCCGCCGGGCGGGCGGTGCCCGGGTCGGCGCCGGAACCGGAGCCGGAGCAGCCGGTGACGAGGGCGGTCGAGGCGAGGACGGCGGCGGCACAGCCGAGGGCGACCCGCGCCCGACTTTTGTCATTTTGTACTACTAGTCGCATGGTGCTGGATCTTCGCAGGCCCCACCCCCGCTCCCCGGGCGACAACGCCGCCCTGACGCGCACCATCCACCGACTGGCCCACAATGACCCGGTGAACGACCTCGCTCCTCTCCTCACCCCCGAAGGCCGGGCCCTCCTCGAAGAGGTCCGCGGCACCGCCCCGGCCGATGAACTCGCCGTCGCCACCCGGCTGCGCCGCGACCACCCCGCCGACCTGGTGTCGGCCGCGCTCGGCCAGGCCCGGCTGCGGCAGCGCGCGGCGGCCAAGTTCGCGGCGGCGGACGCGGAGCGGATGTTCTTCACGCCGAACGGGGTCGAGCAGTCGACGCGGGCGAGCGTGGCGGCGTACCGGGCGCGGCGGCTGACCGATCTCGGGGTGACCTCGGTGGCGGACCTGTGCTGCGGGATCGGCGGGGACGCCATCGCACTGGCGCGGGCCGGGATCCGGGTGCTCGCGGTGGACCGGGACCCGCTGACGGCGGCCGTGGCGCGGGCGAACGCCGAGGCGCTGGGGCTCACCGGCCTGATGGAGGTGCGGGAGGCCGATGTCACGGAGGTGGACACCGCCGGGTACGACGCCGTGTTCGTGGATCCGGCCAGGCGGGGCGGGCGCGGGAGGATCTTCGACCCCGAGGCGTACTCGCCGCCGCTGTCCTGGGCCGTGGAGGCCGCCCGCCGGGCCCCGCAGGCCGCGCTGAAGATCGCGCCCGGCATCCCGCACGAGGCGGTGCCGCCGGAGGCCGAGGCGGAGTGGATCTCGGACGGCGGCGATGTGAAGGAGGCGGTGCTCTGGTTCGGGACCGGGACGCCGGGCGCGGTGCGCGCCACCCTGCTGCCCGGCCCGCGCACCCTGCTCGGACGGGGCCTGCCCGATCCCGAGGTGCGGCCGGTGGGGCGGTACTTGTACGAGCCGGACGGCGCCGTGATCCGCGCGCATCTGGTCGCCGAGGTGGCCGCGGAGGTCGGCGGCGGGCTGCTCGACGCGACCATCGCGTACATCACCGCCGACGAGCTGCACCCGACCCCGTACGCCACCCCCTACGAGATCACCGACCAACTGCCCTTCAACCTGAAGAAGTTGAAGGCCCTGCTGCGCGAGCGCCAGGTCGGGACGCTGACCGTGAAGAAGCGCGGGTCGGCGGTCGAGCCGGAGGAGCTGCGCCGC
The DNA here is from genome assembly GCF_049222185.1 of Streptomyces sp. LaBMicrA B280. Classification (NCBI taxonomy): domain Bacteria; kingdom Bacillati; phylum Actinomycetota; class Actinomycetes; order Kitasatosporales; family Streptomycetaceae; genus Streptomyces; species Streptomyces sp. LaBMicrA B280. Next base: position 105,174 of record NZ_JBMJCT010000017.1, on the reverse strand, counting down.
AAGGTCAAGCCGCAGGGCCCGAACGCGGCGACCGTGTTCCTCACCCGGGTCGCGGGGGCGCCGACGATGCTGGTCGGCGGGCCCGCACGGCCGCCCGAGAGCCCCTGACCGGCCGGTCAGCGCAGGGTCGCCCACAGGTTCTCGGCGTCCGGCTCCTTCGCGATCACCCGGTTGGGGTCCGAGGGCGCCGTGACGACCGGCATCATCACGGTCTTCACCCGGTCCGCGCTCAGCCCCTTCAGGCTCTTGCCCAACTCGGTCAGCTCGGTGAGGGAGTCGAGTCCGGTGTCGGTGGTGAGGCTCTTGGTGACCGCGTCGGCGACCGTGTACAGCTCGGCCGGGTCGGTGAGCAGGTTCGTGCCGGATATCCGCTCCAACAGGGCCTTCACCAGCAGCTGTTGGAGTCCTATGCGGCCGAGGTCGCTGCCGTCGCCGATGCCGTGCCGGGTGCGGGCGAGGGCCAACGCCTGCTTGCCGTCGAGGTGATGGGGGCCGGCCGCCAGACGGAGATGGCTCTTGTCGTCGTCGATGTTCTGGGTCGTGGTGACATCGACCCCGCCGAGCGCGTCGACCAGCTTGGCGAAGCCGGAGAAGTCGATCTCGACGAAGTGGTCCATGCGCACCCCGGTGATCGACTCGACCGTCTTGACCGCGCACACCGGACCGCCCGCCGAGAAGGCGCTGTTGAACATCGAGCCGTACGCCACCGCCGTCGAACCCCCGCCGGGCAGCGGGCAGGAGGGGCGGGTGACGAGGGTGTCGCGCGGGATGCTGACCACGGTGGCGCGGGTGCGGCCCGCGTCGAGGTGCACCACCATCGCGGTGTCCGAGCGGGCGCCCGAACTGTCGCCGCCGCCCAGCTCCTTGTCGGCCTTGCCGCTGCGCGAGTCCGAGCCCAGCACCAGGATGTTGAGCGACCCGGCCGGCAGCGGGGCGGCCGCGGCCGTGGGGGTGCTCGGGGAGGGCGCGATCATCGCGTGCGCGGGGCGGTCGTCGCCGAGCGCGCTGTCGATGTCGACGCCCTTGATGTTGTGGTCCAGATGCCAGTACGCATAGCCGGCCGTGGCCACCCCCAGCACCAGGGCCGCCGCCAGGGTGAGTCCGGCGATCCGCAGCACTCTCGAACGCCGGCCGTGCTCCTCGTGTCGCGTCACGGCAGGAACGTAAGTCCGAATTATTAGGGGACTGTTAGCGGAAGCCGCTCGGAGGGGTTTTCTTCCGGAATTCTCATCGGCGGCGGTCGGCGGACACTCCCTCGAAAGTTTCGATCACGCGCCGCTCCCCCGCACCTCCGCCGTGCTGGAACGCACCACCAGGCTGGTCGCCAGCTCCAGCCGGGTGGCGGCGCGTTCCTCGTGCGCGCTGCCCAGTTCGAGCACCAGGCGGGCCGCGGCCTCGGCCATCTCGGTCAGCGGCTGCCGCACGGTCGTCAGCGGGGGGCCCACCCAGCGGGCCACCGGCAGATCGTCGAAGCCGACCACGCTGAGGTCCTCCGGGATGCGCAGCCCCAGCTCGCGCGCGGCCTCGTACAGGCCCACGGCCTGGAGGTCGTTGCCCGCGAAGACCGCGGTCGGCCGGTCCGGGCGGCGCAGCAGCTCCAGGCCCAGGCGGTAGCCGGCGTCGTGGTGGAAGTCCCCGGCCACGATCAGCGAGGGGTCGACGGGCAGCCCGGCCGTCTCCAGGGCGGCGCGGTAGCCGTCGATGCGGGCGCGGCTGCACATCATCCGGGACGGGCCGCTGATCGCGCCGATCCGGGTGTGGCCCAGCTCCACCAGATGCCGGGTGGCCGCGAGCCCGCCCTGCCAGTTGGTGGCGCCGATGGACGGCACGTCCGGGCCCGGGTCGCCGGCCGGGTCGACCACCACGAACGGGATGGACCTGCTGGTCAGCAGCGCCTGCTGGGCGCCGTCCAGCTCGGACAGGACGAGGACCACGCCGTGCGGGCGGCGGGCGGCGACCTGGTCGGCCCAGGAGCGGCCGGGGGTGAGCCGCCCGGCGGACTCGGACAGCACCACGCTGAGCCCCGCCGACTGCGCCACGTTCTCCACGCCCCGGATGACCTCCATCGCCCAGGCGCTCTCCAGCTCGTGGAAGACCAGGTCGATCAGGGGTGAGCGGGAGGCCTCGGCGCGCCTGCGCCGGTAGCCGTGGGCGCGCAGCAGCTCCTCGACGCGGGTGCGCGTCGAGGCCGCGACATCGGCTCTGCCGTTGAGGACCTTCGAAACAGTCGGAGCGGACACCCCGGCCTCGCGGGCGATCTCCGCGAGCGTCGCGGTCTGCGTTTCCACGGACTTCCCAGGCTTCATGCCCGCGATCGTAATCCCTGCGCGACCCCTTGACGAAGCCCTTGTTCCGCCATACGTTCCCGGAACATTCGGAACCCCACTCGAAACATTGCGAGGGCCAGGGTCATGGAGTCCACCACGTCCAACGGCGGGCGCACGTTCAGCAGGCGCTGGGTGCTCGGCGCCGGTGCCACCACACTCGTCGCCGCCGGCACCGCCGGACTCACGGCCTGCGGCTCCTCCGGGGGGTCGGGCGGCGGCGGGGCCCTGACCGCGTTCGTGTACGGCGACGACGCGGCCAAGATCCAGGTCGCGGCGATCGACCGGTTCAACTCCTCGGCCGCCGCGAAGAAGGCCAAGGGCAGGATCAAGCTGGAGAAGGTGCCCGGTTCCGAGTACCCGGCGAAGCTGCGCACCGCGATGGGCTCCCCCAACGCGCCCGACATCTTCTTCAACTGGGGCGGCGGCTCGATCAAGGCGTACCGCGACGCCAAGCAGCTGGTGGACCTCACCGACACCATCGCCTCCGACCCGGTCCTCAAGAGCGGCTTCCTGCCCTCGGTGATCACGGCCGGCGGCATCGGCGGACACAACTACGGCATCCCCATGCGCGGCATGCAGCCCGTGATCCTCTTCTACAACAAGTCCCTCTTCGCCGAGCGGAAGCTCCAGCCGCCCACCACCTGGGACCAGTTGCTGGACATCAACACCAAGCTGAAGAAGGCCGGGATCACCCCGTTCACGCTCGGCGGCGCGGACATCTGGCCCGAGCTGATGTGGCTGGAGTACCTGGTCGACCGGATCGGCGGGCCCCAGGTCTTCGACCGGATCAAGAACGGCGACGCCTCCGGCTGGGGCGACCCGGCCGTCCTGAAGGCCGCCCAGACGGTCAAGCAGCTCATCGACGACGGCGCCTTCGGCAAGGGCTTCAACTCGGTCGCCTACACCAACGGCGGCGCCCCGGCCGTGTTCGCCAAGGGCAAGGCCGCGATGCATCTGATGGGCTCGTGGGAGTACTCCACCCAGCTCGGCAAGTTCCCGGACTTCGCCCGCAAGAGCCTCGGCTGGACCGCGTTCCCGACCGTCGACGGCGGCGCGGGCGACATCCGCAATGTCGTCGGCAACCCCACCAACTACTGGTCGATCAACGCCCGTACGTCCAACAAGGACGCGGCGCTCGCCTTCCTGCGCGACTGCGCCTCCGAGACGTACGCAAAGGCGCTGATCGCCAACGGTGACATCCCGACCACGACCAACGCCGAGAGCCTGCTCGCCGCCTCGCCGAACCCGGAGTTCGCCACGTTCCAGTACAAGATGGTGCAGGACGCCCCGGCGTTCACGCTGAGCTGGGACCAGGCGGTCGACCCGAACGTGTCGACGCCGATGCTCACCGAGGTCAACAAGCTGTTCGTCGGCAAGTCCTCGCCGAGCCAGTTCGTCTCGGCGCTCCAGGGGCTGAAGTGAGCGTCGGCACCACCAAGGGCGGCGCGCGAGAGGACGTCCCGCAGCCGGATCAGCCGGGCCTCCGCGTCCTGGCGCACGGTCAGCACCGCGTCGATCTCCCGGCGCACGTCCTCCAGGGCGCGCGCCTCGTGTGCTCTTCCGATCCGCCCCCGCCGGGGCACCGGGGCGGACGCGGGCCGCCCGCACGCCGCCCTGGCGCTGCCCGGCGTCCTGTTCTTCCTGTTCTTCGCCGCCGTCCCGATGGTGCTGGCCTTCTGCCTGTCCTTCACCGAGTGGAACGGCCTCGGCGACCCGCGGCCCGCCGGACTCGCCAACTGGCGCAAGCTGTTCGCGGACGACCGGCTCACCCAGTCCCTCACCGTCACCGTGCTGCTCACGGTCGTCAGCTGGGCCTTCCAGACGGTCGTCTCGATCCTGCTCGGCGTCTGGGCGGCGGGCCGCCAGCGCAACCGCGCGATCCTGTCGGCGATCTTCTTCGTGCCGTTCCTGCTGTCCTCGACGGCGATCTCGCTGCTGTTCTACGCCCTGCTCGACCCCAACTTCGGGATCATCCGCGGCGACACCCTCGGCTCCACCGACGGGGCCTTCCTCGCCATCGTGTTCGTCGGCGGCTGGCAGTTCATCCCCTTCCACACCCTGATCTACCAGGGCGGGGCCCGGCAGATCCCCGAGGTCCTCTACCAGGCCGCGGCCATCGACGGCGCGGGCCGCTACCGCCAGTTCTTCTCCATCACGCTGCCCCAGCTGCGCAACACGGCGACCACCTCCGGCGTGCTGATGGTCGTCGGCTCGCTCACCTACTTCGAGACCGTCCTGATCCTCACCCAGGGCGGCCCCGGCACCGACACGGCGATCCTGCCGTACCTGATGTACGAGGCCGGTTTCAAGAGCTACGACTTCGGCTACGCCAGCGCCATCGCCTCCTTCCTGGTGGTGGCCGCGACCGCGCTGTCGCTGCTGCTGGTGCGGCTGTCCGGCTTCGGCACGATGCGCAGTACCCGGGAAGGAATGTGACGAGATGTCACACGACACGCTGCCCCACCCCGTGAAGACCGGCGCCGCGCCCGCGGCCCGGCCGGGCGGGCGCCGCCGCCGGCACTGGACCCGGCGGCCCGACCCGCTGGCCGGTCTCGGCTCGGTCGTCTGGCTGGTCGTCGTCATCGTGCCGGTCTACGCGATGATCACGGCCTCGCTCACCCCGCGGGACGAGGCGCTGGGCAACAACGCCCTGAAGCCGCCCGCCCATCCGACGCTGGCCAACTACGGCACCGTGCTGCACAACGGGTTCTTCCACTATCTGTGGAACACCGTGCTGGCGGCGGTGGCCGTCGTGGCGATCGTGCTGGTGCTGTGCGTGCCGCTCGCCTATGTGGCCGTACGCACCCGGGGCTTCTGGTCCGGGGCCGCCTTCCGGCTGTTCCTGCTCGGCGTCGCCATCCCGGCGCAGGCCGTCGTCGTACCGCTGTATCTGATGATCGCCAAGCTGAACCTCTACGACAGCCTGCTCGCGATCATCCTGCCGACGGCCGCGTTCGCCATGCCGGTGGCCATCCTGGTGCTCACCGGCTCCCTCCGGGACATCTCCGAGGAGGTGTACGAGGCGATGGCCCTGGACGGCGCCTCGCCGCTGCGGATGCTGTTCCAGCTGGTCATCCCGATGTCCAAGGGCGGTATCAGCACCGTCGGGATCTACTCGGCGCTCCAGGCGTGGAACGGCTTCCTCTTCCCGCTGATCTTCACCCAGTCCGAGGGGCCGCGCGTGCTGACCCTCGGACTGTTCAACTACGTGAGCCAGTTCGGTGTGGACATCCCCGCCCTGCTCGCCTCGGTCGTCCTCTCCGGCATTCCGATCTTCGCCGTGTATCTGGTGGCCCGCCGCGCCCTGGTGGGCGGCCTGATGGGTGTGGGCGGCAAGTGACCGCCGCCCGCGCCCCCTTCTCGACAGGAGTTTCATGAGCACCACCCCCGGCACCGCGCCCGGCGCCCCCTGGCGCGACCCCGCCCTGCCCACCGCCGTCCGCGTCGACGACCTCCTGGCCCGGATGACCCTGGAGGAGAAGACCGCCCAGCTGTACGGCGTCTGGGTGGGCGCGGCCACGGACGGCGACGGGGTCGCCCCGCTCCAGCGCGAGATGACCGCGGACCACGACTGGGACGAGCTGATCACCCTCGGCCTCGGCCAGCTGACCCGCTCCTTCGGCACCGCCCCCGTGGACCCGGCGCTGGGCGCGCAGGCACTGGCCCGCGCCCAGCGCCGGATCGCCGGGGCCGGCCGCTTCGGCATCCCGGCCGTGGCCCACGAGGAGTGCCTGGCGGGCTTCACCGCATGGCAGGCGACCGCCTACCCGGTGCCGCTGGCCTGGGGCGCGACCTTCGACCCCGCGCTCGTCGAGGAGCTGGGCGGGCGCATCGGCCGGGATCTGCGCGCGGCCGGTGTCCACCAGGGCCTCGCGCCCGTCCTGGACGTGGTGCGGGATCTGCGCTGGGGCCGGGTGGAGGAGACCATCGGCGAGGACCCGTACCTGGTCGGCACCATCGGCACGGCGTACGTCCGGGGTCTGGAGTCGGCCGGGATCATCGCCACGCTCAAGCACTTCGCCGGGTACGCGTCCTCGGCGGGCGCCCGCAATCTGGCGCCGGTGCGCGCGGGCGCGCGGGAGCTGGCGGAGGTGACGCTGCCGCCGTTCGAGATGGCGCTGCGCGAGGGCGGCGCCCGCTCGGTGATGGCCGCCTACACCGAGACGGACGGCGTCCCGGCCTCGGCCGACCCCCGGCTGCTGACCGGACTGCTGCGCGAGGACTGGGGGTTCACCGGCACGGTCGTCGCCGACTACTTCGGCATCGGCTTCCTCCAGTCGCTGCACCGGGTGGCCGGTGACCCCGCCGAGGCCGCGCACCTCGCGCTGGAGGCGGGCATCGACGTCGAGCTGCCCACGCTGAGCTGTTACGGCACACCGCTGGTGGACGCCGTACGCGACGGGCGGATCCCCGAGGCGCTGGTGGACCGGGCCGCGCGCCGGGTGCTGCTGCAGAAGTGCGAGCTGGGCCTGCTGGATCCCGACTGGGCGCCGGAGACCGGCGAGAAGATCGACCTGGACTCGGCAGGCAACCGGGCGCTGGCCCGGCGACTCGCCGAGGAGTCGGTGGTGCTGCTGGACAACCCGGGCGGGGCGCTGCCGCTGGCCCCGGACGCGCGGATCGCGGTCGTCGGGCCGCGCGCGGCGGACGCGCTGGCGATGCTGGGCTGCTACTCCTTCCCCTCCCATGTGCTCACCCACCACCCCGAGGTGCCGCTGGGCATCGACATCCCGACCGTCCTCGACGCCCTGCGGGCCGAACTCCCGGACGCCAAGGTCGGGTTCGCGGAGGGCTGCGGGGTCTCCGATCCGGACACCTCGCATTTCGCCGAGGCGGTGGCGCGGGCGGCCGAGTCCGATGTGTGCGTGGCCGTCCTCGGCGACCGGGCCGGGCTGTTCGGGCGCGGCACCTCGGGCGAGGGCTGCGACGCGGAGGACCTGCGACTGCCGGGCGCCCAGGCCGAGTTGCTGGACGCGCTGGTCGCGAGCGGCGTCCCGGTGGTGCTCGTGCTGCTGACCGGCCGCCCCTACGCGCTGGGCCGCTGGCAGGGCCGGCTCGCCGCGGTCGTCCAGGCGTTCTTCCCGGGAGAGGAGGGCGGTCCGGCGCTCGCCGGGGTGCTGTCCGGCCGGGTGAACCCCTCCGGGCGGCTCCCGGTGAGCGTGCCGCAGCGGCCCGGCGGCCAGCCCTGGACCTACCTCCAGCCCCCGCTCGGCCTGGCCGGTGAGGTCAGCAACCTGGACCCGACCCCGCTGTACCCGTTCGGGCACGGCCGCTCGTACACCGCGTTCGCCTGGGAGGACTTCAGCGGGCCCGGAGCGGAGATCCCGACGGACGGCGGGTACGACCTCTCGCTCACCGTCCGCAACACGGGTGAGCGGGCGGGCGCCGAGGTCGTCCAGCTGTATCTGCACGATCCGGTGGCCTCGGTGACCCGCCCGGACATCCGCCTGATCGGCTACCGGCGGGTGGAACTCTCCCCCGGCGAGTCCCGCCGCCTCACCTTCCGCTTCCACACCGACCTCTCCGCCTTCCCGGACCGCGCGGGCACCCGGATCGTGGAGCCGGGCGAGCTGGAGCTGCGGCTGGCCGCGTCGAGCACGGACGTACGGCACCGGGCGCGGCTGCGGCTGACCGGCCCGGTGCGGCCGGTGGGCGCGGGGCGGCGGCTGCGGTGCGAGGTGACGGAGACGGGGACGGAGGCCTGACCGCACGGGCCCGACGCAAACACCCCGCCTCCGGAAACCGGAGGCGGGGTGTGAGTGGAGCGCCGGGCAGGCCTTGCACCTGCATCTCCCCGCAGGAAGCGGGACGTCTTTCCTTGGACCACCAACGCACTGCGTTCGTACCGGCTTTCCGGCCGTTCGCTGTGTGATGATCATAGACCGACGCGAGCGGTGGCCGCAAACTCGCCCGAGACAAAGGGGACTTAGCCGCCCCTATTCGGACGCGACCGCCTCGAAACGCCAGCGGTGCACGGGCCTCGTCACCAACTCCGGGCCCGGTTCCGGGAGTTCCGGCAGCGTCGCGTCGTACGGCTCCGCCCACCACGTGATGACCAGCACCCGGTCCTGCGGCGCGCGGAAGGTCTCGCGGCGCGACGGCTCCCGGTCGAGCCGCTGTTCACGGGCCCAGGCGAGGAGTTCCCCGCCCCGGCCCTCGGCCGCGCGCGCCTCCCACATCAGCGCGACCGTCATGAGTACAGGTTCTCCTTGCTGACCTCGTGCACATGGTCGTGGTTGCCCGGCACATGCGGGTCGGTGACCGGCAGGGAGGAATCGGCCGACAGGTCCCAGCTGGAGGCGGCCCGGTTACGGGCGACCATCTCGGCGCCGAGCGCGGCCACCATCGCGCCGTTGTCCGTGCACAGCTTGGGGCGCGGCACCCGCAGCCGGATGCCGGCCGCCTCGCAGCGCTCCTGGGCGAGGACGCGCAGCCGGGAGTTGGCGGCCACCCCGCCGCCGATCATCAGATGGTCGACACCCTCGTCCTTGCAGGCGCGCACGGCCTTGCGGGTGAGCACGTCCACCACGGCCTCCTGGAAGGACGCGGCCACATCGCGCACCGGGACCTCCTCACCGGCCGCGCGCCTCGCCTCGATCCAGCGGGCCACGGCGGTCTTGAGGCCGGAGAAGGAGAAGTCGTACGCGGGGTCGCGCGGGCCGGTCAGACCGCGCGGGAAGCTGATCGCGGCGGGGTCGCCCTCCTTGGCGTACCGGTCGATGACCGGGCCGCCGGGGAAGCCCAGGTTCAGCACGCGGGCGATCTTGTCGAAGGCCTCACCGGCCGCGTCGTCGATGGTCGCGCCCATCGGCCGGACGTCAGAGGTGATGTCCGAGGACAGCAGCAGCGAGGAGTGGCCGCCGGAGACCAGCAGCGCCATCGTCGGCTCGGGCAGCGGGCCGTGCTCCAGCTGGTCCACGCAGATGTGGGAGGCGAGGTGGTTGACGCCGTAGAGGGGCTTGCCGAGGGCGTAGGCGTACGCCTTGGCGGCGGAGACGCCGACCAGGAGGGCGCCCGCGAGACCGGGGCCCGCGGTCACCGAGATGCCGTCGAGGTCCTTGGCGCTGACCCCGGCCTCCTTCAGGGCGCGGTCGATGGTCGGGACCATCGCCTCCAGATGGGCGCGGGAGGCGACCTCGGGGACGACACCGCCGAAGCGGGCGTGCTCGTCCACGCTGGAGGCGACGGCGTCGGCCAGCAGGGTGGTGCCGCGCACGATGCCGACGCCGGTCTCGTCGCAGGAGGTCTCGATGCCGAGGACGAGGGGTTCGTCAGCCATTGATCTCGGTTCCTTGAACAGATGCGGAAGGGTCGGTCAGGCGCATCACCAGGGCATCCACGTTCCCCGGCTGGTAGTAGCCGCGCCGGAACCCGATGGGGGCGAAGCCGAAGCGCTCGTACAGCTTCTGCGCGCGGAGGTTGTCCACCCGGACTTCGAGCATCACCTCGTGGCACTCGAACGCGGTCGCCGCCCGCAGCAGATCGGTCAGCAGCCGCCCGCCGAGCCCCGAGCCCTGGAGGTCGCGGGCGACGGCGATGGTCTGGACGTCGGCGAGGTCGCCGGAGGCGGCGAGGCCCGCGTAGCCGACGACCCGGCCGGTGCCGTCCTCGGCGGTGACATAGCGGCGGGTGGCCGCGGCGCCCCGGGAGTGGGCCAGCTCGGACCAGAACATGCCCCGGGACCAGGCGTCCTCGGGGAACAGGTCCTTCTCCAGCTCCAGCACCTGGTCGATGTCCCACCAGCGCATCTCGCGCAGTTCGACGGTCACTTCGGGGTGACCACCTTGTAGTTCTTGGGGACCTGCGCATCCGGGCGGCGCAGGTACAGCGGCCGCGGCGCGGGCAGTTCCTCCCCGGCGGCCAGCCGCTCGGCGGCGAGCGCGGCCAGCGCGGCGGCGGACACATGCTCGGGCTCATGGGCGCGCGGGAACGTGTCCGGGTAGAGCAGGGCGCCCGCGCCGACCGCCGGGAGCCCGGCGACCTGCTCGGCGATGTCGGCCGGGCGGTCGACGGCCGGGCCGGTCAGCCGGGTGCGGGAGTCGGCGTACGTCGCCCAGTAGACCTCCTTGCGCCGGGCGTCGGTCGCCACGACGAAGGGGCCCTTCTCGATGTCGGCGGCGTAGGCGAGGCCGTCCAGGGTGCACACGCCGTACACGGGGACGCCGAGCGCCAGGCCGAAGGTGTCGGCGGTCATCAGACCGACGCGCAGTCCGGTGTAGGGGCCGGGTCCGGTGCCGACGACGATCCCGGTGACCGTCTCCAGCTTGAGTCCGGCCTCGGTGAGGACCCGGTCGACGGCCGGCAGCAGCAGCTCCCCGTGTCGGCGCGCGTCCACCTGCTTCGACGAGGCGATGACGTCCGTGCCGTCGTGCAGGGCGACGGTGACGGCGGGCGTTGCGGTATCCAGAGCGAGCAAGAGCACGCGAACAGCCTACGGCGCCCGCGCCTCGCGCACGGCCGCCCGGGGCGGACGGTCACCGGCTGCTACGGTCTGTACGAAGTACGACATATCGCGCACGGCGGAGGTGGAAGCAGGTGGCAGGGACCAGCTCGGGAATCGTGGCCGGCCTCACCGCGGCGGCCGTCGGCGTGGTCGGCTTCCTGGCCTACGAGGCGTACGCGACGGTACCGGCGGGGCTGGGCGCCCGTCCCTCGGCGAACGGCTCACCCGGCGGGCAGGCCACGAAGGCACCCCGGGACCGGCGTCACCCGACCGCCCTGCCGAGCGGTTCCGGCAAGGGTGAACGGGTGGTGTACTCGGTGGACGACGACCGGGTCTGGCTGGTCGGCGCCGGCAACCGGGCGCTGCGCACCTTCCGCGTCCGCCCCGGCACGGTGGACCCGCCCGTCGGCACGTACTGGGTCACCTCCCGCTCCCACGCCGTCACCGGCACGGACGGCATCCCCATCGAACACGTGGTCCGCTTCACCACGGTCGACGGCGTCACCATCGGCTTCTCCGCCCCCACCACCCCCGACGCCGTCCCGGCCCCCGACGCGGGCACCAAGACGGGCGGCATCCGCGAGAGCCGCGCGGACGGCGAGGCGATGTGGAAATTCGCCACGATCGGCGAACGGATCATGGTCATCCACTGAGGGCTCCGCCGGTAACACCGCCCCCTTCGGCAACCGACGACATCCCAGAGCGGGCCCGCCCTGGGAACCGGCGGCTTTCCGGAGCGGCCAGCCCTGGGAACCAGCGGCTTTCCGGAGCGGCCACCCCTGGGAACCGGCAGCTTTTCGAAGCCGACGGCCCTGCGGGACGGCGGCCCGGGGGCCGGGCGGCCCTGCTGGTACGACCACCCTGGGGCCCGGCGCCCCTGTGCGGAACGACGTGCTCACGAGGGGCGAGGCAACCTCCTGCGGAGGTCACACCCCCGGGGACCGGGCGGTCCTGGGGCCCGGCGACCCTGTGGAGAACGACGCACTCACAAGGGCAAGGCAACCCCGCGAAGGACACGCCCTCCGCGGGCCGGGCGGTCCTGCTGGCACGACGGCACTGGGGCTCGGCGCCTCTGTGGAGAACGAAGCGCTCACGGGAGCGAGACAACCCCCTATGAAGGGCACGCCCCCGGCGGACTGGCGGCCCTGCTGGTACGACCACCCTGGGACCGGCGACCCTGCGGAGAGCGACGCGCTCACGAGGGGCGAGGCAACCGTGCGGAGGACACGCCCCCCGAGCGCCGGGCGGCGCCGCCCTGGAGCCCGACGCCCCTGTGCGCAACGAAGCGCTCACGGGAGTGAGACAACCCTGCGGAGGACACGCCCCCGAGGACCGGCGCCCCTGTGGGGAACGGTGCGTTCGCACGGGGGCGAGGCGACCCCCTGCGGAGGACACGCACCCGGAGGCCGGGCGGTCCTGGGAACCCGGTGTCTCTCGCAGGGCCGACAGCCCTGTCGGGACGGGGCTCCTCCGTGGCGCCGAGCGATCCCGCGCGGAGCGGTAGCGCCTGCCGCGTCGCTGCCACGCCCCGGGCGGCAATCTCGTGGAGGGCGGCGCCCACTCCGGGTGTGACCGCCCAGCAGAGGTTGCCCACCCCTGACCGCTCGGGCCACCCCTCTCGGGGGCCGGACGGCAGGTGCGGCGAGCTTACGGGGCCGGTAGCCCGCGGCCAGAGGGGCGTGACGACCCTATGAGCCGACGATCTCGCGGGGCGTCGGCACACCGGAGCGACCCGGCCGCCGGTAGATGGTCCGGCCGCCGGTAGATGGTCCGACCGCGCCGGAAAGCGGGCAGGCAGGCGCCGCTTCCGGCGATCTACGGCCCGGCCGCCGGAGGCTTACGCGGCGCGGCGAGGGGTGGCCGTCTGCTGAGGGGCCCGGGGCTCCGGCGGGCGCGGGGGGCTGGAGAGGGTCGCCGCGGCGGCGCAGGACGCCAGCAGGGCCTGCATGGGGACCGGGGCGGGGGTCTTCGGGGGGCGGGGGGCGGGCATGGGCGCCTCCTGAGGTGCGGCGGCGTAGTTAGGCATGCCTGACTACGGGCTGGACACCATGTCATCACGCCCGGGATGGCCACGCAACATCTTGCCGACGGCCTGTCGGAAAACCCTGCCGGGTCAGGCCGTGAGGGTCTCCAGGCCCGCCTCGGCCCAGCGCGCGCCGAGCCCCGTGAGGGTCACCTGCCGCACCTCGTCCGTGGTGTCGCCGACCGCGCGGTCGATGACGAGCTGGAGCCGGTCCTCGGTCAGCTCCTCGACCTTGCCCTCGCCCCATTCCACGACGATCACCGAGTCGGACAGCGAGACATCGAGGTCCAGGTCCTCCATCTCGTCCAGACCGCCACCGAGCCGGTAGGCGTCCACATGCACGAGCGGCGGACCGTCGCCGAGGGACGGATGCACCCGGGCGATCACGAAGGTCGGCGAGGTGACCGCGCCCCGCACCCCGAGCCCCTCCCCCAGCCCCCGGGTCAGCGTGGTCTTGCCCGCGCCCAGTTCCCCGGACAGCATCACCAGGTCCCCGGCGCGCAGCAGCTCGGCGAGGCGCCGCCCCAGCTCGCGCATCTGCTCGGGCGAGGTGATCGTCAGCCGGGTCTCGGCCCGGTCGTGCTCAGCGGGGTCGTACGGTGCTGCTGCTGGACGTTCCATAGGAACTTACGGTAGCCGCTGCGGGCACCGCCCCCGCGCGGGTGAGCAGATCGGCGAGGCGGTCTATGACCACCTCCGGGTGCTCCAGCATCACCAGATGCCCGGCGTCCGGCACCAGCACCAGCTCGGCGTCCGGCAGCTCGTCGGCTATGGCCTCGCTGTGCCCGCTCGGCGTCACCAGGTCCTGCACCCCCGCCAGCACCAGCACCGGCATCTCCCGGAAGCAGGCCAGCGCCCCCGTCTTGTCGTGGTCGGTGAAGGCCGGATAGAACTCGGCGACCACATCGATCGGCGTGGACTCGATCATCCGCTCGGCGAACCGCTCCACCGCCGGGTCGATGTCCCGCCCGGCGAACGAGTACCGCTTGATGATCCCGGCGAACAGCTCCGCCGTCGCCCGGCGCCCCTTCTCCACCAGCTCCGCCTGCTGCCCGAGCGCCCTGAGCACCCCCGGCAGGATCCGGCGTATCGCGTTGACGCCGGCCACCGGCAGCCCGAAGTTCACCTCGCCGAGCCGCCCCGAGGACGTGCCCACGAACGCGGTGGCGACCACCCGCTCCGCGATCAGCTCCGGGTACTGCGCGGCGAGCGCCATCACGGTCATCCCGCCCATCGAGTGGCCGACCAGCACGAGCGGCCCCTCGGGCGCGGCGGCGTCGACGACCGCCTTCAGATCGCGGCCGAGCTGATCGATGGTCAGCGGCTCCCGGTCCCGGCTCTGTGCCACGCCCCGCCCGGAGCGGCCGTGGCTGCGCTGGTCCCAGTGCACCGTGCGCACGACCCCGCGCAGGGCCGCCCGCTGGAAGTGCCAGGAGTCCTGGTTGAGGCAGTAGCCGTGGCAGAAGACGACGGTGACCGGGGCCGGCGCCTTGCGGCCGAAGAGCCGCAGCCGGCGCGCGGCGGGCGACCCGCCCGCGTCCGGCGCCACCTCGTCGACCTCGTAGTACAGCTCGGTGCCGTCATCGGCGTACGCCTTGCCCGGGGTGCCGCGCAGGGTGCCGTAGGGCCCCGCGGAGTCCAGGGCGAGACGTGCCTTGCGGCGCACCGCGCGGCCCACCGTCATCCGCTCGACGGCGACCCCGGCCGCCGCGCCCGCGGCGAGGACGCCTATCGCGGCACCGGCGATGCCCGTCGCCCTGCGCCAGCTCCCGGCCGCCGAGGCGACGGCGTCCGTCACGGTCTCCGCCCTGCTGTCGCTCACGTGCCGCTCCTCCTCGCCGTCGTACCGAATCGTCGTACCGAATCGCCCCGTACCGACTCGCCCTACGGATGTGCCGTACCGATGTTCGCCGAGACGAGTGCGACCGGGTGCGCGGATGTGACCGTTGTTACACGTGATTTGAGGCAGCCGGTCGCGGTCTTTTCCTCGGACGGGTTATCCGCGCACGTCCTTGTTGACGTCGTCGACGCCGTTGACGCCGTTGACGCCGTTGACGTCATCGACATAGACGCGCGGCACCCTGCTTCCGATGCGCGTGACGATCTCGTACACGATCGTGCCGCACGCCGTCGCCCAGTCCTCGGCGGTGGGCTCGCCCCGGTCGCCGGGGCCGAAGAGCACGGCCTCGGCGCCGACCGGCGGTTCGTCGCCGCCGAGGTCCACCACGAACTGGTCCATGGCGACCCGCCCGGCGGCCGTCCGCCACTTGCCGTCGACCAGCACGGGCCCGGCGCCGGAGGCGTGCCGCGGGACGCCGTCGCCGTAGCCGATCGGGACCAGGCCGAGGGTGGTGTCGCCGGGGGTGACGTAGTGGTGGCCGTAACTGACCCCGTGTCCGCCCGGCACCCGCTTGACCAGGGCGAGCGAGGTGCTGAGCGTCATCACCGGGCGCAGTCCGAAGTCCGCCGGGGTGCCGACCTCGGGGCTGGGCGAGAGGCCATACATGGCGATACCGGGACGGACCAGGTCGAAATAGGTCTCCGGAAGGGTGAGCGTGGCGGGCGAGTTGGCGATGTGCCGCACCTCGGGGCGCACCCCCTGCTCCTCGGCGTACGCCACCATCTCCCGGAAGCGGGTGAGCTGGGCGTCGATGGAGGGGTGGCCCGGCTCGTCGGCGCAGGCGAAGTGCGACCACAGTCCGGTGACCCGGACCAGTCCTTCGGCCTCGGCGCGCAGCGCGGCGGCGACCAGCTCCGCCCAGTCGGCGCCGGGCTGGCAGCCGTTGCGGCCGAGCCCGGTGTCGGCCTTGAGCTGGATGCGCGCGGTCCGTCCGGCGGCGCGGGCGGCCTCGGTGACCTCCCGCAGCGCCCACATCCCGCTGAGGGACACGTCGATGTCGGCCTCGATCGCCTGCCGCCAGGGCCCCCCGGGCACCCACAGCCAGCACAGGACGCGCTGGGTCAGCCCGGCCGCGCGCAGCGCGAGGGCCTCCTCGGGCAGGGCGGTGCCGATCCAGGTGGCCCCGGCCTCGACGGCCGCGCGGGCGCAGGGCAGCGCGCCGTGGCCGTATCCGTCGGCCTTGACGACGGCCATCACGGCCGCGTCCCCCACGCGGGCACGCAGGGTCCGCACATTGGCGCGCAGCGCGCCCAGATCGATCTCGGCACGGGCACGGAGCGGGGCGGTCGGCACAGCTGCTGTCTCAGTCATGGCGCCCCCAGTCTCTCAGAGCGCGCGCCCGGCTCCCGGCGGCGGTGCGGGTACGGCCACCGCGCGGGCGCAGGGGGCGGTAGGGGTACGGCAGTTGACCGGCGCCGGTGCCACGACGTCCCGTACCCCGCCCCGCCCCCGCTCCGCCCCCGCTCCGCCTCCTCAGTCCCGCACGTCCCGCCAGGCCTCCGGCACGCACTCCGCCACGTCATGCGCACCGGCCGGCGCGCCCTGCGCCGCGAACCGGCCCGCCAGTCCGTGCAGATACGCGGCGACGCTGCCCGCGTCCAGGGCGGACAGGCCTGCGGCGAGCAGCGAGCCGCCGAGACCGGAGAGCACATCGCCGCTGCCCGCGGTGGCCAGCCAGGGGGTGCCGGTGGCGTTCACCCGTACCGCGCCGCCCGCCGTGTCCGCGACCAGCGTGGTCGAGCCCTTCAGCAGCACCGTCGCCCGGTACACCGCCGCCAGTTCGCGCGCCGCGGCCAGCCGGGCGCCCTCGACCTCCTCGCGCGCCACCCCGAGCAGCGCCGCGGCCTCGCCCGCGTGCGGAGTCATCAGGGTGGGCGCGGTACGCCCTCGTACGGCGTCCCGGTCCGCGAGCCGCAGCCCGTCCGCGTCCAGCAGCACCGGCACCTCGGCGGCCAGCACCTCGGCGACGGTCGCCGCGTCGTCGCCCGCGCCGGGACCGGTGACCCAGGCCTGCACCCGGCCCGCCCCGGCCGGGCCCCGGTCGGAGACCAGGGTCTCGGGGAAGCGGGCGATGACCGCCTCCGCGGCCGGGCCGACGTAGCGCACCGCCCCCGCGCCGCCGCGCAGCGCCCCGGAGACGGCGAGCACCGCGGCGCCCGGGTAGCGCCCGGAACCGGCCGCGACGCCGACCACGCCCCGCCGGTACTTGTCGCTCTCGGCGGCCGGACGCGGCAGCAGGCGCGCCACGTCCGCGTGTTGCAGCGCCTCCAGCTCGGGCTCGGCGGGCAGCTCCAGGCCGATGTCGACCAGCCGCACCACCCCGGCGTACTCCCGCGCCGGGTCCACCAGCAGTCCGGGCTTGTACGTGCCGAAGGTGACGGTGAGGTCCGCCCGTACGGCCGCGCCCCGCACCTGGCCGCTGTCCGCCTCGACCCCGCTCGGCAGGTCCACCGCGACCACCGCGGCCCGGGTCCGCGCCACGGCCGCCACCAGCCGCTCGGCGTCGGGCCGCAGCCCGCCCGTGCCGCCGATCCCGACGATGCCGTCCACCACGAGGTCGGCCCGCCCGATCGCGTCGTCGGCCGCCTCGGGCACCGCGCTCACGCCCCCGGCCCGCCGCAGCGCGGCCAGTCCCTGGGCGTGCGCCCGCTCGGGCGACAGGAGGACGGCCGTCACTCCGGCCCCCCGTCGCGCCAGCCGGGCACCGGCGTACAGGGCGTCGCCGCCGTTGTCGCCGCTGCCGATCAGCAGAACCACCCGGCTGCCGTACACCCGGCCCAGCAGTTCGGCGCAGGCGGCGCTCAGTCCGGCGGCCGCCCGCTGCATCAGCGCCCCCTCGGGCAGCCGCGCCATCAGGGCCCGCTCGGCCGCCCGCACCGTCTCCACGCTGTACGCACTCCGCATGGCACCGAGTCTGCCCCGTGACCCCCACCGCGCACACCCGGGCCCGGCCGGTCGGCCCCCACCGCCCGCACCGGAGCCGGTCAGGCCTCGGCGACCACCACGGCCGAGGCGATGCCCGCGTCATGGCTGAGGGAGATGTGCCAGGACCGCACCCCCAGCTCGGCGGCGCGCGCGGCGACCGTGCCCCGCACCCGCAGCCGCGGCCGCCCGTTGTCCTCGACGTACACCTCGGCGTCCGTCCACAGCAGCCCCGGCGGTGCCCCGAGCGCCTTGGCCAGCGCCTCCTTCGCCGCGAACCGGGCCGCCAGCGAGGCGATGCCGCGCCGCTCCCCGCTGGGCAGCAGCAACTCCGCGGCCACGAACAGCCGGTCGGCCAGCTGCGGGGTCCGCTCCAGGGACGCCCGGAAGCGGTCGATCTCCGCCACGTCGATCCCGACTCCGATGATGCTCATGGGCAGCACCCTAGGGGGGCGGCGTCCCGCGCATCCCCTCTACGCTTCCGGCATGACGAGCACCACGCCCCAACAGGGCTATCTCACCGAGCTGTTCTCGCTGGCCGGCCGTGTCGCCGTGGTGACCGGGGGCAGTTCCGGCATCGGCCGGGCCGTCGCCGGGGCGCTGGCGCGGGCCGGGGCGAGCGTGGTGGTCGTGGCCCGGGGCGAGGAGCAACGGGCGGCCACCGTCGAGGAGTTGACGGCGGCCGGGTGCCGGGCGGCCGGGGTCGCCGGGGACCTCGGCAGCCGGGCGGGCGTCCGGGCGGCGGCCGAGGCGGCGGCGGAGGTGTTCGGGGAGCCGGACATCCTGGTGAACTCGGCCGGGATCAATCTGCGGCCCCCGATGGACGAGCTGACCGAGGACGTCTGGGACGCCACCATGGCCGTGAACCTGGAGGCGCCCTTCCTGCTGGGGCAGCGGTTCGGGCCCGGCATGGCCGAGCGCGGCTTCGGGCGGATCATCCACATCAGCTCCCAGCAGGCGCACCGGGCCTTCGTGAGCAGCGGCGCGTACGGCGTCTCCAAGGGCGCCCTGGAGTCGCTCGCCCGCTCACAGCGGAGGCGTGGTCGCCGTACGGGGTCACCTGCAACACCCTGGTGCCGGGCTTCGTGATGACCCCGCTCAACGCGCGGCTGTCCGCCGACCCGGAGAAGGTCACGGCGCTGGCCGCGCGCACCATGACCGGGCGCAACGGCCTCGCCGAGGACTTCGCGGGCGCCGCCGTCTTCCTCGCCGGCCGCGCCTCCGCCTACGTCACGGGCCAGTCGATCCGCGTCGACGGAGGCTTCTCGGTCCACTAGGGGCCCCGGTCCACCAGGGCCTCCCGGTCCACCAGGGCTTCCCGGTTCACCAGGAGCAGCGGCTCACTCCACGGTCACCGACTTCGCCAGGTTCCGCGGCTGGTCCACCTCGTTGCCCCGGGCCGCGGCCAGTTCGCAGGCGAAGACCTGGAGCGGCACCGTGGCCACCACCGGCTGGAGCAGGGTCGGCGTGACCGGGATGCGGATCAGGTGGTCGGCGTACGGGACGACCGCCTCGTCGCCCTCCTCCGCGATCACGATGGTGCGCGCCCCGCGCGCCCGGATCTCCTGGATGTTGGAGACGATCTTGTCGTGCAGCAGGGAGCGGCCGCGCGGCGACGGTACGACGACCACCACCGGCATGTCCTCCTCGACCAGCGCGATCGGCCCGTGCTTCAGCTCGCCCGCCGCGAAGCCCTCGGCGTGCATATAGGCGAGTTCCTTGAGCTTGAGCGCGCCTTCGAGGGCGACCGGGTAGCCGACGTGCCGGCCCAGGAAGAGCACGGTGTCCTTGCCGGCCAGGGTGCGCGCCAGCGCCCGTACCGGCTCCATGGTCTCCAGGACGCGCTCGACCTCGTCCGAGATCTTGGACAGGTCCTTGATCACCGCCTGGATCTCGTCGCCCCACTTGGTGCCGCGCACCTGGCACAGGTACAGGGCGACCAGGTAGCAGGCGACCAGCTGGGTCAGGAACGCCTTGGTGGAGGCGACCGCGACCTCGGGCCCGGCGTGCGTGTACAGCACCGCGTCCGACTCGCGCGGGATCGTGGAGCCGTTGGTGTTGCAGATCGCCAGCACCTTGGAGCCCTGCTCGCGGGCGTGCCGCAGCGCCATCAGGGTGTCCATGGTCTCGCCCGACTGGGAGATCGCGATCACCAGGGAACGGCCGCCGAGGATCGGGTCCCGGTAGCGGAACTCGCTGGCCAGCTCCACCTCGCAGGGGATCCGCGTCCAGTGCTCGATGGCGTACTTGGCGATCAGCCCGGCGTGGAAGGCCGTACCGCAGGCCACGATCACGACCTTGTCGATCTGGCGCAGATCGGCGGGGGTGATCCGCAGCTCGTCCAGGGTGAGCGAGCCGGACGGGTCGATCCGGCCGAGCAGGGTGTCGGCGACCGCCTTGGGCTGCTCGGCGATCTCCTTGAGCATGAAGTAGTCGTAGCCGTCCTTCTCGGCGGCCGAGGCGTCCCAGTCCACGTGGTAGGAGTGCACCTCGGCGGGCAGCCCGTCGAAGCCGGTCACGGTCACCCCGTCGCGGCGCAGCTCCACCACCTGGTCCTGGCCCAGCTCGATCGCCGAGCGGGTGTGCGCGATGAACGCGGCGACGTCGGAGGCGAGGAACGCCTCACCCTCGCCGACGCCGACCACCAGCGGCGAGTTGCGGCGCGCGCCGACCACCACGTCCGGGGCGTCCGCGTGCACCGCGACCAGCGTGAACGCGCCCTCCAGGCGCCGGCACACCAGCCGCATCGACTCCGCGAGATCGCCGGCCGCCGAGTACTCCTCGGCCAGCAGATGCGCGACGACCTCGGTGTCCGTCTCGGAGCTCAGCTCATGGCCGCGCTCGGCGAGTTCGGCGCGCAGCAGCGCGAAGTTCTCGATGATGCCGTTGTGGACGACGGCGACCCGGCCCGCGTTGTCCAGATGCGGGTGCGCGTTGTCGTCGGTGGGGCCGCCATGGGTGGCCCAGCGGGTGTGTCCGATGCCCGTCGAACCGGCCGGCAGCGGCCGTTCGACCAGTTCCTTCTCCAGGTTGACCAGTTTCCCGGCCTTCTTCGCGGCGGCCAGACCGCCGTCCGCCAGCAGGGCGACGCCCGCCGAGTCGTATCCCCGGTACTCCAGTCGCTTCAGCCCGGCCATCACGACATCGAGTGCCGACTGCGACCCTACGTATCCCACGATTCCGCACATGAGCCGCAGCCTACGGGCCGATCGACCGTCAAAAGTGGCGCCGCGTGCCCGATTTCGGAAATCCTCGGCCCGTTCAGAGCACATCCGTGGCCTGTTCGTGGCGCATCCGGGTCATCCGCACAACCGTGCGACCGGGTCGGAGGTCTACCGGCCGAACGCCGTAAGCGAACAACGGGAGACACACAGGTGAAGCGCAGACATCGCACCGTCCTGGCCACGGCCGTCGCCGCGACGCTGGCCGGGGGTCTGACCGTAGGGCTGACCGGGCCCGCCACCGCGGCCGGTTCGGGCACGACGACCGGCGCGGGCGCGGTGGCCGCGAAGCGGCCCCTGACCGACTTCAACGGCGACGGGTACGGCGACTTCGCCGTCACCGCCCCGGCCGCCCGGCTGAACGGCAAGTGGCGGGTGGGCGCGGTCACCGTCCTCTACGGCTCGGCGCAGGGCGCCTCGGCGGACCGGCGCACCACCATCACCCAGGACGCCCCCTGGGTGCCGGGCGCGGCCGAGAACGGCGATCTGTTCGGCGCCGCGACCACCGCGGGCGACTTCGACCACGACGGCTACACCGACCTCGCCGTCGGCACCCCGCTGGAGGACGTGGGCACGGACGTCAACGGCGGCCTGGTGCAGATCATGTGGGGCTCCCCGAAGGGCCTGGCCTCGGCCACCACGATCCCCGACCCGGCCCCGGCCGCCCACGACCGCTTCGGCGCCTCGCTCGCCGCCGGCGACTTCGACGGCGACGGCCGCACCGACCTGGCCGTCGGCACCAACGGCTCCACCCTCTACACCTTCCGCAAGGGCATCTCGCGCGGCGGCAAGGCCGGCGCCCTCGCCACCCGCACCCTGCCGCTGCGCTCCGCGCCGGAGGCCGGGATCACCAACCTCACCGCCGGGGACGTCACCGGCGACGGCCGCGCGGACCTGATGGTCAACGGCCTGAACCCCACCAAGGGCGCCGACGGCACGTACTACGACGTCAACTACTTCGTGCCCGGCACCGCCACCGGCCCCTCGGCCACCAGCGCCAAGAAGATGCCCGGCGGGGTCGCCGGCGCCATCGGCGACCTCGACGGCGACGGCCGCGGCGACATCGTCACCGGCGTCTACTGGGGCAGGAACACCGCGAACGGCCCGATCGGCGGCAAGGTCGTCGTCACCTACGGCTCCGCCTCGGGCCCCTCCAGCCGCGTCCAGACCATCACCCAGGAGTCCGGCAACGTCCCCGGCGACTCCGAGAACTGGGACAAGTTCGGCCAGTCGGTCGCCCTCGGCGACATCAACGGCGACGGCCTGCTCGACCTGGCCGTCGGCGCCCCCCAGGAGAACATGCGGCTGTGGGGGAACATGCACTACAACATGGGCACCGTCACCGTGCTGTACGGCTCGACGTCGGGCGTCGACACCAGCGCCGCGCCGCAGTACTTCTACCAGGGCAACCACGGCGTCCCCGGCAGCCCGGACGGCAACTTCGGTACGGCCGTGCTGCTCACCGACCTCGACCACGACGGCGGCGCCGATCTGATCGCCGGCACCCCCTGGGCGGACAACGGCGACGGCACCGTCACCGTGCTGCCCTCCGGCATCACGGCGGACGGCACGCGCCGGATCGGCGCCGCGGGGGCCCGGCTGTTCAAGCCCGGACAGGTCGGGATGGAGATCCTCAACGCCATCCCGCAGTTCGGCAGCATCCTCCAGAACTCCCGTCAGGTGTCCTTGATCAACACCTGACCGGGGCCCGCGGCACCGGCCGGTGCGGGGTGGGAACGTCCGCGTGACGCACACCACCGTCGGCGTGACGCACCCCACCCCGCCACCCCGTTCAAACTCCGTTAACAATGGAATGTGATCTCACCGGTCCCCTCGATGCCCCGGAGCGCCCACCGGCACAGGCCGGAGGCGACTCCCTACGTCGACCTCACCCGAGCCGAGTGGAGCGCGCTGCGCGACAAGACGCCGCTGCCGCTCACTGCCGAGGAGGTGGAGAAGCTGCGCGGTCTGGGCGATGTGATCGACCTGGACGAGGTGCGCGACATCTACCTCCCGCTGTCGCGCCTGCTGAACCTCTACGTCGGCGCGACCGACGGCCTGCGAGGCGCGCTCAACACCTTCCTCGGTGAGCAGGGCTCCCAGTCCGGCACGCCGTTCGTGATAGGCGTCGCCGGCTCGGTCGCCGTCGGCAAGTCCACCGTCGCCCGTCTCCTCCAGGCCCTGCTGTCCCGCTGGCCCGAGCATCCGCACGTGGAGCTGGTCACCACCGACGGCTTCCTGCTGCCGACGAGGGAGCTGGAGGCCCGGGGCCTGATGTCCCGCAAGGGCTTCCCCGAGTCCTACGACCGCCGCGCGCTGACCCGCTTCGTCGCCGACATCAAGGCCGGCAAGAGCGAGGTGACGGCCCCGGTCTACTCGCACCTCATCTACGACATCGTCCCGGAGCAGAAGCTCACGGTCCGGCGCCCCGACATCCTGATCGTGGAGGGCCTGAACGTCCTCCAGCCCGCCCTGCCCGGCAAGGACGGCCGCACCCGCGTGGGCCTCGCCGACTACTTCGACTTCAGTGTGTACGTCGACGCGAGCGGCGAGGACATCGAGCGCTGGTACCTCAACCGCTTCCGCAAGCTGCGCCAGACGGCCTTCCAGGACCCCGACTCGTACTTCCGCAAGTACACCCAGGTCTCCGAGGACGAGGCCCTGGACTACGCCCGCACCCTGTGGCGCACGATCAACAAACCCAACCTGACCGAGAACATCGCCCCGACCCGGGGCCGCGCCACCCTGATCGTCCGCAAGGGCCCCGACCACAAGGTCCAGCGCCTGCGCCTGCGCAAGCTGTAGGGCACGGCGCACCTGCTACAAAGGCGCCATGCTGCATCTGCGCCTGATGTCCCCGGCCGAACGGACCGACGAGGTGGTGCGACTCGTCGAGGCGACGGTCGGCACCGCGCACCTCGCGGTGATACCGGGGGCCGCCCGCGATCCGGCCGGTGACCTGGTGATGTGCGATGTCGCGCGGGAGGCGGCCGACGCGCTCATCGCCGGGCTCCGGCGCCTGGGCCTGGACGACACCGGCTCCATCGCCGTGGAGAACATCGACCTCTCGCTGTCCCGGCGCGCCGACAAGGCGGAGCGGGACGCCCCGGGCGAGGGGGCGGACGCGGTGCTGTGGGAGGGCCTGACCGAGGCCACCCACGAGGAGTCGACCCTGTCGGTCACCTACCTCGCCTTCATCACGCTGGCCACGATGATCGCGGCCTGCGGAGTGGTGCTGGACAACGCCGTCCTGATCGTCGGCGCGATGGCCGTGGGACCGGAGTTCGGCCCGCTGGCAGGCATCTGCACGGCCATGGTCCGGCGCCATCCGCGCCTGGCGCTGCGCTCGGGGACCGCGCTGCTCGTGGGCTTCGCGGTGGCGATGGCGGTGACGGTCGGCTTCAGCCTCTTCATGGACGCCGCCGGCCTGTTCCACCGCTCCGCCCTGGAGGGCCGGCGCCCCAACACCGCGTTCGTCTACGCCCCCGACGCCTTCTCGTTCATCGTGGCGCTGCTCGCGGGCGTGGCCGGCACCCTCTCCCTGACCTCCGCCAAGTCCGCCGCCCTCGTGGGCGTGGCCATCTCGGTCACCACGGTCCCGGCCGCCGCGAACGCGGCCGTCGCCCTCGCCTACGGCGACATGTCCCAGACCCTGGGCTCGACCGACCAACTCCTGCTGAACCTGCTGGGCATCATCCTGGCGGGCACCCTGACGCTGCTGGCCCAGCAGCTCCTCTGGAAGCGGCGGCAGCAACGCCCTTAGGGGCGCGGGGCTGTGCGTACATGCGGCTCCGCCGCGTGGGCGCGACGAGCCGCGAACCACCCGCGGCCCGCGACGCGCGGTCCCGCCCTCCCCGAACCCGGAACTACCGGAGCTACCGGAACTACCGGAACTATCCGAGCGCGGACTTCACCGCGTCCGCGAGCCGCCCGGCGACCGCCCGCGCCTGCTCGATGTCCGCCGCCTCGACCATGACCCGCACCAGCGGCTCGGTCCCGGACGGGCGCAGCAACACCCGCCCCGTGGACCCGAGTTCCCGCTCGGCCTCGGACACCGCCGCGGCCAGGTCGGCCGACGTCCGCACCCGCGACTTGTCCACGTCCGGCACATTGATCAGCACCTGCGGCAACCGCTCCATCACGGACGCCAGTTCGCGCAGGCTACGACCGCTCTGCGCCACCCGCGCCGCCAGCAGCAGCCCCGTCAGCGTCCCGTCACCCGTCGTCGCGTGGTCGAGGATGATCACATGCCCGGACTGCTCACCACCGAGCGCGTACCCGTGCTGCTTCATCTCCTCCAGCACGTACCGGTCGCCGACCGCGGTCTGCATCAGCTGGATCCCGGCCTTCTCCATCGCCAGCTTGAAGCCGAGGTTGGACATCACGGTCGCCACCACGGTGTCGGCCCGCAGCGCGGCGCGCTCCCGCATCGCCAGCGCCAGCACCGCGAGGATCTGGTCGCCGTCGACCTCCTCGCCGGTGTGGTCCACCGCGAGGCACCGGTCGGCGTCGCCGTCGTGCGCGATGCCGAGATCCGCGCCGTGCTCGATCACCGCCGCCTTCAGCAGCCCGAGATGGGTCGAGCCGCAGCCGTCGTTGATGTTGAGTCCGTCCGGCTCCGCGCCGATCGTGACGACCTGGGCACCGGCCCGGGTGAACGCCTCCGGCGAGACCCCCGCGGCCGCGCCGTGCGCCTCGTCCAGGACGATCTTCAGCCCGTCCAGCCGGTTGGGCAGCACCGACAGCAGATGGCCGACGTACTGCTCGAAACCCTCGTCGTAGGGCCGCAGCCGCCCCACCCCGGCGCCCGTCGGCCGCTGCCAGGGCTCGCCGTGCCGGTGGGACTCGTAGACCGCCTCGATCCGGTCCTCCAGCTCGTCGGCGAGCTTGTGACCGCCGCGCGCGAAGAACTTGATGCCGTTGTCCGGCATGGCGTTGTGGCTCGCGGAGAGCATCACACCGAGGTCGGCGCCGAGCGCGCCGGTGAGATGGGCCACCGCCGGCGTCGGCAGCACGCCGACCAGCAGGACGTCCACGCCCGCGCTCGCCAGGCCCGCGGCCACCGCGGCCTCCAGGAACTCCCCGGACGCACGCGGGTCCCGACCGACCACGGCCTTCGGCCGGTGGCCCGCGAAGGTACCCGCCTCGGCCAGCACATGCGCCGCGGCCACGGAGAGGCCAAGGGCCATCTCCGCGGTCAGATCCGCGTTGGCGACACCGCGCACGCCGTCCGTGCCGAAGAGTCGTCCCACTTGTCCTCCTGAGGAAGCGTCGATGGCGTAAACGGACGGGCGCCACAGCGATGGGGGGCGCCTCGCCATCCGATCACACAAGCCTTTGAGCGTCTTGTGTCGTTATACGCCCTTGGCTGGGATAAACGAACGCCCCGACGGCACATGTGGCGTGCCGCCGGGGCGTTCGGAGTACGAGCAGCAGCTCCCGCTGTTTAGCGCTTGCTGTACTGCGGAGCCTTACGGGCCTTCTTCAGACCGGCCTTCTTCCGCTCGACCGCGCGGTCGTCGCGGCGCAGGAAGCCGGCCTTCTTCAGGGCACCACGGTTGTTGTCGACGTCCGCCTCGTTCAGCGCACGGGCGACACCGAGACGGAGCGCACCGGCCTGACCGGAGACACCGCCACCCGCGATGCGGGCGACGACGTCGTAACGGCCCTCGAGCTCGAGCACCTTGAAGGGCTCGTTGACCTCCTGCTGGTGCACCTTGTTCGGGAAGTAGTCCTCGAGGGTGCGGCCGTTGATCTTCCACTTGCCGGTGCCCGGGACGATCCGGACGCGGGCAATGGCGTTCTTGCGACGGCCCAGGCCGGCGGCCGGCTGGGGCTCGCCGAAGCGGGAGGCCATGGACTCCGAGGTGTACTCACCCTCGACGGGGACCTCGGACTCGGTGGTGTAGCTGTCGATGTCAAGCTCTTCGAGCGGCTGCTCGGCAGTGGTCTCGGCCACGATTCTCCTCAGATTCTCTTCAGCTTTGGGGGTGGCCGGAATTACTGCGCGACCTGGGTGATCTCGAACGGCACCGGCTGCTGGGCAGCGTGCGGGTGCTGGTCACCCTTGTAGACCTTCAGCTTCGAGAGCATCTGACGGCCCAGAGTGTTCTTGGGGAGCATGCCCTTGACGGCCTTCTCGACGGCCTTCTCGGGGTTGTTCGCCAGCAGGTCGTCGTAGCGGACCGCGCGCAGACCACCCGGGTAACCGGAGTGGCGGTACGCCATCTTCTGGGTCCGCTTGTTGCCGGACAGGTGCACCTTGTCGGCGTTGATGATGATGACGAAGTCACCGGTGTCGACGTGAGGCGCGTAGATCGCCTTGTGCTTGCCCCGGAGCAGGGACGCGGCAGTGGTGGCGAGACGACCCAGGACGACGTCCTGAGCGTCAATGACGTGCCACTGGCGCGTCACATCGCCGGGCTTGGGGCTGTACGTACGCACGGTTCGTAGCCTTCGCTTCGAGTGAATGGTCCTGAACAGGTCACCGAAACGATCACGACAGCCTCGACCGCACCGCGGTGACGCAAACCGCGTGCTGATCGCTGGTCATCGGCCCGGTGGACCGGTGTAAGGGCCCGTCCCGTGAGAATGAGCAAGCCAATACACAACGAAGAA
This sequence comes from Streptomyces sp. LaBMicrA B280, assembly GCF_049222185.1. Lineage (NCBI taxonomy): Bacteria > Bacillati > Actinomycetota > Actinomycetes > Kitasatosporales > Streptomycetaceae > Streptomyces > Streptomyces sp. LaBMicrA B280. The sequence continues at coordinate 77,720 of NZ_JBMJCT010000017.1, read as the reverse complement.
GCAGGTTACCTGGCGGCCCCCGGACGGGTCAAAACGAGGCAGGCCGCCCGGCGGGCCGCCGCTCGGTATTCCCCGTGATCCCCCGCGTCTAAGATGCGCCCCATGAGTTATGGGCAGGGGGGACCCCAGTCTCAGTGGGATCCCTGGAAACCGCAATCACAGCAGCCCCAGCAGCCTCAGCAGCCCTGGAGCGGCGGCGGCGACGAGGGGACACCCGACTGGGCCGCGCTCGCGGACGCCTCGGAGACCCGCGGCAAGCGGCGCAAGCTGCTGTTCATCGGCGGCGGAGCGCTCGCCACGGTCGCCGTCGGCGCCGCGGTCGCCCTCGCCGTCGTCTCCGCGGGCGGGCACGACAACGCCTCCGGGCACCCCACACAGGTGCCCAGCGCCTCGCTGCCCGACGGCTCCCCCACCGCGCCGTCCTTCGCGCCCACCAGCGCCCCGCCGCCGCTGGACCCGAAGGTCTTCATATCCAGCGCCAAGAAGGACACCGCCCCGCTGAGCCCCGCCACCCTGTTCCCGGGCACGCGGCTCACCATGGGCGGCACGGTGTACAAGAAGGGCGCCACCGGCGACACCACCAGCTGCGCGGCGGCGGCAGGCGGCTCGCTGCCCAAGATCCTCACCGCCGACGGCTGCACCCGGGTGATGCGCGCCACGTACACCGACGGCGACATCGCGGTCACCGTCGGCGTCGCCCTGTTCGACACCGAGGCCCAGGCCACGAAGGCGCGGCGGCAGACGGACGACCACAGCATCGTGCGCGCGCTGTCCGGCAAGGGCGTCGCCGCCTTCTGCGACGGCGCGACCTGCCGCTCGACCCGCAACGCCTACGGCCGCTACGCCTACTTCACCCTCGCCGGGTTCACCAACGGCAAGAACGTCACCACCAAGGACACCGCGGTCTTCCGCGCCGGCGACGACGTGGCGGAGTTCACCTTCCAGCAGATCCACCGCCGCGGCCAGGCCCAGGCCTCGGCGGCGGCGAACCGCTAGCTCAGCAGCACCCCGCCGACGGCAGCGAGCGCTTGTTGCGGGCCTCCTTGTTACGGGCGGCCAGCAGCTCGTCGGCGGGGTAGCCGACCTCTTCGAGGGTCAGCCCGTGCGGTCGTACGACATGGACGGCGGAGTCGCGCACCCCGGCGGCCAGCACCTTCCCGGGCCACTCGGGGCCCCGGTGCCCGTCGCCGACGAACAGCAGCGCGCCGATCAGCGAGCGGACCATGTTGTGGCAGAACGCGTCCGCCCGAACCGTCGCCGTGACGACCCCGTCCGCGCCCCGCGCCAGGCTCAGGTCCTGGAGCGTGCGGATGGTGGTCGCGCCCTCCCGCTTCTTGCAGTACGCCGCGAAGTCGTGCTCGCCGAGCAGCGCCCGGGCGGCCTCGTTCATGGCCTCCACGTCGAGCGGCCAGTCGTGCCAGAGCACATGGCCGCGCAGCAGCGGGTCCACGCCCCCGGGGTTGTCGGTGACCCGGTACGCGTACCGCCGCCAGATCGCCGAGAACCGGGCGTTGAACCCCTCCGGCGCCTCGGTCAGCCGCCAGATCCGCACATCCTTCGAGAGCCGTCCGGCGAGCCGCTTGAGCAGCTTCTCACGGTGCTCCGCCCACAGCTCGGCCGGCAGATCGACGTGCGCCACCTGCCCGCGCGCGTGCACCCCGGCATCGGTGCGCCCGGCCACGGTCAGCTCGTACGTCTCCTTGGACCGCGTCACCGTGCGCAGCGCGTCCTCGATCTCCCCCTGCACGGTCCGCTTCCCGCCGGCCTGCTTGGCCCAGCCGTGGAAATCGGTGCCGTCGTAGGAGAGATCGAGGCGGATACGTACATGCCCGGGCAGCGCTTCGTCACTCACACACAGATCCTCTCAGCAACAAAAAAAGCGGGCCCGCCCCTTGAAGGGAACGGGCCCACAAACGCGCCCCGAAGGGGCGCGGGGAACTGCGCGACCAGCCACGACAACAGCCGCGGCCGCCGACGCGCAGTCCCCCGGCAGAACGCTTACGCGTCCTTCGACTCCTCAGCGGCAGCCTCGACGGGGGCCTGAGCCTCTTCGGCGTCCTTGGCGGAGCGCTTCGTCGCGGCCTCGGCCTCGCCCACGGCCTTCTGCTGCACCGTCAGCGCCTCGACCAGCTCGATGACAGCCATGGGCGCGTTGTCGCCACGACGGTTACCGATCTTGGTGATGCGGGTGTAGCCACCGGGACGGTTCTCGTACCGCGGGCCGATCTCGGTGAAGAGCGTGTGCACGATGCTCTTGTCCGTGATGACCTGGAGCACCTGACGGCGGTTGTGAAGGTCGCCCTTCTTCGCCTTGGTGACCAGACGCTCGGCGTACGGGCGCAGGCGGCGGGCCTTGGCCTCGGTGGTGGTGATGCGGCCGTGCTCGAAGAGGCTCTTCGCGAGGTTCGCGAGGAGCAGCTTCTCGTGCGCGGCGCTGCCGCCCAGACGGGCACCCTTGGTGGGCTTCGGCATAGTTCTTCTCCTGTGTGTCTGCCCCGGCCGTGTCAGGTACCGGGGTCAGTATCCGAGCAGACGGTTGTCTGTCGGAGACCCGCGCCCCGAAGGGGCGCGGGGAACTGCGCGACCAGCCGCAGCCGGCCGGCAGACGAAATCGAACCCTGAGGCCCGAGTTCCTAGTACTGCTCGGTCTCGACGAAACCGGCGTCCGCGTCGTCGTCCGCGCCGAAGGCGTCCGCGGCGGCCGTCGGGTCGAATCCGGGCGGGCTGTCCTTGAGCGCCAGGCCCATGCCGGCCAGCTTCGCCTTGACCTCGTCGATGGACTTCGCACCGAAGTTGCGGATGTCCAGCAGGTCCGCCTCGGAACGGGCCACGAGCTCACCCACGGAGTGGATGCCCTCGCGCTTGAGGCAGTTGTACGACCGAACGGTGAGCTCGAGCTCCTCGATCGGCAGGGCCAGGTCCGCGGCAAGCGCGGCGTCCGTCGGGGACGGACCCATGTCGATGCCCTCGGCGTCGATGTTCAGCTCGCGCGCGAGACCGAACAGCTCGACCAGGGTCTTACCGGCGGAGGCCATGGCGTCACGCGGACGCATCGCCTGCTTGGTCTCGACGTCCACGATCAGCTTGTCGAAGTCGGTGCGCTGCTCGACACGCGTGGCCTCGACCTTGTACGTGACCTTGAGAACCGGCGAGTAGATGGAGTCGACCGGGATACGGCCGATCTCCTGGCCCACCTGCTTGTTCTGCACCGCGGAGACGTAGCCGCGACCGCGCTCGACGGTCAGCTCCATCTCCAGCTTGCCCTTGCCGTTGAGCGTGGCGAGGACGAGGTCGGGGTTGTGCACCTCGACACCGGCCGGGGGCGCGATGTCGGCGGCGGTGACCAGACCCGGGCCCTGCTTGCGCAGGTACATCACGACCGGCTCGTCGTGCTCCGAGGAGACGACCAGCTGCTTGATGTTGAGGATCAGGTCGGTGACGTCCTCCTTGACGCCCGGCACGGTGGTGAACTCGTGCAGGACGCCGTCGATCCGGATGCTGGTGACAGCGGCACCGGGGATCGAGGACAGGAGGGTACGGCGGAGGGAGTTGCCGAGGGTGTAGCCGAAGCCCGGCTCCAGCGGCTCGATCACGAACCGGGAGCGGAACTCGTCGACGACCTCTTCGGTCAACGAAGGACGCTGAGCGATCAGCATGGTGGAGATCCTTCAGTCAGGGGCGCCCGCTATTTGACGCCCGACTCAGTACTGCAAGGGTACGGGCGGTACGGCTTCCTCACAGAGGCCGTACCGCCCGAAACCGCAAAAAACCAGCGGAGCGCTGCGCGTCAGACGCGGCGGCGCTTCGGCGGGCGGCAGCCGTTGTGCGGGGTCGGGGTGACGTCCTGGATGGAGCCGACCTCAAGACCCGTGGCCTGCAGGGAGCGGATCGCGGTCTCACGACCGGAACCCGGGCCCTTGACGAACACGTCGACCTTGCGCATGCCGTGCTCCTGGGCGCGGCGGGCAGCCGACTCGGCGGCCATCTGCGCGGCGAACGGCGTGGACTTCCGGGAGCCCTTGAAGCCGACGTGGCCGGCGGAGGCCCAGGAGATCACGTTGCCCGAGGGGTCCGTGATCGAGACGATCGTGTTGTTGAACGTGCTCTTGATGTGCGCGTGGCCGTGAGCGACGTTCTTCTTTTCCTTGCGGCGCACCTTCTTGGCAGCGCCCTGACGACCCTTGGGGGGCATCTACAAACTCCTAGAGGGAGGTGGTCGGTCCTACAGCGAAGACCGTGGAATGTGGTCCGCTGCGGACTACTTCTTGCCCGGCTTCTTCTTGCCGGCAATGGCGCGACGCGGGCCCTTGCGGGTGCGGGCGTTGGTGCTGGTGCGCTGACCGCGGACGGGCAGACCGCGACGGTGACGGAGACCCTGGTAGCAACCGATCTCGACCTTGCGGCGGATGTCGGCCTGGATCTCGCGACGAAGGTCACCCTCGGTCTTGATGTTGCTGTCGACGTACTCGCGGATCGCGACCAGCTGCTCTTCGCTCAGGTCACGAACACGGGTGTTCGGGTCGACGCCGGTCGCAGCCAGCGTCTCCTTCGAGAGGGTCCGGCCGATGCCGAACACGTAGGTGAGGGCGACCTCCACGCGCTTTTCGCGCGGGATGTCAACACCGGAAACGCGTGCCATTCAATGGCTCCTGGTGAATCTTCGGAGGTCTTCCGCAGAACCGGCTCCCGGCCGCCGTACCAGGTACGAACCGGGTCCCCGGCCTCCGAGCCGGGGGTGTCGAGCCCATCGGCTCGGGATCTGCGTATGAACAATTCAGCTCGCGTCGCGCGAAGACTCTGCGATAGAGGTGCAGAGAGGGTGGTCGTGCGTCAGCCCTGGCGCTGCTTGTGGCGCGGGTTCTCGCAAATGACCATGACCCGACCGTGACGGCGGATCACCCTGCACTTGTCGCAGATCTTCTTGACGCTCGGCTTGACCTTCATGGGGTGAGGTTCTCCGGGTCAGTGCCATCGCACCGGGCGGGCCCGGGGCGCGGGCAAGATCTACTTGTACCGGTAGACGATCCGGCCACGCGTCAGGTCGTACGGAGACAGCTCCACCACGACCCGGTCGTCAGGGAGAATGCGGATGTAGTGCATACGCATCTTGCCGCTGATGTGTGCCAGGACCTGGTGGCCGTTCTGGAGCTCGACCCTGAACATGGCGTTCGGCAGAGACTCGACGACAGTGCCCTCGATCTCGATGGCACCTTGCTTCTTGGCCACGCTTCGCCCTTCGAATCGACTACCTTGATCGACTCCCCTGCTTTTCCCTTACGGGCGCATGCGGACATGCGGGTGCACGAGAGCCGACGAGTCAGTCTACGTCGGAGGAACCCGAAACGCGAATCGAGGGAGTCTTCCCCACCAGGGCGACCACTATGCGAGCTCTGTTCACTACGCCAGGGGGTCGGGAGCGATGGTGATGCCGAACTCCGCCAGCTTCGCCTTGCCGCCGTCGACCGCGGTGAGCACCAGCGGGCCCTCCTCCGTCAGCGCGACGGAGTGCTCCCAGTGGGAGGACCAGGTGCCGTCGGTGGTGATGACCGTCCAGTCGTCCTCAAGGACCTCGGTGCGCGGGGTGCCGAGGGAGACCATGGGCTCGATGGCCAGGCAGAAGCCGGGGACCAGCTTCGGGCCCTTGCCCCGGCGCCGCTCGACGTAGTTCAGCAGATGCGGGTCCATGTGCATCTCGGTGCCGATGCCGTGGCCGCCGTAGTCCTCGATGATCCCGTACCGGCCGCCGCCCGGCTTCGGCTGGCGGCGAATGTACGTCTCGATGGCCCGGGAGATGTCGACCAGCCGGTTGCCCAGCTTCATCGCGGCGATGCCGGCCCACATCGAGCCCTCGGTCACCCGGGACAGCTCGACCAGCTCGGGGGCGTGGCCGGAGCCGACGAAGGCGGTGTACGCCGCGTCGCCGTGCCAGCCGTCCACGATCGCGCCGCAGTCGATGGAGATGATGTCGCCGTCCTTGAGGACGACCTCGTCGGACGGGATGCCGTGCACGACCACGTCGTTCACGGAGGTGCAGATGGTCGCGGGGAAGCCGCCGTACCCCAGGAAGTTCGACTTGGCGCCGTGCTCCGCGAGCACCTTGCGCGCGACCTCGTCCAGGTCCTTCGTGGAGGCGCCGGGCACCGCGGCCTGACGGGTGGCCGCGTGGATCGCGGCGACGACCAGGCCCGCCGCACGCATCTTGGCGATCTGCTCGGGCGTCTTGATCTGCACCATGGGGGGGCCTGCGCTCTCCGTCACTCACGTCAGCTGGGTTACCTGTACAACACTACGGCCGCGGCGCCCCCGTAAGGGCACCGCGGCCGGAAGGCGGCCGGACTCAGTGGTTCTCGGCCTGCTCGCTCTTCAGCGCCTCCAGCGCGCGCTCGGTGACCTCGTCCACCGGGCCCATCGCGGAGATCGTACGGACCAGGCCCTGCGACTTGTAGTAGTCGATGATGGGCTCGGTCTGCGTGTGGTAGACCTCCAGGCGCGTGCGCACCGTGTCCTCGGAGTCGTCCGGGCGCTGGTACAGCTCGCCGCCGCAGATGTCGCAGACGCCTTCCTGCTGCGGCGCGTTGTACGCCACGTGGAAGACGTGCGAGGAGTCCTTGCGGCAGATCCGGCGGCCGGCGATGCGCTTGACCACCTCGTCCTCGGGGGCCTCCAGGTCGAGCACCGCGTCGAGCGTCATCCGCTCGGTGCGCAGCAGCTCGTCCAGCGCCTCGGCCTGTGCGACGTTCCGCGGGAAGCCGTCGAGCAGGAAGCCGTTCACGGCGTCCGGCTGCTCCATGCGGTCCTTGGCCATGGCGATGGTGACCTCGTCGGGCACGAGGTTGCCGGCGTCCATGTAGGACTTCGCGAGCTTGCCCAGCTCGGTCTGCCGACTGATGTTGGCCCGGAACAGGTCGCCCGTGGAGATGTGCGGGACGGCCAGCTTCTCTGCGAGCCGGACGGCCTGCGTTCCCTTACCGGCACCGGGCGGCCCGACGAGGACGATACGCATCAGCGGAGGAACCCTTCGTAATTGCGCTGCTGGAGCTGGCTCTCGATCTGCTTCACCGTCTCGAGACCGACACCCACGATGATGAGGATGCTGGTGCCGCCGAAGGGGAAGTTCTGGCTTGCTCCGAAGCCGACCAACGCCATTGTCGGTACGAGAGCGATCAGACCCAGATACAGCGAACCCGGCCAGGTGATCCGGTTGAGCACGTACGAGAGGTACTCAGCGGTCGGTCGGCCAGCCCGGATGCCCGGGATGAAGCCACCATACTTCTTCATGTTGTCGGCGACTTCTTCGGGGTTGAAGGAGATCGCCACGTAGAAGAACGCGAAGAAAACGATGAGCAAGAAGTACGCGGTGATGTAAACCGGGTGATCACCCTTGGTGAGGTTCGTCTGCACCCACTGCTTCCAGCCCGAGTTGCCGCCCGCGAACTGGGCGACCAGGGCCGGGATGTACAGCAGGGACGAGGCGAAGATGACCGGGATCACACCCGCCTGGTTCACCTTGAGCGGGATGTACGTGGACGTACCGCCGTAGGACCTGCGCCCGATCATCCGCTTCGCGTACTGGACCGGGATGCGGCGCTGGGCCTGCTCGACGAAGACCACGAGCGCGACCATGACCAGGCCGACCAGGATCACGGTGCCGAACTCGATCCAGCCGCCGGCCAGGGTGCCCTGCTTCTTGATGGCCCACAGCGCGGACGGGAACGTCGCGGCGATCGAGATGAACATCAGGATGGACATGCCGTTGCCGATGCCGCGGTCGGTGATCAGCTCGCCGAGCCACATCACCACCGTGGTGCCGGCGGTCATGCAGATGACCATGGTGATGGTCGTGAAGATCGCCTGGTCCGGAACGATGCTGGTGGCCACCGAGCAGCCGCTGAAGAGCGCGCCGCTGCGGGCGGTGGCGACGAGGCCGGTGCCCTGCAGGATCGCGAGGGCGAGGGTGAGGTATCGGGTGTACTGCGTGATCTTCGTGGTGCCGGCCTGGCCCTCCTTCTTGAGGGCTTCGAGGCGCGGGATGACCACGGTCAGCAGCTGCAGAATGATGCTGGCCGTGATGTACGGCATGATGCCGAGCGCGAAGACCGTGATCTGCAGCAGCGCACCGCCGCTGAACATGTTCACGAGACCGAACAGGCCCTGGTTGGCCCCGGCCTCGCTCACGCACTGCTGGACGGCCTTGTAGTTGACGCCGGGGATCGGAATGTGGGTACCCACGCGGTAGGCCACGATGATGCCCAGCGTGAAGAGCAGCTTCTTGCGCAGGTCGGGCGTCTTGAACGCCCGGGCGAACGCGGTGAGCACGGTGCCTCCTGCGACCCCCGCGCAACTGCGTCAAGGGTGACGGTCTGAGGTTCGACGAATACGAATGAGAACAGTGTTGGCCACCTTACCGGCGACCATGCCCCCCTTGGAACGACCAACCGGGGATACCTCATTGTGAGGTATCCCCGGTCGGGATCGTCTACGTCATCGCAACGTCGTCTGAGGGACTCAGACGAGCTCGGTGACCGTACCGCCGGCGGCGGTGATCTTCTCCTTGGCGGAGCCGGAGACGGCGTCGACCGTCACCTGCAGCGCCACGGAGATCTCGCCCTGGCCGAGGACCTTGACGAGGCTGTTCTTGCGAACGGCACCCTTGTCGACGAGGTCCTGGACGGTGACCTCTCCACCCTGCGGGTAGAGCGCGGCCAGCTTGTCCAGGTTCACGACCTGGTACTCGGTCTTGAACGGGTTCTTGAAGCCCTTGAGCTTCGGGAGACGCATGTGGAGGGGCATCTGGCCACCCTCGAAGCGCTCCGGAACCTGGTAACGGGCCTTGGTGCCCTTGGTACCACGACCGGCCGTCTTACCCTTCGACGCCTCACCACGACCGACACGGGTCTTCGCGGTCTTGGCGCCCGGGGCGGGACGGAGGTTGTGGATCTTGAGCGGGTTCTGCTCCGCCATGATCAGTCGACCTCCTCGACCGTCACGAGGTGGCGGACGGTGTGCACCATGCCGCGGAACTCGGGGCGGTCCTCCTTGACGACCTGCGTGTTGATGCCCTTGAGACCAAGGGAGCGCAGGGTGTCACGGTGGTTCTGCTTGCTGCCGATGTAGGACTTGACCTGCGTGATCTTGAGCTGCGCCATCACGCACCCGCCCCGGCACGCGCACGCAGCAGGGCGGCGGGAGCGACGTCCTCAAGAGGCAGACCGCGGCGGGCCGCGACCTCCTCCGGACGCTGCAGACCCTTGAGGGCCGCCACCGTGGCGTGCACGATGTTGATCGCGTTGTCGGAGCCGAGCGACTTCGACAGGATGTCGTGGATACCGGCGCACTCGAGCACGGCGCGCACCGGACCACCGGCGATAACGCCGGTACCCGGGGACGCGGGCTTGAGCAGCACGACGCCGGCAGCCTTCTCACCCTGGATCGGGTGCGGGATGGTGCCCTGGATACGGGGGACCTTGAAGAAGTGCTTCTTGGCCTCCTCAACACCCTTGGCGATGGCGGCCGGCACCTCCTTGGCCTTGCCGTAACCGACACCCACGGTGCCGTCACCGTCGCCCACCACGACCAGCGCGGTGAAGCTGAAGCGACGACCACCCTTCACAACCTTGGCGACACGGTTGATCGCGACGACGCGCTCGACGTACGCGGTCTTCTCGGCGGCAGCAGCGCCGCCGTCACGGCCCTTCCGGTCCCGCCGCTCGCCGCCACCGGCACCGCCTCCGCGGCGCTGGGGTCCAGCCATTGGATTACCTCTCTCTTTCCGCTAGCTACAAGCGGCTCAGAACTTGAGCCCGGCCTCGCGGGCGGCGTCCGCCAGGGCGGCGATGCGCCCGGCGTACTGGTTGCCACCACGGTCGAACACGACGGCCTCGACGCCCGCGGCCTTGGCCCGCTCGGCGACCAGGGCGCCGACCTGCTTGGCCAGCGTGGACTTGTCGCCCTCGCCACCGCGGATCGAGGTGTCCAGCGTGGACGCCGACGCGAGGGTGTGACCCTTCAGGTCGTCGATCACCTGCGCCACGATGTGGCGGTTGGAGCGGGTCACGACCAGACGGGGGCGCTCCGCCGTACCGGACACCCGCTTGCGGATCCGGATGTGACGGCGCTTGATCGCGGCGCGCTTGTAGGCGTCGCCCTTGAGGATCTTCTGCCCGTATGCCATGGCTTACTTACCCGCCTTTCCGACCTTGCGGCGGATGACTTCGCCCTCGTACTTGACGCCCTTGGCCTTGTACGGGTCAGGCTTGCGCAGCTTGCGGATGTTGGCCGCAACCTCGCCGACCTTCTGCTTGTCGATGCCCTCGACCTGGAAACGGGTCGGGGTCTCCACCTTGAAGGAGATTCCCTCAGGCGCCTCGACCAGGATCGGGTGGCTGTAACCGAGAGCGAACTCCAGGTTGGAACCCTTGGCGGTCACTCGGTAACCGACACCGCTGATCTCGAGCTTCTTCACGTAACCCTGGGTCACGCCGGTGATCATGTTCGCCACCAGCGTGCGGGACAGGCCGTGCAGGGCCTTGTTCTGACGCTCGTCGTTGGGGCGGGTCACCTGCAGGGTGCCGTCTTCGCCCTTGGCGATGTCGATCGGTGCCACGACGGTGTGGGTCAGCTCGCCCTTGGGGCCCTTGACCTTGACCGTGCGGCCGTCGATGGTGACGTCCACGCCGGCGGGAACCGCGATGGGGAGCTTGCCGATACGCGACATAGCTGTTTCCTCCGTTCCCTTCTGCTACCAGACGTAGGCGAGGACTTCCCCACCCACGCCCTTCTTGCCGGCCTGCTTGTCGGTGAGGAGCCCGTGCGACGTGGAGATGATCGCCACGCCGAGGCCACCCAGCACCTTGGGCAGGTTGGTGGACTTCGCGTACACCCGGAGACCGGGCTTGGAGATCCGCTTGATGCCCGCGATGGAGCGCTCACGGTTCGGGCCGAACTTCAGCTCGAGGACGAGGTTCTTGCCCACCTCGGCGTCCTCGGTCTTCCAGCCCGTGATGAAGCCCTCCTGCTGGAGGATCTCCGCGATGTGCGACTTGATCTTGGAGTGCGGCATCGACACCGAGTCGTGGTAAGCCGAGTTCGCGTTCCGCAGACGCGTAAGCATGTCTGCGATCGGATCAGTCATGGTCATGAATTGGCCTGTGGCCTTTCTCGCCGGGGTTTCCTATATGCGCCATCCCTCTCCCCGTACTGGGACGGGACGGGTGCGGCGCGGGGACCTACGGCGTAGTAAGTCGTTCAGGGCGGCAGAGGCCCAACCCTCCTAGCCTAAGCCATGAGAGTGGGCGCCCCTGCCGTCCCGGTTGCTTACCGAGAGGTCCAGGTGTCCCTAAAAGCAGGGACTACCAGGAGCTCTTGGTCACGCCCGGCAGCTCGCCACGGTGAGCCATCTCACGAAGGCACACGCGGCACAGGCCGAACTTGCGGTACACGGAGTGCGGGCGGCCGCAGCGCTGGCAGCGGGTGTAGCCACGCACACCGAACTTGGGCTTGCGAGCAGCCTTAGCGATCAGAGCCTTCTTCGCCATCTCGCTCACGCCTCCTTGAACGGGAAGCCGAGGTGACGAAGGAGCGCGCGGCCCTCAGCGTCGTTGGTCGCCGTGGTGACCACGGTGATGTCCATACCCCGGACGCGGTCGATCTTGTCCTGGTCGATCTCGTGGAACATGACCTGCTCCGTGAGACCGAAGGTGTAGTTGCCACGGCCGTCGAACTGCTTGGGGGACAGGCCGCGGAAGTCGCGGATGCGCGGGAGCGCGAGCGACAGGGTGCGGTCCAGGAACTCCCACATGCGGTCGCCACGGAGCGTGACGTGGGCACCGATCGGCTGACCCTCACGCAGCTTGAACTGCGCGATGGACTTCCGGGCCTTGGTGACGGCCGGCTTCTGACCGGTGATCGTGGTGAGGTCGCGAATGGCGCCCTCGATCAGCTTGGAGTCGCGGGCGGCGTCGCCCACACCCATGTTGACCACGATCTTGACGAGGCCGGGGATCTGCATGACGTTCTCGTACTTGAACTCGTCACGCAGCTTGCCCGCGATCTCGTCACGGTACTTCTGCTTCAGACGCGGAGTGGTGGTGGTAGCCATCAGATGTCCTCACCCGTCCGCTTGGCAACGCGGATCTTGTTGCCCTCTTCGTCGAAGCGGTAGCCGACACGCGTGACGACCTTCTCGCCGTCCTTCTCCACGACCAGCTGGACGTTGGAGACGTGGATCGGCGCCTCGGTGGTCACGATGCCGCCGGCCTGCGAGCCACTGGCGGTCGGGCCGGCCTTGGTGTGCTTCTTGACCCGGTTGACACCCTCGACCAGGACACGCTCGTCGCGCGGGTAAGCGGCAATGACCTTGCCCTGCTTGCCCTTGTCCTTGCCGGTGATGACCTGGACCAGGTCGCCCTTCTTGATCTTCATGCTTACAGCACCTCCGGCGCGAGCGAGATGATCTTCATGAACTTCTTCTCGCGCAGCTCACGGCCGACCGGGCCGAAGATACGGGTGCCGCGAGGGTCGCCGTCGTTCTTCAGAATGACGGCGGCGTTCTCGTCGAAGCGGATGTACGAGCCGTCCGGACGGCGGCGCTCCTTGACGGTGCGAACGATGACCGCCTTGACGACGTCACCCTTCTTCACGTTGCCACCGGGGATCGCGTCCTTGACGGTGGCGACGATGACGTCACCGATGCCCGCGTAGCGGCGACCGGAGCCACCGAGCACACGGATGCAAAGGATCTCCTTCGCACCAGTGTTGTCGGCGACACGCAGTCGCGACTCCTGCTGGATCACGTCTATCTCCTGAATGTCTGCCGGTTCCCCGGGGGCTGCTCGAGCGAGCGGCCCCCGGAGCCTGGCGGAACTGTCCTGCGAGGGGCGCCCCGCAGGAACCTACTTTTGGAATTCCCTTGCGGGAACTACCTACTTGGCCTTCTCGAGGATCTCGACGACACGCCAGCGCTTCGTGGCGGACAGCGGCCGGGTCTCCATGAGGAGGACACGGTCGCCGACACCGGCGGCGTTCTGCTCGTCGTGCGCCTTGAGCTTGTTCGTACGGCGGATGACCTTGCCGTACAGCGCGTGCTTCACGCGGTCCTCGACGGCGACGACGACGGTCTTGTCCATCTTGTCGCTGACGACGAGACCCTCACGGGTCTTGCGGAAGCCGCGGGCCTCTGCGTTCTCAGTCACGTTCTTCTCGCTCATCAGGCGTTCTCCACCGTTTCGATGCCCAGCTCACGCTCGCGCATCAGGGTGTAGATCCGCGCGATGTCCTTGCGGACCGCCTTCAGACGGCCATGGTTCTCGAGCTGACCAGTCGCCGCCTGGAAGCGGAGGTTGAACAGCTCTTCCTTGGCCTCGCGGAGCTTCGCGAGAAGCTCCTCGTTGCCCAGCTCGCGCAGCTCGGACGCCTTGGTACCGGCCGACATCACGCTTCACCTGCCTCGCGCTTGACGATCCGGCACTTCATCGGCAGCTTGTGGGCCGCACGAGTCAGCGCCTCACGGGCGATCTTCTCGTTGGGGTACGACAGCTCGAACATGACGCGTCCGGGCTTGACGTTGGCGATCCACCACTCCGGAGAACCCTTACCGGAACCCATGCGGGTCTCGGCGGGCTTCTTGGTGAGGGGACGGTCCGGGTAGATGTTGATCCAGACCTTGCCGCCACGCTTGATGTGGCGGGTCATCGCGATACGAGCCGCCTCGATCTGGCGGTTCGTGACGTAGGCCGGGGTCAGCGCCTGGATGCCGTACTCGCCGAACGCAACCTGCGTGCCACCCTTGGCCATACCGTCGCGCTTCGGGTGGTGCTGCTTGCGGTGCTTGACCCTACGGGGGATCAGCATTTCGGTCAGGCCTCCGTTCCGGTGCTCTCAGCCGGAGCGGCGGCGGGAGCCTCGGCCTTGGGGGCCTCGGCACCGGCAGCCTGCTGCGGCTTGCGACCGCGCCGCTCGCCACCACGGCCACCACGGGCCGGGCGGTCGGCACCGCCACGGGCCGGGCGGTTACCCGCACGGGCCGCAGCGTTCTCGGCGCGGACCTCGGCGATGTTCTTGACGTCGCCCTTGTAGATCCAGACCTTCACACCGATGCGGCCGAAGGTCGTCTTGGCCTCGAAGAAGCCGTAGTCCACGTTCGCGCGGAGCGTGTGCAGGGGCACACGGCCCTCGCGGTAGAACTCCGAGCGGGACATCTCGGCGCCACCGAGGCGGCCACCGCACTGGATCTTGATGCCCTTGGCGCCCGCCTTCATCGCCGACTGCATGCTCTTACGCATGGCACGGCGGAAGGAGACACGGGAGGAGAGCTGCTCGGCGACGGCCTGGGCCACCAGCTGAGCGTCCGTCTCCGGGTTCTTGACCTCGAGGATGTTGAGCTGAACCTGCTTGCCGGTCAGCTTCTCCAGGTCACCGCGGATGCGGTCGGCCTCGGCGCCGCGGCGGCCGATGACGATGCCCGGACGAGCGGTGTGGATGTCCACACGGACACGGTCACGGGTGCGCTCGATCTCAACCTTCGAGATGCCGGCGCGCTCCATGCCGGACGTCATCATCCGACGGATGGCGACGTCTTCCTTGACGTAGTCCTTGTACAGCTTGTCGGCGTACCAACGCGACTTGAAGTCGGTCGTGACACCGAGCCGGAACCCATGCGGGTTAACCTTCTGGCCCATTACCGGGTTCCTTCCTTGCTGCTGACGACCACGGTGATGTGGCTGGTCCGCTTGCGGATCCGGTAGGCACGGCCCTGGGCGCGCGGACGGAACCGCTTCAGGGTCGGGCCCTCGTCGACGTAGGCCTCAGAGATGACCAGGCTGTCGACATCGGTGTGGTCGTAGTTGTGCGCGGCATTGGCAATGGCGCTGTCCAGCACCTTGCCGACCGGAACCGAGGCTGCCTGCGGGGCGAATCGCAGAACAGCCTGGGCCTCCGTGGCGTCCATGCCACGGATGAGGTCCACCACACGGCGGGCCTTCATGGGCGTGACGCGGATGTACCGCGCCTGGGCCCTGGCTTCCATGGTTGTCCCTTCAGAGTTACTTACTTGTCTGAATGCGATCCGCGATTAGCGGCGCTTCGACTTCCGGTCGTCCTTGACGTGGCCGCGGAAGGTGCGCGTCGGCGAGAACTCGCCGAGCTTGTGGCCGACCATCGACTCGGTGACGAACACCGGGATGTGGGTCTTGCCGTTGTGCACCGCGATCGTGTGGCCGAGCATGGCCGGGACGATCATCGAGCGACGGGACCAGGTCTTGATGACGTTCTTGGTGCCGGCTTCGTTCTGCGTGTCCACCTTCTTGATCAGGTGGTCGTCGACGAAGGGCCCCTTCTTCAAGCTACGAGGCATCTCAACCCGTCCTTAGCGCTTCTTGTTCGTCTTGCGGCGGCGGACGATGTACTTGTTCGACGCCTTCTTGGGCGAACGAGTACGGCCTTCCTTCTTGCCCCACGGGGACACGGGGTGACGGCCACCGGAGGTCCGGCCCTCGCCACCACCGTGCGGGTGGTCGACCGGGTTCATGACGACACCACGGACGGTCGGGCGAACGCCCAGCCACCGCTTACGGCCGGCCTTACCCCAGTTGATGTTGCTCTGCTCGGCGTTGCCGACCTCACCGACGGTGGCGCGGCAGCGGACGTCGACCAGGCGGATCTCGCCGGACGGCATGCGCAGGTGGGCCATGGAGCCCTCCTTCGCGAGCAGCTGCACGGAGGCACCGGCGGAACGGGCGAACTTGGCACCGCCACCGGGACGGAGCTCGATCGCGTGGATCGTGGTACCGACCGGGATGTTGCGGAGCGCCAGGTTGTTGCCCGGCTTGATGTCAGCCCCGGGACCGTTCTCGACGCGGTCACCCTGCTGCAGGTTGCGCGGGGCGAGGATGTAGCGCTTCTCGCCGTCGGCGTAGTGCAGCAGCGCGATGCGCGCGGTGCGGTTGGGGTCGTACTCGATGTGCGCGACCTTCGCCGGCACGCCGTCCTTGTCGTGACGACGGAAGTCGATCACACGGTAGGCGCGCTTGTGTCCGCCACCCTGGTGGCGAACGGTCACACGACCGGCGTTGTTACGGCCGCCCTTGCTGTGCAGGGGACGGACCAGCGACTTCTCCGGCGTGGACCGCGTGACCTCGACGAAGTCGGCGACGCTGGCGCCACGACGGCCCGGCGTAGTCGGCTTGTACTTGCGGATTCCCATTTCTCAGTCCTCGTCCGATATCGGACGATCCGGACCGCCCTTAGGCGGTCGGACCGCCGAAGATGTCGATACGGTCGCCCTCGGCGAGGGTCACGATCGCGCGCTTGGTGGCGGCACGCTGACCGAAGCCGGTCTTCGTGCGCTTGCGCTTGCCCTGGCGGTTGATCGTGTTGACCCCGGTGACCTTGACGTCGAAGACCGCCTGGACGGCCTGCTTGATCTGGGTCTTGTTGGCGTTCGGGTCGACGATGAACGTGTACTTGTTGTCGTCGAGGAGCGCGTAGCTCTTCTCCGAGACGACCGGCTTCAGCAGGACGTCACGGGGGTCCGTGTACGACTTGCTCAGCGGCGTCTCGACGGTGTTCTTGCCCTCGGTGGCGTGGCGACGCGCCTTGGCGACGCGCGCGGCCTTGGCGGCCTTGGCGGCCTTCGAGGCAATAGCGGGGTGACGGATAGCCATCAGGCCTCGCTCCCTTCGGTGTCAGCGGCCTTGGGGCCAGACACGAAGGACTCGAAAGCGGCCTGGGTGAAGACCACGTCGTCCGAGACGAGAACGTCGTACGTGTTCAGCTGGCCCGGCTCCAGGATGTGGACCTGGGGCAGGTTGCGGGCGGACAGCCACGCGGCCTCGTCGGAGCGGTCGACGACCAGGAGCAGGTTCTTGCGCTCCGAGATCTTGCCGAACAGGCTCTTCGCGGCCTTCGTGGACGCCTGGCCCTCGACCACGCCGGCGACGACGTGGATGCGGTTGTGACGCGCCCGGTCGGTGAGGGCACCGCGCAGGGCGGCGGCCTTCATCTTCTTCGGGGTGCGCTGCGAGTAGTCACGCGGCACGGGACCGTGCACGACGCCACCACCGGCGAACTGCGGAGCGCGGGTCGAACCCTGACGGGCGCGACCGGTGCCCTTCTGGCGGTACGGCTTCTTGCCGCCACCGCGGACCTCGCCACGCGTCTTGGTCTTGTGCGTGCCCTGACGGGCCGCGGCCAGCTGCGCGACGACGACCTGGTGGATCAGCGGGACGCTGACCTTGGCGTCGAAGATCTCCGCGGGGAGCTCGACGGAACCGGCCTTCTCGCCCGCCGGCGAAAGGATGTCAACAGTGCTCATCGGTTACCTCAGGCCCCCTTGGCCGCGGTGCGGACCAGGACGAGGCCGCCGTTCGGACCGGGAACCGCGCCCTTGATGAGCAGCAGACCCTTCTCCGCGTCAACGGCGTGGACGGTCAGGTTCTGGGTGGTGACCCGCTCGTTGCCCATACGACCCGCCATGCGGAGGCCCTTGAACACGCGGCCCGGGGTGGCGCAGCCACCGATGGAACCGGGCGAGCGGTGCTTGCGCTGGGTGCCGTGTCCGGCGCCGAGGCCCTTGAAGTTGTGACGCTTCATGACACCGGCGAAGCCCTTGCCCTTGCTCTTGCCGGTCACGTCCACCTTGACGCCGGCCTCGAAGACCTCAGCGGAGATCTCCTGGCCCAGCGTGTACTCGGAGGCGTCCGCGGTGCGGATCTCGACGAGGTGGCGGCGGGGGGTGACGTCGGCCTTGGCGAAGTGGCCCTTGAGGGGCTTGTTCACCTTGCGCGGGTCGATCTCGCCGAACGCGATCTGGACGGACTCGTAGCCGTCGACGTCGTTCGTGCGGACCTGGGTGACGACATTGGGGCCGGCCTTGACGACGGTGACCGGAACAACGCGGTTGTTCTCGTCCCACACCTGCGTCATGCCGAGCTTCTCGCCCAGGATGCCCTTGATCTGCTTAGCCATTCTCAGATCACCAGCCCTCAGAGCTTGATCTCGATGTCGACACCGGCCGGGAGGTCGAGTCGCATCAAAGAGTCAACGGTCTTGGGGGTCGGGTCGAGAATGTCGATCAGGCGCTTGTGCGTGCGCATCTCGAAGTGCTCGCGCGAGTCCTTGTACTTGTGCGGCGACTTGATGACGCAGTACACGTTCTTCTCAGTGGGCAGCGGCACCGGGCCCGCGACCGACGCACCAGTGCGGGTCACCGTCTCGACGATCTTCTTCGCCGAGGAGTCGATGACCTCGTGGTCGTAGGCCTTGAGCCGGATGCGGATCTTCTGTCCCGCCATGGCTACTCAGTAGTCCTGTCTCTTCTAACGCTCTGGGACCCGGTGGTTTCCGGTACCCGCTTTCTCCGACCCACGCGGTCGGGCGTGTCGCGCTCCCGCTGACATGAATGTCCCTTGTTCGAACATCCCTGCGGGGAATGCACACGGCCCTTCCGGAATCCGCGGACCGGGGACCTCGGGCCCACCGGGCGCCTGATCGGTGTCGCGCCCACACTTCCCGGAAGATTCCCGTACGTCCGCCCCAGCGCTGCCCGAGGGCAGTTAGGGCGACGAGTACTGTGGGACTCGCTTCCGGTCCTCCCGGCGGGAGGCGCGCAGCATCAACACTCGACCGAGCAACTCGGACAGTCTGCCATACGTGCGGGGGGCTCCGCCAATCGAGCCGAAGAGATTACCCCTGGAGTGACGTAGGTCAAACCGGAAGCAGGTCCGGCCGCGCTGTGGAGGTGTCGAGTCCCTTCCGCGAACGTCTCGCGAACCGGTGGCCGAACGACCCGCTGTCGTCACCGTGCGTGTGCCAAGATTGCGCCCCGAATGAACTTTCGGGGTCCGGCAGAGCCGGAGGACAAGATCGAAGCGCTGATGACCGAGGCCATGCACGCCGCGAACGGCGGGCAGTCGATCGCGGGCGGGACCGTCGTTGTCGGCGGCGTGCTGGGAGCACGTTGATGACCTCGGCGTCGACGAGCACGAACCGCGCCTGGGATGCGCGGGCGCCGAAGTCGCCGCCGCGTATCTGGGCGCGCTACTGCCTGCAGTGGCTCTGGGGACCGCCCCTCTGGCTGCTCGCCCGTCTCCCCCTGATCCTCCTCGCCCTGCTGGAGGTGGAGGTCACGCGGTCGGGCAGGGGCTCCATGGGAAAACCGCGCCGGCGAAGGCGGATGTGGGTCGACCGCGAGCGGCTACGGCTGGATCGCATGACGGATCCCCACGAACAGGAGCGCGAGCTCCGGGAACTGCTGGCCGACCACCGCCTGGACTGCGTGCCCGTCCGGCCCGGCGGGGCCCCGCCCCTGGCCTGCTCCGGCGGGTTCCATCGGCTGGCCGTCGAGGACAGCTACTACCGGCTCCTGGGCGCGCGCCGCGCTTTCGCCATCGCCCACGACGAGTTCGGGTGGGTGCTGGGCGAGAACGCCGAGCGCGATCTGCCCGAGCGGCTGGAACTGCGCTGCCCATGAGCACCGGCCACCTCCGCGGCGAACCCGTGAACCCCGACCCGTATGCGTTCCGGATCTCCGTGAACAACCCGGTGCCGGTGCCCTCCCCCGTGCCGGCGCATCTGCCGCCCGGCGCGGAGATGGCCTCGACCATCCGGCTGCCGACCGCAGGGGGCTCCGAAGACGTTCCCCTCGCCCGGATTCTCACCGCGCCCTCCACCCGGCGTTGGAGCCGCGAGAAGCCGGTGCCCTTCTGGATCCACGACGGGCGGGACGACAGGCTGCTGTGCTCCGTCCACCCCGCGGCACGGGACGTGTACGACGTCCACGCGGCCGACGGTGCCCCGCTGGCCCGCGTCACCCGCCGGGCCGGACGGCTTCTGCCCTGGCCGCGCCGCGTCCGGTGGGCCGTGTCTTCCGGCGCCCGGGCCCGGCCGGTCACGGGCCATGTGGGCACCTGGTACTCATGGCTGCTCTACGTCGCGACCGCGCCCGTCTGGTTCCTCTATGTGCTCTGCGCGACGGTGTACTCGTTCATCGACGGCAGCCCGGACGACGCCACGCCGAGCACCTACCGGGCGGCGTAGGCGAGGAAGCCGGTCCAGGTTTCCGGGGCGACGGTGAGGCAGGGGCCCTCGGTGTTCTTGGAGTCGCGGACGTGGATGGTGGTGGGGGTGGGGGCGAACTCGACGCAGTCGCCGGGTTCACTGCTGTCGCTGTAGCTGCTCTTGCGCCACGTGAGGGCCAGCTCGACGCAGTCGTCAGCCTCGCTGCTGTCGCTGTAGCTGCTCTTGAACCAGTGGAGGTGGGCGGTGCTCATAGTCTCCCCAGCGCTTGCTCGATGAAGGACCGCGACTCCCTCGGCGGGAGGGCCTGCGCCCGGATCATGCCATAGCGCAGCTCAAGGATGCGGAGCTCCTTGGGGCCTGAGACCGGGCGGCCGTTGAACGCGCCACTGGAACGTCCGATCGCCGTGCCGTCGGCGAACTTCAATACCTGGATCACGCCCGCCGCTCCGGCGTGCTCCTCCCGGTCGGTCGGCATGACCTGAAACGTGACATTCCTCAACTGCGATACCTCCAGGAGGTGTTCGAGTTGTCGGCGCAGCACCATCTTGCCGCCGTAGGGGCGTTCGAGCGTCACCTGCTCCTGGACGAAGCTGAGCGTCGGGGCAGGTTCTCGTTCAAAGACTGTCTTACGACCGATTCGCGCCGCGACACCCCGCTCGATTACGTCTGTGGAGTAGGCGGGTTGCCTCATCTCCAACAGCGCTCGCGCGTACTCCGGTGTCTGCAACAGCCCGTGCAGGTTGTGGCTGCCGTACAGCAGCATCTCCACGGCCCGCCCCTCCAGGTCCGCCAGATCGCGTACCTTCTTGGGATAGCGCGCCCTCCTCATGTCCTCCATGAAGGCCCTCAGGTGGCCCTGCGCCTTCAGGAGGGTGTCCACCTTGTCCAGGAACTCCGGCCGGGGAATCCGCGAGCCGCGCTCGATCTTGCGGATCAGTGCTTCGCTGTAGCCGAGGGCCGCGGCCAAGTCGGGGACGCTCACCTTGGCCGCCTCCCGGCAGACTTGGAGCAGCCGTCCCACCGCCTGCACCATCGGCTCCATCTCATCGCCCGGCTCGACGTCCCAGCCTGCCTCGTCCACGTTCTCGGTCATGTCTCCTCCTTCGCCGTGCACTCGACTCGTATAACGCCGTGACAGCCGGGACAGCCGGGACAAAACCGGGACAGTCACCGTACGTACAGGCGCTATCGCTTACGTAGCGAACCACCCTCGGCCACGCTGAGTGACGTGAATCAGAAAACCGTCGCGGCTCCGGCCGAACTCCCCCGCCCCACCCGCAACTTCAGGCTTCTGCTCTCCCCCACCCCACGCGGCGCCCGGCTCGCCCGGCTGCTCTCCACGGAGCAGCTGCGCAGCTGGGGGATCCTCTCGGACGCGGCCACGCACGTGATCGCCGAGCTGGCGGCGAACGCCGCGACCCATGGCCGGGTGCCGGGCAGGAGCTTCCAGCTCACGCTGAACGTCGTCGGCGACACGCTCCGTATCGAGGTGAGCGACACCCGCCGTGAACGCCTGCCCGAGGCCCAACACCCCGGCGCGGAGGCGGAGTCGGGGCGCGGGCTGATCATCGTGGAGGCGCTGGCCGACCGCTGGGGCGTGTCGTCGGACGCCGTACCGCGCAAGACCGTGTGGGCCGAGATCACCGTCCCGGATCTTTGATGCGTCGCGGGCGAACCAGGCGGAGTAGCGCGGGACCGTAGCCCTTCTCCAGCTGCTCGCCCTCGCCGGCCAGGAAGTCCTTGGCGGCGGCGCCGTGATGGGCGTACAGGCCGTAGCCGGGCTTCACCTGGCAGCCGTGCTTCCCGGCCGTGGCCGAGGGGCGCCGCCTGCCTCCTCGGCTCTGAAGTCCGACGCAGGCAGCGCCTCGCTCAGCCCGCCCCGTGCCGGCGAGCCGCCGCACGCCCGGTCCCGCGACTCCTCGCCGACCCCGGAACCGAAGGCACCGCTGCCGTGGAGCACCGCCCCCACCGGCGCGAGTACCAACAGGCGCGCGGCATGCTCAGGGTCCGGTCATGTCCAGGCGGCATCGGCGGAGCCCATGAGCCGACGGCGATGACGACCGCGGCGGATCGCGGTCACGATGCAGATCGCCGGGACCGCGAGGGCCGCCGTGAGGAAGCAGCCGACGGCCGCGAGCATGCCGACGGCCACGCCCCGCACCCGGGGCTTGTCGCCGAGGGCGAAGGCGGCCGCCGGGCTGTCCGAGGTGCAGATGACGGGGTAGTCGCCGGTGGTCCTCGGGGTGAACTCGAAGACACGTTCCCAGGAGCGGGCGCCGAGGGTGACACGGAAGGTGCCGGACGGCTGGGTCACGGAGTCGGCGAGGGCCCGCGGCACGCGGCAGTCGACGTGGCCCGGCGCGGACTGGGAGACGTAGATCGACCGGGCCCTGCCCTGGGTGAAGCTGAACGTGCGCTGCTCCCCGCCGGTGAACGTGTGGGCCGTGTCGACCATGTGCACCGTGTCCTTGACCGCCAGCACGCCGAACGCGATACCGGCGCCGATCAGGACGAGGCCGAGCAGGGCCGCCACGACGTACCAGATACGCCGGGGCCGCAGGTCCTTCGCCCGGACGACGGGCGGTACGGGGGGCGGGCCGCCGTAGCCGCCGTACGGTGTGCCCCAGGTATTGGGTATGGACATGACGCCGCATCGTAGAGGAACCATCACCACGATGTCCCCGGCCGATCGGACGGCGGTCGCGGAGCGGGGCCCGGCACCTGCCGCCCCTCCCCCACGGGTAGGTCAGGAGCGAGCCGCCGTCACCGAGTTGTCCGCGCTGAGCAGACCGCCGTCCGCCGACAGGCCGAGGGTGGTGCGCAGGGCGCCGACGGCCGGGTCGCGCAGGGAGACGACCAGGCGGTAGGGCGGCGGGCCGGTGACGGTGCCGTGGGAGTCGGCGGGCGACCGGAGCGACTTCGCCACGGACGCGCCGTCGTGGCCGGGGCACATGGCCCGAGCGGGGAGGACGACCTCGGCCGCGCCCCCGTCGCTCACGTCCACGGAGGCGCCCGACCGGGCGGCGGAGGGCCAGCTGACGGGCAGGCCGTGGGCACCGGCCACCAGACCGTCCGGGCCCTCGATCTCCACCGCCACGCCCTCGCCGCCGAGCGTGCGCGAGAGCTGGAGCGGCTTTGCCGTGCCGGGCGCGGTGAAGCGCAGCCCGATGGCGATGCCGCCCACGCCGTCGGGGTCCGCCGCGTAGCCGTAATGGCTCAGCGCCAGCCGCGGGCCGTGCGCGGCGGAACCGGCGGAACCGGCGGACGGCGGGAGCGGGAAGTGGTGGTAGCCCTTGGTGCCGCACTGATCGCCGTCGGAGGTGCCGCCGCCGGGCAGCGACACCGCCTCGGCCGGACCGGAGGCGGGACCGGCGGCCGGTGCGGGCGGCGAGGACCGCGGGATCGGGATCAGGCCCATCTGGAAGGCGCCGAAGGCGACCACGGCCGCGGCCGCCGTCCAGGGCGCCGCGCCCGCCAGCCAGGCGGTCAACGACCGGGGGCGCGCCAGCCAGGCGGTCAACGACCGGGGGCGCCGCGGCCGGCGCGGGCCGCTCGGGCGTCGTACACGGGCGGCCGCCAGCCGGTCCCGCGCCGATGCCTCCTTGGGGGCGCCCGCGTCACCGCCCTCCATCGCGTCCCGCAGGAACGCCTCCCACTGCTCGTCGGACGGGGACTCGTCGGGGCCTTCGGCGGGCGGGAGGCTGCTCACGGGCTCAGGGTACGACGAAGAGGCCCGTACGACCGAAGTCGTACGGGCCTCTCCAAAGGTCGGTCAATGACCTTCAAGCAAGCGGAACTTACTTGACGATCTTGGTGACCTGGCCGGCGCCCACGGTGCGACCACCCTCACGGATGGCGAACTTCAGGCCCTCCTCCATGGCGACGGGCTGGATCAGCGAGACAGTCATCTCGGTGTTGTCGCCCGGCATGACCATCTCGGTGCCCTCGGGGAGGGTCACAACGCCCGTCACGTCCGTCGTACGGAAGTAGAACTGCGGACGGTAGTTGTTGAAGAACGGCGTGTGGCGGCCGCCCTCGTCCTTGGACAGGATGTACGCCTGCGCCTCGAACTCGGTGTGCGGGGTGACCGAACCCGGCTTGATGATGACCTGGCCGCGCTCGACGTCCTCGCGCTTGATGCCGCGGAGCAGCAGACCGACGTTCTCACCGGCCTGGCCCTCGTCGAGCAGCTTGCGGAACATCTCGATACCGGTGACCGTGGTGGTGGTCTTCTCGGTCTTGATGCCGATGATGTCGACGGTCTCGTTGACCTTCAGGACACCACGCTCGATACGGCCGGTGACGACCGTACCGCGACCGGTGATCGTGAAGACGTCCTCGATCGGCATCAGGAACGGCTTGTCGACGTCGCGCTCCGGCTCCGGAATCGCGGTGTCGACGGCGTTCATGAGGTCCAGGACGGACTGGGTCCACTGCGCGTCGCCCTCGAGGGCCTTCAGCGCGGAGACACGGACGACCGGCAGGTCGTCGCCCGGGAACTCGTACTCCGAGAGAAGCTCACGGACCTCGAGCTCAACGAGCTCCATGATCTCCTCGTCGTCCACCATGTCGGCCTTGTTCAGGGCGACGACGATGTACGGAACGCCGACCTGGCGGGCCAGGAGCACGTGCTCCTTGGTCTGCGGCATCGGGCCGTCGGTGGCGGCGACCACCAGGATCGCGCCGTCCATCTGCGCGGCACCGGTGATCATGTTCTTGATGTAGTCCGCGTGACCCGGGCAGTCGACGTGGGCGTAGTGACGCGCCTCGGTCTGGTACTCGACGTGCGCGATGGAGATGGTGATACCGCGCTGGCGCTCCTCGGGCGCCTTGTCGATGTTGTCGAACGGGGTGGCCTCGTTCAGCTCCGGGTACGCGTCGTGCAGCACCTTGGTAATGGCGGCCGTGAGGGTCGTCTTACCGTGGTCGATGTGACCGATGGTGCCGATGTTGACGTGCGGCTTAGTCCGCTCGAACTTCGCCTTCGCCACTGGGGTCCTCCTGTGGAGTGGTTCTGTACGCCTTACTTCATCGGCGCCAGGTGATCTTTGCTGGATAGCCCGGAACCCGGGGCATTCATCCTGGTATTCGGCTGAATGCCCCTTGAGGCTCCGGAGTCAAGCCTAAAGCGTGCGAACGCGGTGCGTTACTCGCCCTTGGCCTTCGCGATGATCTCCTCGGCGACGTTCCGCGGAACCTCGGCGTAGGAGTCGAACTGCATCGAGTAGCTTGCGCGACCCGACGTCTTGCTGCGGAGGTCGCCGACGTAGCCGAACATCTCCGAGAGGGGCACGAGGCCCTTCACGACGCGGGCGCCAGCCCGCTCCTCCATGGCCTGGATCTGGCCACGGCGGGAGTTGATGTCGCCGATGACCTCACCCATGTAGTCCTCGGGCGTGGTGACCTCGACGGCCATCATCGGCTCAAGGAGCACGGGCGAAGCCTTGCGCGCGGCCTCCTTGAAGGCCTGCGAGCCGGCGATCTTGAAGGCGAGCTCGGAGGAGTCGACCTCGTGGTAGGCACCGTCGTGGAGGATGACACGGACACCGGTCATCTCGTAGCCGGCCAGGATGCCGAACTGCATGGCCTCCTGCGCACCGGCGTCCACCGAAGGGATGTACTCCTTCGGGATACGGCCACCGGTGACCTTGTTCACGAACTCGTACGAGGTGTCGCCACCCTCGAGCGGCTCGATGCCGATCTGCACCTTCGCGAACTGACCGGTACCACCGGTCTGCTTCTTGTGGGTGTAGTCGACGCGCTCGACGGCCTTGCGGATCGTCTCGCGGTACGCCACCTGCGGCTTGCCGACGTTGGCCTCGACCTTGAACTCACGGCGCATACGGTCGACCAGCACCTCGAGGTGCAGCTCGCCCATACCACCGATGATGGTCTGGCCGGTCTCCTCGTCCGAGTGGACCTGGAAGGACGGGTCCTCCTCGGCCAGGCGCTGGATCGCGACGCCGAGCTTCTCCTGGTCGCCCTTCGACTTGGGCTCGATGGCGACCTGGATGACCGGCGCCGGGAAGTCCATGGACTCCAGGATGACCGGGTTCTTGTCGTCGGACAGCGTCTCACCGGTGGTGGTCTGCTTCAGGCCCATGACGGCGACGATGTCACCGGCGCCCACCGACTCGATCTCCTCACGCTTGTTCGCGTGCATGCGGTAGATCTTGCCGATGCGCTCCTTCTTGCCCTTGACGGAGTTCAGCACCGAAGAGCCGGACTCCAGGCGGCCCGAGTAAACCCGGACGAAGGTGAGCTTGCCGAGGTGCGGGTCGCTCATGATCTTGAACGCCAGCGCGGACAGCGGCTCGTCGTCGGACGGCTTGCGCTTGACGACGACCTCGGGGTCCTTGACGTCGTGGCCCTCGATGGCCTCGATGTCGACCGGCGAGGGCAGGTAGCGCACGACCGCGTCGAGCAGGGGCTGGACGCCCTTGTTCTTGAACGCGGTGCCACAGAACACCGGGGTGACCGTGGTGCCCTCGCTCTTGCCGGACGCGATGGTGATACGACGGATCGCGGCGTACAGCTGCTCCACGGAAGGCTCTTCGCCCTCCAGGTACAGCTCCATGATCTCTTCGTCGTTCTCGGCCACGGCCTCGAGCAGCTTGCCGCGGTACTCCTCGGCAGCCTCGGTGTGCGTGTCCGGGATGTCGACGACGTCGTACATCTCGCCCTTGGTGGCCTCGGCGGACCACACGAAGGCCTTCATCGTCACCAGGTCGACGACGCCCTTGAAGTCCGCCTCGGCACCGATCGGCAGCTGCATGACCAGCGGCTGAGCGCCCAGGCGGTCGACGATCATGTCGACACAGCGGTGGAACTCGGCACCGGTGCGGTCGAGCTTGTTGACGAAGCAGATACGCGGAACGCCGTAGCGGTCCGCCTGACGCCACACCGTCTCGGACTGGGGCTCAACGCCGGCGACGCCGTCGAACACCGTCACGGCACCGTCGAGCACGCGCAGGGAGCGCTCCACCTCGACGGTGAAGTCGACGTGGCCCGGGGTGTCGATGATGTTGATGGTGTGGTCGACGTCTTCCAGCGGCCAGTGGCAGGTGGTGGCAGCAGAGGTGATCGTGATGCCACGCTCCTGCTCCTGCTCCATCCAGTCCATGGTGGCAGCGCCGTCGTGGACCTCACCGATCTTGTAGGACACACCGGTGTAGAACAGGATCCGCTCGGTGGTGGTCGTCTTGCCCGCGTCGATGTGGGCCATGATCCCGATGTTGCGGACCTTGGCCAGGTCAAGTGAAGTGGTAGCCATAAGGCTTCAGTCTTCTCTCGGTCTCGATGTGGGTAGCGACTACCAGCGGTAGTGCGCGAAGGCCTTGTTGGACTCGGCCATCTTGTGGGTGTCCTCGCGCTTCTTCACAGCGGCGCCGAGGCCGTTGGACGCGTCGAGAAGCTCGTTGAGCAGGCGCTCGGTCATGGTCTTCTCGCGACGGGCGCGGGAGTAGCCGACGAGCCAGCGCAGCGCGAGCGTGTTGGCACGACCGGGCTTGACCTCGATCGGAACCTGGTACGTCGCACCACCGACACGGCGGGACTTGACCTCAAGGGTGGGCTTGATGTTCTCAAGCGCGCGCTTCAGCGTGATGATCGGGTCGTTGCCCGTCTTCTCACGCAGACCCTCCATGGCGCCGTAGACGATGCGCTCGGCGGTGGAGCGCTTGCCGTTCAGCAGCACCTTGTTGATGAGGGAGGTCACCAGAGGAGAGCCGTACACCGGGTCGATGATGACCGGGCGCTTCGGGGCGGGGCCCTTACGAGGCATTCTTACTTCTCCTTCTTGGCGCCGTAGCGGCTGCGGGCCTGCTTGCGGTTCTTGACACCCTGGGTGTCGAGGGAGCCGCGGATGATCTTGTAGCGAACACCAGGCAGGTCCTTCACACGGCCGCCGCGCACGAGCACGATGGAGTGCTCCTGCAGGTTGTGTCCCTCACCCGGAATGTAAGCGGTGACCTCGATGCCGCTGGTCAGACGCACACGCGCGACCTTACGCAGGGCCGAGTTCGGCTTCTTCGGGGTGGTCGTGAACACACGCGTGCAGACGCCACGACGCTGGGGCGAACCCTCGAGTGCGGGCGTCTTGTTCTTCTCGACCTTGTCCTGCCGGCCCTTACGGACCAGCTGCTGGATCGTAGGCACTACTTCTCCGGTTTCTGTGTGCCGAATAGGTAAAGCTAACCTGGAACGCCTCCGACCCACGCGGTCGGGTGTGTCGAATCCGTCCGGCTTCCGCCGTGAGGCGAGAAGGGCGCGAATTACGGTGGCCGGTTGTGGCTCGCCGTACGGTTTCAAGGCACGCACAGCAGCCAGGGCACACCCCAGGCACAAGGTCTGAGCGTACCCAGGCGACAGACTCCGGTCAAAACAGAAAGGGGGCGAGGGCGGGGTGTGGGTCTTTTATCACAGGTGAGGGGGTGGCGCATGTCGGGCGGGACGGCCGGAGAACGGGCCTGGGCACCCCACTCCAGAGTGACCCAGCCGGCGGCTCGGCGCGAGCCGCCTCGAAGATCACCCGCTACGGCTTGCACGTGTAGAAGACCAGCATCAGCACCTCCGACCCGACCCCCGCCCCGGCCCACGCCAGGAATTTCATGAACGGCACCTGCTTCTTGTCCTGGCACCACCCGAGGAACATCAGGAAGGCGCCGAAGAGAAAGAAAAGCCCCGCGAGAAAGAAACAACTGCCGATAACCCAGAACAAGACGTCGATCATTTACTCCCCCTGAATCTCATGAAAGGGCCGGAACCGCGGAATGCGCGCGCCCCGGCCACCGCCCGCGCCGCTGTACCGCGACGGCGAGCACGCACGACAGCAGCCCCACGCCCACGCCTCCGACCAGCGGAATGACCGGGCGCGACGCGTCGGAGCCGAGGTCCCCGCGGGAGCCCGTCGGGGCACGCACCGGGTTCCTGGCGTCATGGAATTCCACCCGCGACACCCCCCTCCCCGAGGCGCACGGCGAAATACATCCGATTGTTGACCCCGCTCGCGTACCCCTCGCGGAGAAATACCGCCTCCCCCTCCCCCAAGGCACGACCGTACAGTAAACCTGATGCGCTTCGGCCACTCACGGCGAAAAAAGAGGGCGCCCGAAAACGCCGAAGGGCGGCCACCCCCCGATGGGGAGTGGCCGCCCTTCAGACTGCTCGCTTACTGGTTGTACGGACCGTAGTCGTAGTCCTCCAGCGGAACGGCCTGGCCGGAGCCCGTGCCGAACGGCGAGTAGTCGATGTCGTCGTAGCCGACGGCCGAGTACATCGCGGCCTTGGCCTCCTCGGTCGGCTCGACCCGGATGTTGCGGTAGCGGGACAGACCCGTACCGGCCGGGATGAGCTTACCGATGATGACGTTCTCCTTGAGGCCGATGAGGCTGTCGGACTTGGCGTTGATCGCCGCATCCGTCAGGACTCGGGTCGTCTCCTGGAAGGAGGCGGCCGACAGCCAGGACTCCGTCGCCAGCGAGGCCTTGGTGATACCCATCAGCTGCGGACGACCGGAGGCGGGGTGACCGCCCTCCTGGACCACACGACGGTTCTCGGTCTCGAACTTCGAACGCTCGACCAGCTCGCCGGGCAGCAGCTCCGCGTCGCCCGACTCGATGATCGTCACGCGGCGCAGCATCTGCCGAATGATGATCTCGATGTGCTTGTCGTGGATCGACACACCCTGCGAGTTGTACACCTTCTGGACCTCGCCGACCAGGTGGACCTGGACGGCACGCTGACCCAGGATGCGCAGCACGTCGTGCGGGTTGGTGGCACCCACGGTGAGCTGCTGGCCCACCTCGACGTGCTCGCCCTCGCGGACCAGGACCTTGGCACGCTTCGAGATCGGGAACGCCGTCTCGTCGCTGCCGTCGTCCGGGGTGACGACGAGCTTCTTCGTCTTCTCGGTCTCCTCGATCCGCACGCGGCCGGAGGCCTCGGAGATCGGGGCGACACCCTTCGGGGTACGGGCCTCGAAGAGCTCGACGACACGCGGCAGACCCTGGGTGATGTCGTCACCGGCCACACCACCGGTGTGGAAGGTACGCATCGTCAGCTGGGTACCGGGCTCACCGATGGACTGGGCGGCGATGATGCCGACCGCCTCACCGATGTCGACCAGCTTGCCGGTGGCCAGCGAACGGCCGTAGCACATGGCGCAGGTGCCGACGGCGGACTCACAGGTCAGGACCGAGCGGGTCTTGACCGTCTCCACACCGTGCTTGACCAGCTCGTCGATGAGCACGTCGCCGAGGTCGGTACCGGCCGGGGCCAGCACCTTGCCGTCGACCACGATGTCCTCGGCGAGGCAGCGCGCGTACACGGACGTCTCGACGTTGCCCGTCTTGCGCAGGACACCGTCCTCGCCACGCTCGGCGATCGCCAGCTTGAGGCCGCGCTCGGTGCCGCAGTCCTCCTCGCGGATGATGACGTCCTGGGAGACGTCGACCAGACGACGGGTGAGGTAACCCGAGTCGGCGGTACGCAGAGCGGTGTCCGCCAGACCCTTACGGGCACCGTGGGTGGAGATGAAGTACTCCAGCACGGACAGGCCCTCACGGAACGAGGCCTTGATCGGACGCGGGATGGTCTCGTTCTTCGCGTTCGACACCAGACCACGCATACCGGCGATCTGCCGCATCTGCATCATGTTTCCTCGGGCACCCGAGTCAACCATCATGAAGATGGGGTTGGTCTTGGGGAAGTTCTCGTTCATCGCCTCGGCGACCTCGTTGGTCGCCTTGGTCCAGATCGCGATGAGCTCCTGAGTGCGCTCTTCCTTGGTGATCAGACCGCGCTCGTACTGCTTCTGGACCTTCTCGTCCTGGGCCTCGTAGCCCGCGACGATGGCCTTCTTGGCCTCGGGCACGACGACGTCGGAGATGGCCACCGTGACACCCGAGCGGGTACCCCAGTAGAAGCCGGCCGCCTTCAGGTTGTCGAGCGTCGCCGCCACGATCACCTTGGGGTAGCGCTCCGCCAGGTCGTTGACGATCTCGCCGAGCTGCTTCTTGCCCACCGAGTAGTCGACGAACGGGTAGTCCTCGGGCAGCAGCTCGTTGAAGAGCGCGCGGCCCAGGGTGGTGCGCAGACGGAACGAGTCCCCCTGCTGCCACTCGGGCTCGCCCTCCTCGCGGGCCGGCGGGGTCCAGCCGCGCGGCGGGATGGTGCCCACCGGGAAGCGGATGTCGACCGGCGACTGGAGCGCGAGCTCGCCCGCGTCGAACGCCATGGTCGCCTCGGCCGTGGAACCGAACGCGCGGCCCTCGCCCTTGACGTCACGCAGCTCGCCGTCGGTGGTGAGGAAGAACAGACCGAGGACCATGTCCTGGGTCGGCATCGTCACCGGGCGGCCGTCGGCCGGCTTGAGGATGTTGTTCGAGGACAGCATCAGGATGCGGGCCTCGGCCTGCGCCTCCGCGGACAGCGGCAGGTGCACGGCCATCTGGTCACCGTCGAAGTCCGCGTTGAACGCGGTGCAGACGAGCGGGTGGATCTGGATGGCCTTGCCCTCGACCAGCTGCGGCTCGAAGGCCTGGATGCCGAGGCGGTGCAGGGTGGGCGCACGGTTCAGCAGCACCGGGTGCTCGGCGATGACCTCTTCGAGGACGTCGTACACCACGGTGCGGCCGCGCTCGACCATGCGCTTGGCCGACTTGATGTTCTGCGCGTGGTTCAGGTCGACCAGGCGCTTCATCACGAACGGCTTGAACAGCTCCAGGGCCATCGCCTTGGGCAGACCGCACTGGTGCAGCTTGAGCTGCGGGCCGACGACGATGACGGAACGCGCCGAGTAGTCGACTCGCTTGCCGAGCAGGTTCTGACGGAATCGACCCTGCTTACCCTTCAGCATGTCGCTGAGGGACTTCAGCGGACGGTTGCCGGGGCCCGTCACCGGGCGACCGCGACGGCCGTTGTCGAAGAGGGCGTCGACCGCCTCCTGGAGCATGCGCTTCTCGTTGTTCACGATGATCTCGGGCGCGCCGAGGTCGAGAAGCCGCTTCAGGCGGTTGTTGCGGTTGATGACACGGCGGTACAGGTCGTTCAGGTCGGAGGTCGCGAAGCGGCCACCGTCCAGCTGCACCATCGGACGCAGGTCCGGCGGGATGACCGGGACGCAGTCCAGGACCATGCCCTTGGGGCTGTTGGAGGTCTGCAGGAACGCGGAGACGACCTTCAGCCGCTTGAGGGCACGGGTCTTCTTCTGGCCCTTGCCGGTGCGGATGATCTCGCGGAGCTTCTCGGCCTCTTCGTCGAGGTCGAAGGACTCCAGGCGCTTCTGCAGCGCCGCGGCGCCCATCGAGCCGTCGAAGTACGTGCCGAAGCGGTCGCGCAGCTCGCGGTAGAGCAGCTCGTCGCCCTCCAGGTCCTGGACCTTGAGGTTCTTGAACCGGTTCCACACCTCGTCGAGGCGGTCGATCTCGCGCTGCGCGCGGTCGCGCAGCTGCTTCATCTCGCGCTCGGCACCCTCGCGCACCTTGCGGCGCACATCGGCCTTGGCGCCCTCGGCCTCCAGCTCGGCCAGGTCGGTCTCGAGCTTCTTGGCGCGGGCCTCCAGGTCGGAGTCGCGGCGGTTCTCGATGTGCTGACGCTCGACGGAGACGTGCGCCTCCAGGGAGGGCAGGTCGCGGGTGCGGCGCTCCTCGTCGACGTACGTGATCATGTACGCCGCGAAGTAGATGACCTTCTCCAGGTCCTTCGGGGCGAGGTCCAGCAGGTAGCCCAGGCGGGACGGGACGCCCTTGAAGTACCAGATGTGGGTGACGGGAGCGGCGAGCTCGATGTGGCCCATCCGCTCACGGCGCACCTTGGCGCGCGTGACCTCGACGCCACAGCGCTCGCAGATGATGCCCTTGAAGCGGACACGCTTGTACTTGCCGCAGTAGCACTCCCAGTCCCGGGTCGGACCGAAGATCTTCTCGCAGAAGAGTCCGTCCTTTTCGGGCTTCAGGGTGCGGTAGTTGATGGTCTCGGGCTTCTTGACCTCACCGTGGCTCCACTGACGGATGTCGTCAGCGGTGGCCAGGCCGATCCGGAGCTCGTCGAAGAAGTTGACGTCGAGCACTATGCGTCAATCCCTCTCAGGTTCGTGAGTCTGTGGTCTGAAACGGGGGCCTGGGGGTCGGCGGGGCCCTGTGGGTGAGGGCCCCGCCGGACTCCCGTCAGACCTCTTCGACGCTGCTCGGCTCGCGCCGGGACAGGTCGATGCCGAGCTCCTCCGCAGCGCGGAAGACATCCTCGTCGGTGTCACGCATCTCGATGGACATGCCGTCGCTGGACAGCACCTCCACGTTCAGGCAGAGCGACTGCATCTCCTTGATGAGCACCTTGAAGGACTCGGGGATGCCGGGCTCGGGGATGTTCTCGCCCTTGACGATGGCCTCGTACACCTTCACGCGGCCGGTGACGTCGTCGGACTTGATGGTGAGCAGCTCCTGGAGGGCGTACGCGGCGCCGTAGGCCTCGAGGGCCCACACCTCCATCTCGCCGAAGCGTTGGCCACCGAACTGCGCCTTACCACCCAGCGGCTGCTGGGTGATCATCGAGTACGGACCGGTCGAACGCGCGTGCAGCTTGTCGTCGACCAGGTGGTGGAGCTTCAGGATGTACATGTAGCCGACCGAGATCGGGTCCGGGAACGGCTCACCGCTACGGCCGTCGAACAGCCGCGCCTTACCGGTCGGGAGCACCATGCGCTCGCCGTCGCGGTTCGGGATGGTGTGCTGGAGCAGACCCGCCAGCTCGTCCTCGCGGGCACCGTCGAACACCGGGGTGGCGACGTTGGTGCCGGGGGCGACCTGGTCGGCGCCGATGGCCTGAAGGCGCTCGGCCCACTCCTCCGCGAGGCCGGAGACGTCCCAGCCGCGGCTGGCGAGCCACCCGAGGTGGATCTCCAGGACCTGTCCCGGGTTCATTCGGGACGGCACACCCAGCGGGTTGAGGATGATGTCGACCGGGGTGCCGTCCTCCAGGAACGGCATGTCCTCGATCGGGTTGATCTTGGAGATGACACCCTTGTTGCCGTGTCGGCCGGCGAGCTTGTCACCGTCGGTGATCTTGCGCTTCTGCGCGACGTAGACGCGGACCAGCTGGTTCACGCCCGGCGGCAGCTCGTCGCCCTCCTCGCGGTCGAAGACGCGCACGCCGATGACCTTGCCGGTCTCGCCGTGCGGCACCTTCAGCGAGGTGTCGCGGACCTCACGGGCCTTCTCACCGAAGATGGCGCGCAGCAGGCGCTCCTCCGGGGTCAGCTCGGTCTCACCCTTGGGCGTGACCTTGCCGACGAGGATGTCACCGGCGATGACCTCGGCACCGATGCGGATGATGCCGCGCTCGTCGAGGTCGGCGAGGACCTCCTCGGAGACGTTCGGGATGTCCCGGGTGATCTCCTCGGGGCCGAGCTTGGTGTCACGGGCGTCGACCTCGTGCTCCTCGATGTGGATCGAGGAGAGGACGTCGTCCTGCACGAGGCGCTGCGACAGGATGATCGCGTCCTCGTAGTTGTGACCCTCCCACGGCATGAACGCCACGAGCAGGTTCTTGCCCAGGGCCATCTCACCGTTCTCGGTGGCCGGACCGTCGGCGAGGACCTGGCCCTCGATGATCCGGTCGCCCTCGTTGACGATGACCTTCTGGTTGACCGAGGTGCCCTGGTTGGAGCGGGAGAACTTGTGCAGGCGGTACGTGATGTACGTGCCGTCGTCGTTCGCCGTGGTGATGTAGTCCGCGGAGACCTCCTGGACCACACCCGCCTTCTCGGCCTTGACGACGTCGCCGGCGTCGACGGCGGAGCGGTACTCCATGCCGGTGCCGACGAGCGGGGCCTCGGACTTGATCAGCGGAACGGCCTGACGCATCATGTTCGCGCCCATGAGGGCACGGTTGGCGTCGTCGTGCTCCAGGAAGGGGATCATGGCGGTCGCGACCGACACCATCTGGCGCGGCGAGACGTCCATGTAGTCCACGTCCTCGCCACCGACGTAGTCGACCTCGCCGCCGCGGCGGCGGACCAGCACGCGGGCCTCGGCGAAGCGGAGCTCGTCCGTCAGCGGGGCGTTGGCCTGCGCGATGACGAAGCGGTCTTCCTCGTCGGCGGTCAGGTAGTCGACCTCGTCGGTGACCTGGCCGTCGATGACCTTGCGGTACGGGGTCTCGACGAAACCGAACGCGTTGACCCGGCCGTAGGAGGCGAGCGAGCCGATCAGACCGATGTTCGGGCCTTCGGGCGTCTCGATCGGGCACATGCGGCCGTAGTGCGAGGGGTGCACGTCACGGACCTCGAAGCCGGCCCGCTCGCGGGAGAGACCACCCGGGCCAAGCGCCGACAGACGGCGCTTGTGGGTGAGACCCGACAGCGGGTTGTTCTGGTCCATGAACTGCGACAGCTGGCTGGTGCCGAAGAACTCCTTGATGGAGGCGACGACCGGCCGGATGTTGATCAGGGTCTGCGGCGTGATCGCCTCGACGTCCTGGGTGGTCATGCGCTCGCGCACGACGCGCTCCATACGAGCCAGACCCGTACGGACCTGGTTCTGGATGAGCTCGCCGACGCTGCGCAGACGACGGTTGCCGAAGTGGTCGATGTCGTCGGTCTCGACGACGATCGTGCCGCCGTTGTCACCCGTGGTCTCGGTCTCACCGGCGTGCAGCTGCACCAGGTACTTGATCGTCGAGATGATGTCCTCGACGGTCAGGATGCCCGCGTCCAGCGGGGCGTCGGCGCCCAGCTTCTTGTTGACCTTGTAGCGGCCGACCTTCGCGAGGTCGTAGCGCTTCGGGTTGAAGTACAGGTTCTCGAGGAGCGTCTGCGCGGCCTCGCGCGTGGGGGGCTCGCCCGGACGCAGCTTGCGGTAGATGTCCAGCAGCGCGTCGTCCTGGCCCTGGGTGTGGTCCTTCTCCAGGGTGGCGCGCATCGACTCGTAGTCGCCGAACTCTTCGAGGATCTGCTCGGTGGTCCAACCGAGTGCCTTCAGAAGGACGGTGACCGACTGCTTGCGCTTGCGGTCGATGCGCACACCGACCATGTCGCGCTTGTCGATCTCCATCTCCAGCCAGGCACCCCGGGACGGGATGATCTTGGCGGAGAAGATGTCCTTGTCGGACGTCTTGTCGATGGAGGAGTCGAAGTAGACACCGGGGGAACGGACCAGCTGGGACACCACGACACGCTCGGTGCCGTTGATGACGAAAGTGCCCTTGTTCGTCATGAGCGGGAAGTCGCCCATGAAGACCGTCTGGGACTTGATCTCACCGGTCTCGTTGTTGGTGAACTCGGCGGTGACGAAGAGCGGGGCGGCGTACGTGAAGTCGCGGTCCTTGCACTCGTCGATGGAGTTCTTCGGCGGCTCGAAGCGGTGGTCCCGGAACGTCAGGGACATCGACCCGGAGAAGTCCTCGATCGGGGAGATCTCCTCGAAGATCTCCTCCAGACCGGACTTGGTGGGGACGTCCTGACCGTTCTCCAGAGCCTCCTCGACCCGACTCTGCCAAGCGGTGTTGCCGAGCAGCCAGTCAAAGCTCTCGGTCTGCAGCGCGAGCAGGTTCGGAACCTCGAGAGGCTCCTTGATCTTTGCAAAGGAAATGCGCAGCGGGGCGGTGCTTGCGCCGTTGTTCGTATTCGCGGTCGAGGCGTTGCGCGAGGCGGCCAAGAGGGGGTCCTTCCGAGGGCTCGGACTCACTACGCGCGTACCGGCCCCTCCCTCAAACACGGAGGCGGAAACCCCAGGTCAGGGGGGCTTCGGTCATCGATGCTCGAGTGAGGGCAGACCCCTGGTGACGGGCAGGGGACAGCTAACAGGCAGCGCAAAGGGTCAGTGTAGCCACTTGGCACACTGATGTCCAGTGCGGGTTTGTCGAGACCCTCGCTGTGCTCACCGCTCTTGTCAACGCCCTCGGCATGCTGCCCTTCAACGCACGTTGATACTGCCCTCTTCGCCGTCGATCCATGCCTCGGATTCGGATCCTTGTGACGACGCGTCCTGAGAATTGCGCGCTGCGTGCGGTTCGTCAAGAGCCTCCCACCGGAACCGGGCCGTCCGGAGGCACGACGAAGATCACCATACCTCTCGCCCTCACGAGTGCAAGGCAACCGCGGTCACCCTCCGGATACGCCGAAGAGCGACCACCCGGATGGATGATCGCTCTTCGGTGCGTTCGCGTTACAGCCCTACAGGGCCGAGTTCAGCGCGCGTTCGAGTCCTGCGGACCCGTGAGATCTTACTTGACCTCGACGGAGGCGCCGGCGCCCTTGAGGGACTCGGCGGCCTTCTCCGCGGCCTCCTTGTTGACCTTCTCGAGGACGGGCTTCGGGGTGCCGTCCACCAGGTCCTTGGCCTCCTTCAGGCCGAGGGAGGTCAGCTCGCGCACGACCTTGATGACCTGGATCTTCTTCTCGCCGGCACCGGTGAGGATGACGTCGAACTCGTCCTTCTCCTCGACGGCCTCGGCGGCGCCGCCAGCGGCACCACCGGCGACGACGACCGGCGCGGCAGCGGCGGCGGTGACGTCGAACTTCTCCTCGAAGGCCTTCACGAACTCGGAGAGCTCGATGAGGGTCATCTCCTCGAACTGGGCAAGCAGCTCGTCCTGGGTGAGCTTCGCCATGATGGCGGTCCTTCCACTCAATCGGCAGGTGCCGGATGTACTGGGTAAGGCGGGCGTACGTCGGCCCGCTGCGACCCGCGCCGGGTGGTGCGGGTCAGAAAGCGAGCCGAATTACTCGGCACCGCCCTGCTCGGCCTGCTTGGCGCGCAGCGCGTCCACGGTGCGGACGAGCTTCGACGGCAGCGCCTGGAAGAGGGAGGCAGCCTGGGACTGCTTCCCCTTGAAGGCACCGGCCAGCTTGCTGAGCAGAACCTCGCGGGACTCGAGGTCCGCAAGCTTCTTGATCTCGTCGGCAGACATCGCCTTGCCGTCAAGGACGCCGCCCTTGATGACGAGATTCGGGTTGTCCTTGGCGAAGTCACGGAGACCCTTCGCCGACTCCACCGGGTCACCGGTGACGAAGGCGACGGCCGTCGGACCAGCGAAGAGCTGGTCGTCCAGCGCGATCCCGGCCTCGTTGGCCGCAATCTTGGTCAGCGTGTTCTTCACCACGGCGTACTGGGCGTTCTCACCGAGCGACCGGCGCAGCGTCTTGAGCTGCGCCACGGTGAGACCGCGGTACTCGGTCAGCACGGCGGCGTTGGAGCTGCGGAACTTGTCCGTCAGCTCCGCAACCGCGGCAGCCTTGTCGGGCCTCGCCATAGAGCCTCGGCCTCCTTCCGGGTGATTCGGACCGCGCGGACCCGAAGGAGGACTGGGTAAAACGAAACGCCCCGGCGCAGGCGCTCGGGGCGGACTCGACCGGCCGCACACGCGCTCGGCGCGCGCACTCCGGGAGTTCTTCCACTGACACCTGCGCGGGTCGTCCACTTTTCAGCGGATCCTTCGGCCACCGCGCCCTCTGCAAGCGCGCGGCAACGACCAGCGGTCTTTGGCTTCGGAGATGACAGTACGGGACCGGGGCGCCATGGAGCAAATCGGCCCCCGGTCCCGGTGCCTCAGGAGCTGAGGCCGGTGCCGCCGGAGGTGGTGCCGCCCGAGGGGCTGTCGACGCCGCCGGACTTCATCATGTCGGCGATGTCCATCGTGTCGGCGGCCGGCGGCGCCTCGGCGGAGACCGCCACGCCGTAGTCGCTGTAGTGGGCGGTGCTGTTCAGCGTGCCGTTGGCGGTGGCCGCCTTCTCGGTCTTCTTGACCAGCAGGTTCTGGTCGTTGACCCAGATGTCGATGGTGTCCGTGGTGATGCCGGACTGCTTCAGCTGCTGCTTGAGCGCGGTCAGCTGGTCGGCGCTGAGGTTGCTGCCCTTGCCCGCGAGGGCGGCGACGTCCACGGTGCCCGCGTAGTGCGTGGTGTGCTGCCCGTCGACCGTCTCCGCGCCGACCTTCTTGACGTCGCCGGAGGCCAGCAGCATCTTCACCGACTGGTTCGGCGTGGACGTCTGGAGCTGGTCCTTCATGTACGCGCCGGAGGCGCCGCCGACCTTGGCCAGGTAGTCGAAGTCGTACTTGACCCAGTGCTTGCCGCCGGTCTGCTGGGCGAAGGCGTCGCTCATCTTCATGTAGTAGGCGCCCGGCAGATAGCGGGCCTCCATGTGCGAGGTGCCGGTCTTGCGCATCGCGTCGGCCATCTTGCCGCCGGTGTACGTGATGTCCAGGTTGCCCTTGAGGCCGTTGCCCCACGTCAGGGCGCCGTCGGCGTTCATCGCCATGATGTCGCCCATGGACGTGGTCGCGCGCACCTTGGCCGAGTCGGCCTTGTCCGTGGACTGCTCGACGTCGCGCAGCACGGCGGCTACGGGGCTCAAGTGGACCGTGCCGGCACCCGACGCCTTGCTGTCGCCCTTGCCGGAGTCCGAGGAGCCGCAGGCGGCCACCCCGGTCAGCGCCGCCACCACGGCCGCGGAAAGGGCCACCCGGCGTACGGTCGTCGTGCTCTTCATCCTTGTCCTACCCCCTGCGAATCGTCTGCGTGCAGCCTAGTGCGGGCCGCTGACAGTCGTACGACGAACAGGTCGTACACAGAAAGGACGGGCCCCGCACCTCGAAAGGTTGCGGGGCCCGCCCTTCAGTACGCGTACCGGACGCGGCTACCGGGGTGAGCGCGAGGCTCAGACGGCGGCCGGGTCCTCCTCGACGAGGAGGTTGCGGGTGCGGTTCGGGTCGAGCTGAATGCCGGGGCCCATCGTGGTGGTGAGCGCGGCCTTCTTGATGTAGCGACCCTTGGCGGCGGACGGCTTCAGACGGAGGATCTCCTCCAGCGCGGCGCCGTAGTTCTCCACCAGCTTGGTGTCGTCGAAGGACACCTTGCCGATGATGAAGTGCAGGTTCGAGTGCTTGTCGACGCGGAACTCGATCTTGCCGCCCTTGATGTCCGTCACGGCCTTGGTCACGTCGGGGGTGACGGTGCCGGTCTTCGGGTTCGGCATCAGACCACGGGGGCCGAGGACGCGGCCGAGGCGGCCGACCTTGCCCATGAGGTCCGGGGTGGCGACGACGGCGTCGAAGTCCAGGCGGCCCTTCGAGACCTCGTCGATCAGCTCGTCGGCACCGACGATGTCGGCGCCCGCGGCACGCGCGGCCTCGGCACGGTCACCGGTCGCGAAGACCAGGACCCGGGCGGTCTTACCGGTGCCGTGCGGAAGGTTCACGGTGCCACGGACCATCTGGTCGGCCTTGCGCGGGTCGACACCCAGACGGAAGGCGACCTCGACAGTGCCGTCGAACTTGGTCGTGGAGGTCTCCTTGGCGAGACGGACGGCCTCGAGCGGGGCGTACAGCTTCTCCCGGTCGATCTTGGCGTCCGCAGCGCGGAGAGCCTTGCTGCGCTTGCTCACAACTTGCTCCTGTGTGTTCTGAAGGAGTCGTGGTCTCTGGGCCGAGCAGGCCCTGCCACGTGCGACCGGCTACGGCCGCATTACCTGCTGGTGGTGGTCAGCCCTCGACCGTGACGCCCATGGAGCGCGCGGTACCGGCGATGATCTTCGCCGCGGCGTCCAGGTCGTTCGCGTTCAGGTCGGGCATCTTGGTCGTGGCGATCTCGCGGACCTGCGCCTGGGTGATCTTGGCGACCTTGGTCTTGTGCGGCTCGCCGGAGCCCTTCTCCACACCCGCGGCCTTGAGGATCATCTTGGCGGCCGGCGGCGTCTTGGTGACGAAGGTGAAGGAGCGGTCCTCGTAGACCGTGATCTCCACCGGGATGACCCAGCCACGCTGCGACTCGGTCGCGGCGTTGTAGGCCTTGCAGAACTCCATGATGTTGACGCCGTGCTGACCCAGCGCCGGGCCGACCGGCGGAGCCGGGTTGGCGGCACCGGCCTGGATCTGGAGCTTGATGAGCCCCGTGACCTTCTTCTTCTTGGGAGGCATAGCTCTCCGGGTCCTTTCGATTCGGGTCCTGCCCGCTCCCGGGGACAACCCGGACGCAGGCATACCGCACAACGATAACGGGTATAGATGCGCGGCCAAAAACCGAGCAGGTCAGACGGGCTGTAGTCAGCCTGTCCGACCTGTTCGGAAGCAGTGGTCCAGAAGGGACTGGTGCTGGACTAGTTCTTCTGGATCTGGTCGAAGGAGAGCTCGACCGGCGTCTCGCGGCCGAAGATCTCCACCAGGCCCTTGACCTTCTTGGAGTCGGCGTTGATCTCGTTGATCGTCGCCTGGAGGGTGGCGAAGGGGCCGTCGGTGACGGTGACCGAGTCGCCGACCTCGAAGTCCAGCACCTGGACCTCGACCTTGCGCTGCGGCGCGGGCTTGCCCTCGGCCTCGGCGGCCTCGCGGGCGGCCTTCTCCTCGGCCTCCGGGGCGAGCATCTTGACGATCTCGTCCAGGGTCAGCGGGTACGGGTCGTACGCGTTGCCCACAAAGCCGGTGACACCCGGCGTGTTGCGGACGACGCCCCAGGACTCGTTGGTCAGGTCCATGCGGACCAGGACGTAACCCGGCAGCTTGTTCTGCTTGATCGTCTTGCGGTCGCCGTTCTTGATCTGGACGACCTCTTCCTGCGGCACCTCGGCCTGGAAGATGTAGTCCTCGACGTTCAGCGAGACGGCGCGCTGCTCCAGGTTGGTCTTCACGCGGTTCTCGTAGCCGGCGTACGTGTGGATGACGTACCACTCGCCGGGCAGGGTGCGCAGTTCCTCGCGCAGGGCCTGGACGGGGTCGACCGGGGCGGCCGGCTCCTCCTCGACGGCCTCGGCGGCGGCGTCCTCGTCGCCCTCCTCGGCGGTCTCGTCCTCGGCGTCGTCGGCGGCCTCGGGGGCCTCCTCGTCGTCCGCGTCCTCGGTGTGCAGCGCGGCCTCCTCGGCCGGCTCGCCCGCCTCGGCCTCGGCAGCCTCGAACTCGTCCTGCTCGTCCGCGCCCTCGACGATGTCGAGCTCGTCGTCCACCAGCTCGGCAGCGTTCCCGCGAGGCTCGGTGGCGTCGTCGTTCAGGTTCGGGTCAGACACGATGGCTGCTTCTTCCTGGTTACATAGGGGTGGAACATGCGAAAACGGGCGCCGGTGCCACGGCGCCCTTCGCTCTTGGCTCAGCCGAAGACGTACTTGGCCGCGTGGTTGAGCCCATAGTCAATCACGGTCACCAGCGCGATCATGATGGCGACGAAGAAGATCACCACGGTGGTGTACGACGTCAGCTGGTTGCGCGAGGGCCAGACGACCTTGCGGAGTTCCGCGATGATCTGGCGGTAGAAGGTCGCCAGGCGCTTCAGCGGACCCTTCTTGGCGCGCTTGCCGCCCTTGCGGGCCTTCTTGGCCTCAGGCACTTCGTCCTGGGCATCAGGCGTATCGATGGAGCCCACGGCGTCCGTCATAATCCTCACCTGATCCCGGGTCGTGGCCGTGCCGCGCCCGGTTACTGAGCCGCACGGCGGTGCATTGCTGTACGTACAAGCGCACACATCCTGGCGGTGTGTGTAGCAGGGCCGGAGGGACTTGAACCCCCAACCGCCGGTTTTGGAGACCGGTGCTCTACCAATTGAGCTACGACCCTTTGTGTGTCCCCAACGTACCGCATCCGACCGAGTGCTCGGTGGCACCGATCTCGACGGGCCGCTGGAGGCCAACGAGGTGAGAGTGTACGTGGTCCGGGGCCCGGCGTCGAACAGAAAGTGTCGGCCCGTGCCCCCCGGAGCGAAGATCGTCCAGGCCGGGGCGGGTATTCGGATAGGTGTTCACGACTCGACCCGAAGCCGTTCAGAGTGTGAAACCCGTGTGCCCGGGACATTTCCGGTCTGGAAGCATGGGCTCCATGAGCGCTGCAACCCCTCCCACCGAGCGCCGGGTCTCCGCCCGAGTCGGCGCGATCTCCGAGTCCGCCACCCTCGCCGTGGACGCCAAGGCCAAGGCCCTGAAGGCCGCCGGGCGACCGGTGATCGGCTTCGGCGCCGGTGAGCCCGACTTCCCGACCCCGGACTACATCGTCGAGGCCGCGATCGAGGCCTGCAAGAACCCCAAGTTCCACCGCTACACGCCGGCCGGCGGACTGCCCGAGCTGAAGGCCGCGATCGCCGCGAAGACGCTGCGCGACTCCGGCTGGGAGCCCGACGTCTCCCAGGTCCTCGTCACCAACGGCGGCAAGCAGGCCATCTACGAGGCGTTCGCCGCGATCCTCGACCCGGGCGACGAGGTCATCGTCCCGGCGCCCTACTGGACCACCTACCCGGAGTCGATCCGCCTCGCGGGCGGTGTACCGGT
The DNA here is from genome assembly GCF_049222185.1 of Streptomyces sp. LaBMicrA B280. NCBI lineage: Bacteria > Bacillati > Actinomycetota > Actinomycetes > Kitasatosporales > Streptomycetaceae > Streptomyces > Streptomyces sp. LaBMicrA B280. Next base: position 34,467 of record NZ_JBMJCT010000017.1, on the reverse strand, counting down.
GGAGGTCGTGGCCGACGAGACCACCGGCTACCGGGTCTCCGTCGAGCAGCTGGAGGCGGCGCGCACCAAGAAGACGAAGGTCGTGCTCTTCGTCTCGCCGTCCAACCCGACCGGCGCGGTGTACTCCGAGGCCGAGACCGAGGCGATCGGCCGCTGGGCGCTGGAGCACGGCCTGTGGGTGCTCACGGACGAGATCTACGAGCACCTGGTCTACGGCGACGCGGTCTCCGTCTCGCTGCCCGCGCTGCTGCCCGAGCTGCGCGACAAGTGCATCGTGGTCAACGGTGTGGCGAAGACGTACGCCATGACCGGCTGGCGGGTGGGCTGGGTCATCGGCCCCAAGGACGTCGTCAAGGCCGCGACCAACCTCCAGTCGCACGCCACCTCGAACGTGTCCAACGTGGCGCAGGCCGCCGCCCTGGCCGCCGTCTCCGGTGACCTGACGGCCGTGGCGAAGATGCGCGAGGCCTTCGACCGGCGCCGCCGGACGATCGTGCGGATGCTGAACGAGATCGACGGCGTGCTCTGCCCGGAGCCCGAGGGCGCGTTCTACGCCTACCCGTCGGTCAAGGCCCTGCTCGGCAAGGAGATCCGCGGCAAGCGCCCGCAGAACTCGGTCGAGCTGGCCGCGCTGATCCTGGAGGAGGCCGAGGTCGCGGTCGTCCCGGGTGAGGCGTTCGGCACGCCCGGTTACCTGCGGCTGTCGTACGCGCTGGGCGACGAGGACCTGGCGGAGGGCGTGAGCCGGATCCAGAAGCTCTTGGCGGAGGCGCGCGACTGAAACGTCGTCGCCCTCACCACGGCGCGCCAACCTACTCACGTGAGCAGGTTGGCGCGCCGTTCGTCTGTTCGGGCAAGACCTCGACCGGGGAAACGGCTACCGGGGAGGCGGGGGTGTGCGGCAGGATCTGGGAATGGAGCGTGTACGTGATCTCTCTGAGCTGCCGAAAGCCCATCTGCATCTGCACTTCACCGGTTCGATGCGGCCGGGCACCGTCCTGGAGCTGGCCGACAAGCACGGCGTACGTCTGCCGGAGATGCTGACGGGGGCCCTTACCAGCGGCGAGCCGCCGAAACTCAAGGCGACCGACGAGCGGGGCTGGTTCCGCTTCCAGCGGCTGTACGACGCGGCGCGCTCCTGTGTCCGCGAGCCGGAGGACATCCGGCGGCTGGTGCGGGAGGCCGCGCTGGAGGATCTGCGGGACGGCTCGGGCTGGCTGGAGATCCAGGTGGACCCGACGTCGTACGCGCCCCGGCTCGGTGGTCTGATCCCCACACTGGAGATCATCCTGGACGCGGTGGACAGCACCTCCCGGGAGACCGGCCTGGGGATCCGGGTGCTGGTGGCCGCCAACCGTATGAAGCACCCGCTGGACGCCCGCACCCTGGCCCGGCTCGCGGTGCGCTACGCGGACCGGGGCGTGGTGGGCTTCGGCCTGTCGAACGACGAGCGGCGCGGCATGGCGCGGGACTTCGACCGGGCCTTCCACATCGCGCGCGAGGGCGGCCTGCTGTCGGCCCCGCACGGCGGTGAGCTGACCGGACCGGCCTCGGTGCGGGACTGCCTGGACGATCTGCACGCGGGGCGGATCGGGCACGGGGTGCGCGCGGCGGAGGACCCCCGGCTGCTGAAGCGGCTGGCCGACCGCCAGGTGACGTGCGAGGTGTGCCCGGCGTCCAATGTGGCCCTCGGTGTCTACGAGAAGCCCGAGGACGTGCCGCTGCGCACCTTCTTCGACGCGGGCGTCCCGATGGCCCTGGGCGCCGACGACCCCCTGCTGTTCGGCTCCCGGCTCGCCGCCCAGTACGAGATCGCCCGCCATGTCCATGGCTTCACCGACCCCGAACTCGCCGAGCTGGCCCGCCAGTCCATCCGCGGCTCGGCGGCCCCGGGGGACGCCAAGGCGCGGCTGCTGGCGGGCGTGGACGCCTGGCTGACGTCCTAGCGGGGGTTCAGAGACCGACGCCCACCATGACGGGCTCGTTGACCAGGGTGATCCCGAAGGCGTCGCGCACCCCGGCGACGACCTCGCGGGCCAGGGCGAGGAGGTCCTCGGTGGTGGCCTCGCCGCGGTTGGTGAGGGCGAGGGTGTGCTTGGTGGAGATGCGGGCGGGCCCGGTGCCGTAGCCCTTGGTGTAGCCGGCCTTGTCGATCAGCCAGGCGGCCGAGGTCTTCCTACGGCCCTCACCCGCCGGGTACGCGGGCGGTTCGGCGCCCTCCCCCAGCCGCTCGCGCACCCGCTCCTGGAACGCGGCGAACTGCTCCTCGGTGAGGATCGGGTTGGTGAAGAAGGAGCCGGCCGACCAGGTGTCGTGATCGTCGGCGTCGAGCACCATGCCCTTGCCGGCCCGCAGCCTCAGCACGGTCTCGCGGGCCCGGTCCAGCGGCACCCGGTCCCCCGGCTCGACACCGAGCACGCGGGCCGTCTCGGCGTACTTGATCGGCGCGGACAGCCCGCCCGCGTCCGCCAGCTCGAACCGGACGCGCAGCACGACGTACCGCTCGGGGTCGGCCTTGAAGCGGCTGTGCCGGTACGAGAAGTCGCATTCCTCGTTGGTCAGCGTGACCGTCTCCCCGGAGCGCCGGTCGTAGGCGATCACCTCGGAGATCGTCGCGGAGACCTCCTGCCCGTACGCCCCCACGTTCTGGATCGGCGTGGCGCCCGCGGATCCGGGGATACCGGCCAGGCACTCGATCCCGGCGAGCCCTGCCTCGACGCTGCGCGCGACGGCGTCGCTCCACACCTCCCCGGCCGCCAGCTCCAGGGTGGTCCCCCGCAGCTCGACTCCCCGGGTGGCGATCCGCAGCGCGGTCCCCTGGAATCCCTTGTCCCCGATGACGAGGTTCGACCCGCCGCCGACGACCAGCAGCGGGGTCCCGCTGTCGTCCGCCTCCCGGACGGCGTCGATCACCTCGGCATCCGTCTCGGCGGTCACCAGCCGCAGCGCGGGCCCGCCCAGGCGGAACGTGGTCAGCGGGGCGAGGGGGGCGTCGTGGAGTACGTGCACGGGGGAAAGCCTACGAGAAGGGCAGGGGGGCCGAGTGTGGGCCGGTGCGACGGCGACAGCGTCGTGCCGGGCTCCCACGGGTGGGGACCTGCATCGCCCGACCGGTCAGTGCCCCTGATACATCGCCGCCAACGAGCCGGAAACTGACGTATTTGCGCCAACTTTACCTTTAGCGTTGATCACGGTGCCCCAAAGTGTGATTATCCAATCGATCTCGCAACACACAGACCTTAACGGGGAGAGAAGAGCCAAGTGCGCAAAATACTAGTTACCGCCGCCCTGACGGGCAGCCTGGTGACCGGGGCCATATCCGCCACTCCGGCGTCTGCCCACGCAGCCGCTTCCGCCGAATTCACCACCGAAGCCGACTACCTTGCCGCCGGCGGGGTGCCGCTGACCGAAACGGCTCCGGTTTCGGATCCCGCGGTGGCGGTCGGCCCTTCCGTCTCGTCTTTCGAATCAATCATCACGGCCGAGACGGGACTGTCGGCCAGTGATCCAATTTCTCAGAAATACAAGACCATAGGCGATTCGGTCAGTGTCGAACTCACGGACGAGGCGGGTGAAAATACGGTCAGCGTCACGCGTGTCTCAGTTGGAGGTAACGTACCGGACACCGCAGTCGCCGACCCGTCAGAGCCGCACACGGTGACTAAACTGGCCGACAGGTCTTCACTACTGACAGCCGACGACAGTAATGGCGCGACCGTCAGTACCCTCTCCCCGAGTGGGCAGCTGACCGTCTGGAGCAGCGAAACGGTCAGCGCGAGGCAACTCGAAGCCTGGGCAACGGTCGTGAACAGCAAGACTCCCGATCCGATCACAGTCGAATCAGAAAAGCCGATGGAAGACGCGATCGCGGCAGCGCCCGGTCGGGCCAGCGGCCTCGCCGCCAAGCCTTCCTGCCAAGTCATTCGCGACCCGAAGCCGTACAAGCACAACACTGATCACATCGGATACAGCGGTATCCTCAGTTGCAACACAGAGGGCTTGATGTCCTTCTCGGTCGGGATCGAGCAGTACCGCGGCGTGGGTATCTGGCGAAGCAAGGCATCGGACACAAAGACTAATTACAAAGGGAAAGTTCTGGGACGATTGGCCGACTGGCATTGCGCCAAGGGCACCGGAACTCAGACATACCGAGGCAAGATAGGAACTGCATCCCTACGCGCCTCCAGCGGCGTCTGGGCGAAATCCTCAAGCCTTCGCTTCAGCAGTCAAGTCCGAATCAGCTGCGGATAAATCACAGCGAATCGCTTCACCTGAGACGCCTCAGCACCCAAAGCACTGCAAGGATTATACCGCCAGCAGCCAGGATCCACTGACTCACGGCACCTGCCGAAGAGTGGGGAAAAAGAACTTCGGAAGAAACTCGACCAGCGAAAAAGAAGACGCCAACAATGGCGATGGCAACAATCGCCGCGATCGAAATTTCTACCGAATCGGACTTGGCCGGCTTATTGGCCACTGACCCTCCCTGGTCTGCCAGCACTTCCCGCATCTCCAGCCCGCTGGACGTGATACACCCTTCGCTCAGGCTACCCAGGTTGAGCTCACGATGTCCGGCACCGCCCCACCAACGGCGGCTCCGCACAGCGGGCGGCCATCGGGCGTCTGCCCGCCCCAGACAGCAACTGGGGCGGGCGCATGCGGTTGATGGGTCAGCTGTGCGAGGCGTACGTCACAAAGTCGGCCCACGCGGCGGGAGTCAGCGCCAGCCGGGGGCCCTCCACGATCTTGGAGTCGCGGACGTGGACCGTGCCGGGGGTGACGGCAAGTTCGACGCAGGACTCGCCGTTGGTGCCGCTGCTGTAACTGCTCTTGAACCACGCCAGCATGTTTGTCAGTCCTCCGAGGCGTAAGGCACGAAGTTCGCCCACGCGGCGGGGCTCAGCGCCAGCCGGGGGCCCTCCACGATCTTGGAGTCGCGGACGTGGACCGTGCCGGGGGTGACGGCAAGTTCGACGCAGGACTCGCCGTTGGTGCCGCCGCTGTAACTGCTCTTGAACCACGCCAGTTCGGAGGCGTCCCCGGCGAAGGCCTTGCGGATCATGTCTCTCCCAGCAATTGCTCGATGAAGGCCAGCGACTCCCGTGGTGGGAGGGCTTCCGCCCGGATGGTGCCATATTGCAGCTCAAGGATGCGCAGATGTTTCGGATCAGAGACTGGTCGACCGTTGAACAGGCCATCGGCGCGCCCGACCGCCGTACCATCCGGGAACTTCAGCAGGTCGATCCTGCCGTCCAGCCCCGGGTGAGCGTCTGTGTTCGTCGGCATGACCTGAAGCGTGACGTTATGCAACCGCCCTACCTCCAGCAGGCGTTCGAGCTGCTGTCGCCACACCATTGTGCCTCCAACCTGCCGATGCAGCGGTGCTTCTTCCAGCACGAAGTGAAGCGACGGAGACGGATCCCGTTCGAAGACCGACTGCCGAGCCAGACGAGCCGCCACCATGCGCTCCACGTCGTCAGGCGAGTAGGGCGGCTGCGCGGCCTGGATCACGGCTCGCGCATGCTCGGGTGTCTGCAACAGCCCGGCGATGATGTTGCACTCGAACACGCCGATCTCAATGGCCTTGGCCTCCAGCTTCCCCAGTTCCCGAATCTTCTTCGGATACCGAACCTTCTTGACGTCCTCCCACGTCGCCTCGATGACCCCGTTCGCGTTCAGCACCCGGTCCGCATCGACCAGATAGTCCCGCCGCGGAATCCGCTTCCCCGCCTCGACCTTGTAGACCAGGTCCTCGCCGTACCCCACCAGCGCCCCGAACTCCGCGGCGCGCAACCCCGCGGCCTCGCGCAGCAGCTTCAGCTGCCGTCCCACCATCGTGATCACGGCGACACCCCACTCGTCGTCCGGATCAACCTCCCAGCCCGGCTCGTCCGCCTCGCCTTCGGGCCGTACCGCCTCGCCGTCCACCGACATCCCGAACCCCTCCGTCGTCCCGCGCGCGTACCGCGTCGCACTACCCGGAGCAACGACCCCGACAGCCTGGACAGCACCGGACAACCAGCCGACAGTCACCGCACGCAACCGCTCGATCACTCCTCACGGTAGGCATTTCCGGCCACGCTGAGGGGCATGAACCAGGAAATCGTCGAGGCCACGGCCCAACCTCCCACGCAGTCAAAGGATTTCAGCCTGTTGCTGTCGTCCACCCGCCGAGGGGCCCGGCTGGCCCGGTTGCTCACGGAGGCGCATCTGCGGCGCTGGGGGCTGCCCACCCGGACCGCGAGCCATCTCGTGGCCGAGCTGGCGGCCAACGCCGTGACGCACGGCCGGGTGCCGGGGCGGGACTTCCGGCTGACGCTGATCCTCGTCGGCGGCACGCTGCGGATCGAGGTCACGGACACCCGGGGCGAACGGCTCCCCACGCGCCAACGGCCCGCCGAGGACGCGGAGTCGGGCCGTGGCCTGCTCCTCGTGGACGCTCTGGCGGACCGCTGGGGTGTGCGGGAGGACCGGTTTCCGTGCAAGACGGTGTGGGCGGAGTGCTCGCTGTGCTGATCAGCCGGACGTGGGCTCCAGGGCCGGTGCTGAGGTGGTCTCGGGCAGCGGCTTCGGGCCGGTGCTGCGGCCGCGGCCCGGGATGACCAGGCACGCCAGGGCCGCGAGGGCGACCACGGCGGCGCCGGTGACCAGCGCGGGGCGCAGGCCGTCCACGAAGGACTGGGCTGAGGTGTAGCCGCCGTACGCGGAGAAGATCGACGACATGACCGCGATACCGAGCGCGCCGCCGACCTCGCGCAGGGCGTTGTTCGCACCGGAGGCGATGCCCTGCTCGTGCGGGCGGACGCTGGACATCACGAGGTTGGCGGCCGGGGCGAAGTAAAGGGCCATGCCGATGCCGCTGAGTATCAGGGCGGGCAGCTGGACCCCGTAGGAGGCGTGGGCGGTGACCACGTAGGCCATGTAGCCGAGGCCGGCGGCCTGGAGGAACAGGCCGGCGGCGACGACCGGTCGGCCGCCCACCCGGTCGGAGAGGACTCCCGCTATGGGCGCGACGAGCATCGGCATACCGGTCCACGGCAGCATCCGCAGCCCCGCCTCGGTGGGCGAGTAGCCGAGGACGCCCTGCATGTACTGGCTGAGCAGGAAGATCGAGCCGAACATGCCGACGAACATCAGCATGCTCGCCGCGTTGATCCCGGAGAAGGCACGGGAGCGGAACAGCCGCATCGGCAGCATGGGGTTGGCGGCGCGGGAGCCGTAGACGACGAAGGCGAGCAGGAGCGCGCCGCCTGCCGACAGCGCGGTCAGGACCACCGGGTCCGTCCAGCCGTCGGAGGGGCCGCGGACCAGGCCGTAGACGATGCCGAAGAGGCCGCCGCTGGCGAGCAGGGTGCCGGGGACGTCCAGGCGGGCACCGGAGCCGCGGGACTCGGCGAGGCGCAGGCGGGCGAAGGGCAGCGTGAGCAGGCCGAGCGGAACGTTCAGCCAGAAGATCCAGTGCCAGGACACATGTTCGGTGAGGCTGCCGCCGATGAGCGGCCCGGAGGCCACGGCCAGGCCGTTGACGGCGCCCCAGATGCCGTACATGGTCCCCCGTTTGGCGGCGGGCACGGCCGCCGTCAGCAGGGTCAGCGTCAGCGGCATCATCACGGCCGCGCCGACGCCCTGCACCGCGCGGGCGGCGATCAGGGAGTCGATGCCGGGGGCCATCGCCGCGGCGGCGGAGGCGCCGGTGAAGACCGTGAGTCCGGCGATGAACAGCCGCCTGCGGCCGAACCGGTCGCCGAGCGCGGCGCCGAACATCAGCAGGCAGGCGAAGGTGAGCGTGTACGCGCTCACGGTCCACTCCAGGTCGTCCAGCGCCCCGCCGAGGTCCTTGCGGATGGCGGGCAGGGCGGTGGTGACGACGAGGTTGTCCAGGGCCGCCATGAATCCGGCGACGCTGGTGATGAGGAGGGCCCAGACGGCGCTCCGGCGGGTCTGCCGGGCCTCGTGGGCCTGTTCGGTCTGCTGTGACATCGCTCCCCCGGGGAAATGAGTTCCCAGTCGTTTCGGGTTTGGTTAGTAATCGATGACTAACTTTTGCGGGCACGCGTTCACTCATGGGTGCGCCGCGCCCCGCCGAGTCCGCCGTGCGCGCGGGCCGCGCCTACGCGTCCGGCTCGCTCGTCTCGTCCGGCTCGTCCGGCTCCCGTTCGAACGGGAGCGTGTCCAGGCCCTCCCACACGCGGTGCCCGCGCGGGAAGCCCATGGCCACCAGGCAGTTGATGAGCATTCCGTAGGCCATGAACTGGGTCGTGTTCTCCACGCAGGTGCCGAGCGGCAGATCGACCGCGTCCCACAGCCGCATCCAGCCGGCCCGGACGGTCTCGCCGAACTCCAGGTCGCCCTCTTCCTCGGCGGCGGCGACGGCCAGGTACATCTGCATCTGCATCATCAGCCGCGAGGGCCGCTCGACGATCGCCGTGGTGTAGGCCTCGGCCATGGCGTGCAGGGCCTCTTCCCCCTCCAGGCCCTCCGTCGCCTCGACGAACATGCCGATGGTTTCCTCCACGCAGCGTTCGGCCGCCGCGAGGAAGATCGCCCGCTTGCCCGGGAAGAGCCGGAAGAGGTACGGCTGCGACACGCCGACCCGCTTGGCGATGGCCTCGGTGGAGGTGCCGTAGTAGCCACCCCTGCCGAACTCCTCCATCGCCGCGCGGACGACACTTTCGCGCCGCTCTTCTGCGCTCATCCTGACCATGGGCAGTAAGTTAGTACTCAATTACTACTTTACGCAAGGAGCCCCCGGCGAGGGCAAAGCCCCGGGCACGCGTAAGGGGCGCCCCACCAGGGAGAACGCCCCTTACACACCGTCAAGCGAGCCACACCCCGTCAGGCGAGCCGTACGACCGCCCGCGACATCCCCAGCACCTTCTGGCCGCCGCTGGTCGCGGTGAGGTCCACGCGGACCGTGTTGTCGTCCAGCTTGGCCGCGACCTTGGCGCTGACCTCGATCAGGGCGCCCTGGTCGTCGTTGGGCACGACCACCGGCTTGGTGAAGCGGACGCCGTACTCCACGATCGCGCCCGGGTCGCCGAGCCAGTCGGTGACCACACGGATCGCCTCGGCCATGGTGAACATGCCGTGCGCGATGACGTCCGGCAGGCCCACCTCCTTGGCGAACTTCTCGTTCCAGTGGATGGGGTTGAAGTCACCGGAGGCACCCGCGTAGCGCACGAGCGTGGCACGCGTCACGGGGAAGGTCTGCGCCGGGAGTTCGGTGCCGACCTCGACATCGTCGTAGCCGATCTTCGCCGTCATCAGCTGCTCAAACCTCCTCGGCCGCGCGGGCCACGAGCTTGGTCAGGGCGGTCACGACGTGCTCGCCCGCCTCGTCGTGCACCTCACCGCGGATGTCCACGATGTCGTTGCCCGCGAGGGACTTGATCGCCTCGATGGTGGAGGTGACCGTGAGCCGGTCGCCGGCGCGGACCGGGCGGCTGTAGGCGAACTTCTGGTCGCCGTGCACGACCCGGTTGTAGTCCAGGCCGAGCTGCGGGTCCTCGATCACCTGGCCGGCGGCGCGGAACGTGATCGAGAACACGAAGGTCGGGGGGGCGATCACATCGGAGTGCCCGAACGCCTTGGCGGCCTCGGGGTCCGTGAACACCGGGTTGGTCTCCCCCACGGCCTCGGCGAACTCGCGGATCTTCTCCCGGCCCACCTCGTAGGGCGCGGTGGGCGGGTAGGTCCGTCCCACGAAGGACTGGTCGAGCGCCATGGCCCGGTACCTCCTGATGTCTGGATGTGAGGGTCCCAAACTAGCCGGGGCCCGGAGCCGGCCGGAGGCCCGACCGTGAAAACGCCGCGAGGCCGCCCCCTCGAAAGGGGACGGCCTCGCGGACGAGCCTATTTATCGCGTTTCGCGATGCGCGGTGTGCGCATTGCAACGCGGGCAGTGCTTCTTCATCTCCAGTCGATCCGGGTTGTTACGCCGGTTCTTCTTGGTGATGTAGTTCCGCTCCTTGCACTCCACGCAGGCCAGCGTGATCTTCGGGCGGACGTCGGTGGCAGCCACGTGAGTGCTCCTAAGACGAACGGATGGGCTTATTCAACGCAAGAAAGAGTAGCCGATTGAAGGACCGACCCCACAATCGGCTACTGTCAGTAGCGGTGACCGGACTTGAACCGGTGACACAGCGATTATGAGCCGCTTGCTCTACCGACTGAGCTACACCGCTTTGATGAGATCGGAACCCGCCTTGCGACGGGAACCTCTCACACCAGAGCCCCAAAACGGAATCGAACCGTTGACCTTCTCCTTACCATGGAGACGCTCTGCCGACTGAGCTATTGGGGCGAGCGATGAAGACATTACACGGTCCGCCGCCGTTCACCCAAATCCATATCCACGCTGGGCCGGGACGCCTGTCGACGGGCCTGACGGGTGTGACTTCGGGGGCCGCGCGGGACGGCCGCGGGGGGCTTCGGCGGGGGCGGCGGAGGGCCTCGCGGAGGGGCTTCACGGGAGGCGGGTGCGGGGTGCGGCCGGTGGAGCCGGGCCGGGCGGATCGTCACGGACCGTTGCCGTCGCCGGGCGCGGGAGCTGGTCGCTGCGGGCGGGCCGCGCGGGACACGTCGGCTGACACCGAGCGGGCCGCGCCGCCGCGCGGAACGCCCGGCAGGCCGAAACCCCCTTCAGACCACGCCGGTACGACTATTTCGCTCCTGCGCGACCTGTGCCGTTCGTCACCCTAGGCTCGACACGCCCTGTGTGATCTTTGGGCGCCCCGAAACCCGGTCGCCAGTCACACCGCGTCACAGTCCCCCGCCCCCTCCTCCCCCTCCGCCCCTCGACCTTGGAGCGCGATGCCCGACAGCCAGCCGCAGCCGCACCTGCCGTCGAACTCGCCGAATCCGTCGGGCGGTCTGCTGCTGTGCGGGGCGCGGCTGACCGACGGCCGGACCGTGGACGTACGGCTGGGCGGCGGACGGATCGAGGCCGTGGGCACCGCGGGCAGCCTGGCCCAGGGGCCGGCCCGCGCGGGCGCCCAGCGGGTGGACCTCACCGGCTACCTGCTGCTGCCCGCCCCGGCCGAGCCGCACGCGCACGGCGACACCGCCCTGTCCGCCGAGCGGCCCGGCCCGGCCTCCTGCGACCCCGAGGACGTCCAGCGCCGGGCCACGGAGGCGACGCTGCTCCAGCTGGGGCACGGGGCGACCGCCGTACGGGCCCATGTGCGCGTGGGCGACGTACAGGGCCTCGGCGCGCTGAACGCCGTGCTCCAGGCCCGGCGGGCGCTGCGCGGGCTCGCGGAGCTGACCGCGGTGGCGATGCCCCGGCTGCTGACGGGGGTGGCCGGGGCGGACGGGCTGGCGATGCTGCGGGACGCGGCGAAGATGGGCGCCGCGGCGGTGGGCGGCTGCCCGGACCTGGACCCGGATCCCACGGGGTACGTGGAGGCGGTCCTGGAGGTGGCCGCCGAGCACGGTCTGCCGGTGGACCTGCACACGGACGCCGCCGACCCGGCCCGGCTGTCCCGGCTCGCGGCGATGGCGGGCGGTCTGCGCCCCGGCGTGACGATCGGCCCGTGCGCCGGTCTCACGCGCCTGCCCGCCGAGGCCGCCTCCCGCGCCGCGGACCAGCTCGCGGCGGCCGGGGTGACGGTCGTGTGCCTGCCCCAGGGCGGCTGCGGCGGCACCGAGACCGGCGGGGCACCGCTCCGGTACGGCTGCTGCGCGCGGCCGGGGTGCGGACGGCGGCCGGCAGCGGCGCGCTGCGGGACGTGTCGAACCCGGTGGGCCGCGGCGACCCCCTGGAGGCCGCCTACCTGCTCGCCTCCGCCCACGGGCTGCGCCCCGAGGACGCGTACGACGCCGTGAGCGCCACGGCCCGCGCCGTGCTGGGCCTGCCCCGGGTCCGGGTGGAGGCGGGGTTCCCGGCCGAGCTCCTGGCCGTGCGCGGCGACCATCTGCCGGGCGCGCTCTCCCTGGCGTACAGCCGGATCGTGATCCATCGCGCCCGGGTGGTGGCCCGTACGAGCGCGGTACGGGAGTACTGCAACTCGGCGGCGGTCTCGGAGCCGGGGCTGCCTCGGCAGGGGCGGGGCGAGGTGTCGTAGCACCGCCCGGGGCGTACGGTCTGAAGCATGCGCATTGTCATCGCTGGTGGTCACGGTCAGATCGCGCTGCGGCTGGAACGGCTGCTCGCCGCGCGTGGGTACGAGGTCGCGGGGATCATCCGCAAGCCGGAACAGAGCGACGATCTGCGGTCGGCCGGGGCCGAGCCGGTGGTGCTCGATCTGGAGTCCGCCTCGGTGGAGGACGTCACGGAGCTGCTGCGGGGCGCGGACGCGGCGGTGTTCGCGGCGGGCGCGGGTCCGGGCAGCGGTACGGACCGCAAGGAGACGGTGGACAGGGGCGCGGCGGTGCTGTTCGCGGACGCGGCGGTGCGCGCGGGCGTACGCCGGTTCGTGGTGGTGTCCTCGATGGGCGCCAACCCCTCGCACCAGGGCGACGAGGTGTTTGACGTCTACCTGCGCGCCAAGGGTGAGGCCGACGCGTACGTCACCCGTCAGAAGGACCTGGACTGGACGATCCTGCGGCCCGGATCGCTGACCAATGACGCCGGTACCGGCCTGGTCCGCCTGGAGGCGCACACCGGGCGCGGCATGATCCCGCGCGACGACGTGGCCGCCGTACTCGCGGAGCTGGTGGACACCTCGGCGACGGCCGGTCTGACGCTGGAACTGACGGGCGGTTCGACGCCGGTGTCGGTCGCGGTGAAGTCGGTGGCCGGGAACTGACCTTCGGGCGGCGGGAGTTGAGCGCGCCTCAGAACAGCGTCAGCTGACCGGGGAAATCCGGTACGACGTATCCGTCCAACGTCGGCTGCGCGGCGCCTAGTTGGGCTTGACGCCGGGACCCCTCGCAGGAGACGAGCCGTACGTCCTCCCGGGCTCCGGGCGGATCGTGCCGCGCGAAGCGGCCCGCCACGACGGCGATCTCGCGGTGGCACACGGGGCAGGTTCTGCGGCGGGAGGACATACCGCCAGTGTGCCTGCTCCGGACGCGCCGCCGGTCGCGCCCGCTCAAAGCTGCATGGCACCGCTTCAGGAGCGCGGATGCGCGGCTTCAGGTGCGCGACTGGGCCTCCCAGCACTCGGGGCCGACCCCGCGCCAGTCGATCAGCGGCGAGTCCGCGACCTGCTCCGGCTCGATCTCCAGGCCGGCCCGCCGCAGGAACTCCACCAGGTCCCGCACATTGTGCGCAAGCCCCAGGATCTCCCCGTCCACCCGGACCCGCCGCCCGCCGCTCGGCGAGGGCAGCTGGACGACGATGGGTCGTTTCCCGGCCATGCCTCCAGCATCGTCCGTACCGGGAGCGGTCGCACCCGCGCCGGGTTCTGGTTCTGGTTCTGGTTCTGGGTCGGGTTCCGCCGATCGATATTCGCTCACCCGTTCGATTCTAGTGGCACTCGCAGGCGCCCTGTCGCTTCTTCCGTGTCGGATGACGGTCGCCGTCGAGAAGTGATGCCGGTGGCGTGCAACCCGGCGGGGGTGTCCGGGAGTACCTACGGGCGGACGTCCAAGCGGCCACCGCTCCCGGTGGCCGCCGTAGGCCGACGCGCGGGCCCAGCGTGTCGGCCGTCGAGGACCGCCCGGCACGGCGCCGGGCGGCAGCTGTGAAGGAGAAATGCTCCGTGGCTCTCAGTTCTGCCAGGAAGGCAGCCGTGGCGGCCGTCGCCGTCGCCGCGCTCGGTGGGGTCTCGTTCTTCGGTGCGTCCGCGAGCGAGGCGGCCCCGGGCCCGGCCGTCCACACCTCGTCCGCGTCCGCCTCCGCCGTCGCCAAGGATTCCGTTTCGGCTCACCGGCAGGCGCCGCAGGTGGTCACGCGGGTGATCGGCAAGGGCCGGGTGGACGGGCACCGCTGGTCGGTGGCGCTGGAGTTCCACCGCACCCTGCCCAAGGGCTACACCCTGCCCGGCCTGCCCGACGGCACCACGATGCCCGGCACGTCCCTGCTGTGCCAGCGCATGTACATCGGCGGCGTCCGCATCGACCACCAGGGCGGCCCCTGGTCCGACTGCCAGCCCGTCACCGGAACCAACGACCCCGCTCCCGCAGGCGAGATGGGCCTCTGGGGCCTCCACGACAAGGGCACCGACGGCACCCGCCTCATGGTCGCCAACCCCGAACCCGACATCGCCTACGGCGTCATCACCCTCACCGACGGCCACCGGATCAAGGCCGAGACCGTCACCGTCCCCGGCACCACCTACCGCGCCTGGGCCGCAGCCATCCCCGACGGGCAGACCATCGCCGCCGTCGACCAGTACGACAACCACCGCAACCAACTCACCCACGACACCAACTGGCGCTGACCAGCCGGAAGAAGGACGGGCACCTCCTGCTGTGCAGCCAAGTGACCGCAAGGCCGCGAACAGCGGGCCGGACGCGGAGTTCACCCGGTTCGTCGCCGCCCGTTGGCGGGCCCTGACCCATACCGCGTACCTGCTCACCGGCGACTTCCACGAGGCGGAGGACCTGGTGCAGACGACGCTGGCGAAGGTGTACCCGCACTGGCGGCGACTGGACCCGGAGCGCGCCGAACACTATGTGCGCCGCGCCCTGGTGAACACCAACCGCAGCCGGTACCGCCGTCGCAGGATCACCCATCTCCTTCTCCCGTCGCTGCCCGACACCGGTCCCGTCCACGACGACGGGGCCGGTGCCGGCGGCGTGGACGTGTACGACGCCCTGGCGCGCGAACTCGCCGACCTGCCCGAGCGGCAGCGGGCGGTGGTGGTGCTGCGCTATTGCGAGGACCTGTCCGTCGAGGAGGTCGCGGACGTCCTCGGCTGTTCGGTCGGCACGGTGAAGAGCCAGGCGTCGCGGGCGCTGGCCAAGCTGCGCAGCCGGTCGTCCCTCACCCGCACCTACCCGGCCAGCCGCCCCGCAGAGGCACGATGACTCCAGACCACGGCCAAGAAGACTGGGCACGGGCGGCCTTCGCCCGCTCGCGCGAGGCGTACCCCTCGTCCCCGGCGCCCGTCGACCGGATCCTGACCGCCGCCCGCGCCCGCCGGAGACGCCGCCGTGCCGCGGCCGCCGCGGCGAGTGCCGCCTGTGTCGTCGGCATCGGCCTGTCGGTCGCGTTCCTCAGGCCGCCCCAGCCCGGTGCCGTCGCCCCCGCGCGCCTGCCCGCACCCCCCGCGAGTTCCCCCTCCACCCCGGCTCCGAGCACGGTCACCGTCCGGGTGGGCGACGGGACGGCGGACGGGAAGCGCTGGTCGGTGGCGCTGGAATTCCACCCGGCCCCGCCCAAGGGCTACGTCCCGCCCCCGCACAACGACTCCGGTACGTCCCTGCTGTGCCAGCGCATGTACATCGGCGGCGTCCGCATCGACCACCAGGGCGGCCCCTGGTCCGACTGCCAGCCCGTCACCGGCACCAACGACCCCGGCCCCGCAGGCGAGATGGGCCTCTGGGGCCTCCACGACAAGGGGTTGGACGGCAGCCGCCTCATGGTCGCCAACCCCGAACCCGACATCGCCTACGGTCTGATCACCCTCACCGACGGCCACCGGATCAAAGCCACGACGGTCACGGTCCCCGGCACCGGCTACCGCGCCTGGGCCGCAGCCATCCCCGACGGACGGACCATCGCCGCCGTCGACCAGTACGACAACCACCACCACCGGCTCACCCACGACACCAACTGGCACTGACCGCGTAGGCGACTCAAGAGCCAGGCCGGCCAGGGGGCCTCCGTAGGCCCTTCACCGTTTCACCGGACCGAATGGGATCCGACAACGAGAAACCCCCTCTGATCAGATAATCAACCTGATCAGAGGGGGTTTCCCTTACTGTGGCGGCGCCAGGATTCGAACCTGGGAAGGCTGAGCCGGCAGATTTACAGTCTGCTCCCTTTGGCCGCTCGGGCACACCGCCAAGTTTGCCGCCAATCGAACCCGCTTTCGGCGGTGTTCCCTGGCAACGACGTAAACAATACCCGATCCACGGGGGTGCTTCGCCACCCGGTTGATCTCCAGCCCTCGGGTCCCGGGGTGGCTAGGCTGGTGCGGATGCGGCCCGGCAGGATGCCGGGCCCGGCGGCCGCCGCCGCGCACGCCGGCACGCACCGACACGCACCCCGATACAAGGAGCCACAGGACATGGCCGACTCCAGTTTCGACATCGTCTCGAAGGTCGAGCGGCAGGAGGTCGACAACGCCCTCAACCAGGCCGCCAAGGAGATCTCCCAGCGCTACGACTTCAAGGGCGTCGGCGCCTCGATCGCGTGGTCCGGGGAGAAGATCCTCATGGAGGCGAACTCCGAGGAGCGGGTGAAGGCCGTCCTCGACGTCTTCCAGTCCAAGCTGATCAAGCGGGGCATCTCGCTGAAGGCGCTGGACGCGGGTGAGCCCCAGCTGTCCGGCAAGGAGTACAAGATCTTCGCCTCCATCGAGGAGGGCATCTCCCAGGACAACGCCAAGAAGGTGGCGAAGATCATCCGTGACGAGGGCCCCAAGGGCATCAAGGCCCAGGTCCAGGGCGACGAGCTGCGCGTCAGCTCCAAGAGCCGCGACGACCTCCAGGCCGTGATCGCCCTCCTGAAGGGCAAGGACTTCGACTTCGCGCTCCAGTTCGTGAACTACCGGTAGGCACCGGGAGCGGAACGGAGAGAAGGGTGGGGCCCCTGCGGGCGCCCACCCTTCCGTGCTGTCGGGGCAGTGCTCAGCTGCGGCGGGAGTTGCCGAAGACCAGCCGGTAGGCGATCAGCAGCACCAGCGAACCACCGATGGCCGCGACCCAGGTGGCACCGTCGAAGAAGTGCTTGCTGACCGGGTGGTCGAGCCAACGGGACGAGACCCAGCCACCGACGAACGCGCCCAGGATGCCGATGACGGTCGTGCCCAGGAGGCCGCCGGGGTCGCGCCCCGGCAGCAGGAACTTGGCTATGGCTCCGGCCAGCAGCCCCAGAATGATCCAAGCGATGATGCCCATAGCGCCAACCCTGCCCTTTCGCGCCCGGTGCGCACAGCCTCGTTCGTGAGATCTTGGTGAGGATGAGCGGTTGGCCGAGCGCACGTTCGTGCCGTCTTGGTGAACAGGACGCCGGCAAACCTCCCCCTGGTTGCCGTCACCGGGTCGGGGGTTCGTCCCGGATCGTTCCCGATCTCGCCACAGGGGCACTCCGGTACTGCTCGACGAGTGTGACCGGCTGATACTTGTGACAGCAGGGAAGCCCGGCGCAGTGACCTGAGAGGTGCCGATCATGAAGGTGTTCAACCTGCTGCTCAACATCCTGTGGCTGCTCTTCTGCGGCATCTGGCTGTCGATCGGCTATCTGATCGCCGCGCTGATCTGTTTCATCCTGATCATCACGATCCCGTTCGGCATCGCCTCGCTGCGTATCGCCGGGTTCGTGCTGTGGCCGTTCGGCCGGACCGCCGTGGAGCGGCCGGGCGCCGGTACCGGATCGGTCGTCGGCAACGTCATCTGGGTGATCTTCGCGGGCTGGTGGCTCGCCCTGGAGCACCTGATCACCAGCATCCCGCTGTTCCTGTCGATCATCGGGATCCCCTTCGGCTGGGCCAACCTGAAGCTCATCCCGATCTCGCTGATGCCGCTGGGCCGCGAAATCGTCCGCACGGACCAGGGGTTCGGCAGCCGCTGATCGATGTGCGGGGGCGCCGTACCTCCGCAATCATCGCTACAGGGGCGGTGACGACGGGGGCACAGACGCCTGTCCAGGCCTGGGGGAAGCGCACCATCCCGGCATCCGTACGGAGTTCTCAGATGCCCAGGAACCACATCGGCCCGACGACCGCCACCGCACCGTCGTCCACCCGGCAGGGGACCGGCCATCTGGGGGTGAGCGCGGCGGACTGCGGGCTGCTGCTGCTCCGGCTGACCTTCGGGCTGTTTCTCGCGGGACACGGGGCCCAGAAGCTCTTCGGACTCTTCGGCGGGCAGGGGCTCGCGGCCACCGGCAAGGGGTTCGAGTCGCTCGGCTACCGTCCCGGCAAGCTCTTCGCCGCGATCGGCGGCCTCTCCGAGTTCCTCGGCGGCCTCGGCCTCGCCGCCGGGCTGCTCGTGCCGCTCGCGGCCGCCGCGATCGTGGGCGTGATGATCAACGCCATGGTCACCGTGAGCGCCGCCCACGGGGTGTGGGTGGACAAGGGCGGGGTGGAGTACAACATCTGCATCGCCGTCGTGGCCCTCGCCGTCGCGGCCATCGGGCCCGGCCGGCTCGCCCTGGACCGCTTCTTCCGGTGGGGGACGGGCGGCTGGCCCCAGGCCGCCTTCGCCCTGGTGCTCGGGGGCGTGGGAGCGGCGCTCGCGCTGGCCCTGTGAGGGGCGGCCGGGTGAAAGCCCACCAGCCGGACGAAGGCCGTACCAGCCGGGTGTGAAAGCCCTACCGGCCGGACGAAGGCCGTACCGCCAGCCTCACAGCCTGCGGCCCGCCATGCCCTCCAGGCGCTGGATCCGCTCCGCCATCGGCGGGTGCGTGGAGAACATCTTCGACAGCCCCTGCCCCGGGCGGAACGGGTTCGCGATCATCATGTGGCTCGCGGTCTCGATCCGCGGCTCGGGCGGCAGCGGCAGCTGCTGGGTGCCGATCTCCAGCTTGCGCAGGGCGCTCGCGAGGGCCAGGGGGTCGCCGGTGAGCTGGGCGCCGGAGGCATCCGCCTCGTACTCCCGGGAGCGGCTGATGGCCAGCTGGATCAGCGTGGCGGCGAGCGGGCCCAGGATCATGATCAGGAGCATGCCGAGCAGGCCGGGACCCTCGTCGTCGTCCGAACGGCCGATCGGGATCAGCCAGGCGAAGTTCACCAGGAACATGATCACCGAGGCGAGCGCGCCGGCCACCGAGGAGATGAGGATGTCCCGGTTGTAGACATGGCTCAGTTCGTGCCCGATGACGCCGCGCAGCTCGCGCTCGTCCAGCAGGCGCATGATGCCCTCGGTGCAGCACACCGCCGCATTGCGTGGGTTACGGCCCGTGGCGAAGGCGTTCGGGGCCTCGGTCGGGGAGATGTAGAGCCGGGGCATGGGCTGGCGGGCCTGCGTGGAGAGCTCGCGGACCATGCGGTACAGCGCCGGGGCCTCGAACTCGCTCACCGGGCGGGCCCGCATCGCGCGCAGGGCCAGCTTGTCGCTGTTCCAGTACGCGTACGCGTTCGTGCCGAGGGCGATCAGGACGGCCACGATCAGCCCGGTGCGGCCGAAGAAGCCGCCGATGATGATGATGAGCGCCGACAGCCCCCCGAGGAGTACTGCGGTCCTGAGCCCGTTGTGCCGGCGGTGCACCGTACGCCCTCCAAGTGGTACTGCGGGGAACCCTTCGGTCCAGTCCCTCGGTCCAGTGGACCCTTTCGCTCTGGTCAACGCCAGGCGGCGGTCACAAGTTCCCAGGTGGGCGGGGGCGGGCGCGGCGGCCGTACGAGTGAAGGGGGTTCCGGGCGTGCTCGCGCGGGCCCGGTGGGCCGTGCTGGAGAAGGGCGGTGGGCCGCCTCGGAGGAGCCCGCAGGCCGCCCTCAGAAGAGCCCGGTGGCCGCGAACCGCAGTACCAGTTGGGGTGCTCCGGACAGGGCGACGCCCGCCACTCCGGCGAGGGCGATCGCGGCCGTCAGCGGGGCCGGGATCCGGTGCCGCGCGGTCTCGCCCTCCGGAGCGCGGAACAGCAGGGCCGTCCACTGGAGGTAGTAGAAGAGGGCGATCACCACGTTGACGGCCATGACCACCGCGAGCCAGCCGAGGCCCGCGCCGACGGCCGCCGAGAACACGGTGACCTTGGCGAACAGGCCGATGATCCCCGGCGGCAGGCCCGCAAGGCAGAGCAGGAAGAAGGCCATCAGGAGGGCCGTCACGGGGTTGGTGGCGTACAGGCCCCGGTAGTCGGAGATCCGGTTTCCGGCGCGGCCGCGGCCCACCACGGCGGCGACCGCGAACGCGCCGAGGTTCACGGCGGCGTACATGAGGGCGTACGCGACGGTCGAACCGATCGCCTGCTGCGCGTCCTTGGCGTACCCGGCCGCCGCGATCGGCACGAGGAGGTAGCCGGCCTGGCCGACGGAGGACCAGGCGAGCAGGCGTACGGCGCTGCGGGCGCGGGTGGCCCGCTGGCGCAGCGCGCCGACGTTGCCGACCGTCATGGTGAGGGCGGCCAGGACGGCGAGCGCGGGCCCCCAGACGTCGGCGTACGACGGGAACGCCACCACGGTGACGAGGATGAGGCCGGAGAAGCCGACCGCCTTGCCGACGACCGACAGGTAGGCGGCGACGGGCAGCGGCGCGCCCACATAGGTGTCGGGCACCCAGAAGTGGAAGGGCACGGCGGCCGTCTTGAAGGCGAAGCCGATCAGAGTGAGGACGACGCCGGTCTGGGCCAGGGTGTGCAGCTGGCCGGGGGTGTCCGGAAGTCGTTGCGCCACCTGGGTGAGGTAGAGGGTTCCGGTGGACGCGTAGACGAAGCTGACGCCCATCAGGCTGACCGCGGTGGCGGTGACCGAGGACAGGAAGAACTTCAGCGCGGCCTCGGCGGAGCGCTTGTCTCCGTACCGGATGCCGACGAGCGCGAAGGCGGGCAGGGAGGCGACCTCCAGGGCCACGATCAGGGTGGCCAGGTCGCGGGCGGCGGGCAGCAGGGCGGCACCGGCCGTGGCGGAGAGCAGCAGGAACCAGAACTCACCGGGCGGGACACGCCGCCGGTCGTCGTCCAGGGTGGTGATCGACAGCAGGGCCGCGAGCAGGGCGCCGCCGAGGACCAGGAGCTGGATGACGAGGGTGAAGTGGTCGGCGGTGTAGCTGCACGCGCGCGGGGCGCCGGTGCCGGATCCGGTGCCGCTGCCGGTGCCCGTGCCCGTGCCGGTCAGGCAGAAGGTGGCGCGGTCGCCGTCCAGGAGCGGCAGCAGCATCAGCGCGGCGGCGGCGAGTCCGGCGACCGAGATCCAGCCGAGGACGTTCTTGCGGGACTCGGGCAGGAAGAGGTCGGCGACGAGCACGCCGAGCGCCACGACGGCGGCGACCAGGGGCGGGGCGACGGCGAGCCAGTCGACGGACTGGACCAGCGACGCGGCGGACGCGGCCAGGGGATGTCCGAGCGGCTGGGCGAGGTGGTGGACCAGCGGCGCGGCGGAGGTGGCGGTCTCGGCGAGCGGCTGGGCGAAGGGCTGGGCGCTCATCGGGTGCCTCCTGCGAGCAGCTGGTGCACGGCCGGGTCGGTCAGGCCGAGCAGGGCCCGCGGCCAGAGTCCGGCGACGACGGTCAGGGCGACGAGCGGGGTCCAGGCGGCGAACTCGTACCCCTGGACGTCGGCGAGCTTCGGGACCTCGCGCTCGGCACCGCCCATGCAGACCCGGCGGACCACGATCAGCATGTACGCGGCCGTCAGCAGGGTGCCGAACGCGCCGATCGCCATGAAGGTGAGGAAGGCGGGGCGGCTGAGGTCCGCCGCGGGTTTGAACGCGCCGAACAGAGAGAGCATCTCGCCCCAGAACCCGGCGAGTCCGGGCAGCCCGAGGGAGGCCACGGCACCGAAGGCGAGCAGCCCGCCGAGGCGGGGCGCCTTGCCGTACAGGGCGAGTCCGGTCCCCTCGGCGAGGGCGTCGAGGTCGGTGCTGCCGGTGCGCTCCTTGAGGGCGCCGACCAGGAAGAACAGCAGGCCGGTGATGAGGCCGTGGGCGATGTTGGCGAACAGGGCGCCGTTCACGCCGGTCGGAGTCATGGTGGCGATGCCGAGGAGGACGAAGCCCATGTGGCCGACGGAGGAGTAGGCGATCAGCCGCTTGAGGTCGCCCTTCGCGCCCCGCCTGGCCAGCGCCAGGCAGGCCAGGGACCCGTAGATGATCCCGACCACGGCGAAGGCGGCGAGGTAGGGCGCGAAGGTGTGGAAGCCGTGCGGCGCGACCGGCAGCAGGATCCGGACGAACCCGTACGTACCCATCTTCAGCAGGACACCGGCCAGCAGCACCGAGCCGACGGTCGGCGCGGAGGTGTGGGCGTCGGGCAGCCAGCTGTGCAGCGGCCACATCGGGGTCTTGACCGCGAGCCCGAGTCCGATCGCCAGAACGGCGATGACCTGCACGGACGCGGTCAGCGACCGGCCGTTGTCAGTGGCGAGTGCCACCATGTCGAACGTGCCCGCCTTGATTCCGATCAGGAGCAGGCCGAGCAGCATGACGACGGAGCCGAGCAGCGTGAACAGGATGAACTTCCACGCGGCCCGGGTCCGCCCCGCGCCGCCCCAGCGGGCGATGAGGAAGTACATCGGGATCAGCACGGTCTCGAACGCGAGGAAGAACAGCAGCAGATCGAGCACGGCGAAGGTCGCGAGCGTGCCGGTCTCCAGCAGGAGCAACAGGGCGACGAACGCCTTCGGGGACGGGCCCGCGGGCGGCTTGAAGTAGGAGTACAGCGCGCACAGGAAGGTCAGCAGCGCGGTCAGTACGACGAGGGGGAGGGAAATGCCGTCGATGCCGAGGTGGATCCGCACGTCGAGCGCGGGGATCCAGCTGATGTCGGTCGTGGCCTGCATCCTCGACGGATGGTGGTGGTCGAAGCCGAGCGCGAGCAGGATCGCGGCGGCCAGGATCACCCCGGTCACGGTGACACCGTGGCGCAGCACGGACTGCTCGGGCGACTTCCCCTTCAGTCCGGGCGGGGCCGGCAGGAGGGCGGCGACGGCGCCGATGAGCGGGCCGACGACGATCAATGCGAGAAGGACCCGCATCACGGACTCGTTGATATCGATCACGCCTGCTCACGCTCCCGTGGCGACGAGGACGACGGCGACCGCCAGGACGACGGTGCCGGCGAGCAGCGCGCTCACATAGGTCTGCACATTGCCGGTCTGGGCGCGGCGTACGGCGGCCCCGAGCAACCGGGGCAGCGCGCCGGCGGCGCCGACGTAGGTGTCCACGACCTCGCGGTCGAGGAAGCGGACGAGGCTCGCCGCGGCCAGTACCGGGCGGACGAACAGCGCCGCGTAGACGGCGTCGAGGTGGAAGCCGACGGCCGCGTGCCGGTGCAGCGGGCCGAGCAGCGCCCGCCCGGGGTCCGCCGGGTCGGGGGCGTAGGCGATGTCGCCGTAGGCCGGGGTGTGGCTGGCGATGGCCTCGGCCTCGACCCGTCCCGCGTCGCCCTCGGGGTGGGCGGCGACCGCGCCGAGCGGGAGGCTGACGAGGCTTCGGGTGGTGCGCTGCCAGACGCCGTAGGTGAGGAGGGCGCCGACCACGGCGAGTCCGGTGCCGAGGATGGAGGTGAGCGGGGTCGGGGTCAGGGAGGTGCCGTCGAACCAGCCAGGCAGCGCGCGGTAGGCGAGCCCGCCGAAGGCCAGTGAGGGCACCGCGAGGACCCAGAGGACCACGGTCATGGTCAGCGGCTGGCGGCCGTAGTCGGGGGCCTCGGCGCCCCGGCCGTGGAAGGCCAGCAGCCACAGCCGGGTGGCGTAGGCGGCGGTCAGTACGGCGGTCACCAGACCGGCGACGAGGACGAGCCAGCCGGCCGCGCCGGGCACGTGCGCGGTGTCCCCGTGGGCCGCGCGTTCGGCGGCGCCGAGGACGGACTCCTTGGAGAAGAAGCCGCTGAAGGGCGGGATCGCGGCCAGCGCGAGCAGGGCCACGGTCATCGTCCAGTAGGCGTCCGGTACCCGCTCGCGCAGGCCGCGCATGCGGGACATGGCGGCCAGCGAGTTGGTGCCGGCGGCGTGGATGACCACACCGGCGGCGAGGAACAGCAGCGCCTTGAAGGCGCCGTGGGACAGGAGGTGGAAGACGGCGGCACCGCGGTCGCCGACGGCGAGGGCACCGGTCATGTAGCCGAGCTGGCCGATGGTCGAGTAGGCGAGGACGCGTTTGATGTCGTCCTGGGCGAGCGCGGCGAGGCCGGAGCCGGCCATGGTGACGGCGGCCAGCACGGCCAGGACCAGCATCGCGGCCCCGGACGCCTCGAACACCGGGAGGAGACGGGCGACGAAGTAGACACCGGCGGCGACCATGGTGGCGGCGTGGATCAGCGCCGAGACCGGCGTCGGGCCGGCCATGGCGTCCGGGAGCCAGGTGTGCAGCGGGAACTGCGCCGACTTGCCGGCCACGCCCGCGAGCAGCAGCAGCGCGACCAGGGTCGGATGGTGCAGGCCGCCGCTCGCGACCGCCCCGAGGACGCGGGTGATGCGGAAGGAGCCGGCGTCGGTGGCGAGCGCGAACAGGCCGATCAGGAACGGCACATCGCCGAGCTTGGTGACCAGGAACGCCTTCAGGGAGGCGGCGCGGGCCTCGGGGGTCTCCCAGTAGTGGCCGACCAGGAAGTAGGAGCAGATGCCCATGACCTCCCAGCCGACCAGCAGCACGATCAGGTCGCCGGAGTAGACGACGAGCAGCATCGCGGAGGTGAACAGGGAGACGAGAGCGGCGTACGAGGGGTAGCGGGGGTCGTCGCGCAGATAGCCGGTGGAGTAGATCTGCACGCAGGTCGCGACGAAGGCGACCAGGATCGCGACGAGCGCGGCGAAGCCGTCGATGTGCAGGGCCAGTTCGACGGGCACCGAGCCGGTGGGGGTCAGCTCCGTGTGCGCGTCCAGGGCCGCTCCGCCGCCCTGGCGGACGGCGACCAGCGCGGCCAGCACCAGTGCGGCCAGCGGCGGCAGCACCGCGAGCGGGCGCACGAAGCCGGGCGCGGTGCGGCCGAGCAGCAGTCCGGCGGCGGCGCCGAGGAACGGCAGGAGGGGGACGAGTACGGCGAGGGTGGTCGTGGTCACGCGGTGGCCTCGGTCTTCTGTGCCGCGTCGGCACCCGGTTCCGCGTCGCCCCGGCCTTCGGCGGTGTCGCGGAGCTTGTCGATGTCGGAGGTGCCGCGGTTGCGGTACACGGCGAGCACGATCGCGAGGCCGATGCCGATCTCGGCGGCGGCGACGGCGATGGTGAACAGGGTCAGCGCCTGGCCGGAGTGCAGGGTGTCGCGGGCGGCGCGGCTGAGCCAGACGTCGAAGGCGACCAGGTTGAGGTTGACGGCGTTGAGCATCAGCTCGACCGACATCAGGACCAGGATCGCGTTGCGGCGGGCGAGGACGCCGTACAGGCCGGTGCAGAAGAGGAGGGCGGAGAGTACGGCGGGGTAGACGAGGTGCATCAGCGGGCGCCGTCCTTCTGGGCGGGGACGGGTGCCGGCGTACGGGCTTCCGGCTCGTCAGCGGCGTCGGCCTTGGCCTTGCGGGACAGGACGATCGCGCCGACCAGGGCCGCGAGGAGCAGCACGGACAGGGCCTCGAAGGGCAGCACCCAGTACCGGAACAGGGTCGCGCCGGTGACATGGGTGGTGCCTGCGGCCGGTCCGGTCAGGTCGATCCACGTCGTACGGAAGGCGTCGGTGACCACCCACACCAGGGCGACGGCGGCGGCGATCGCGACGGCGAGGGCGGCCCAGCGGTTGCCGGAGTCGGCGTCCGGGGAGCGGCCGATGGGGGCCCTGGTGAGCATCAGCCCGAACAGGAGGAGTACGACGACGGAACCGACGTAGATCAGGACCTGCACCCAGGCGATGAACTCGGCCGTGAGCAGCAGGTACTCCACGGCGAGGCCGCCGAGCGCGACCACCAGCCACAGGGCGGCGTGCACCAGTTGGCGGGTGGTGACGGTGATCAGCGCGGCGCCGAAGGTGACCAGGCCGACGAGGAGGAAGGCGATCTCGACGCCGGTCGGGGAGAGGAAGCCGTGCGGGGCGGCGGCGAGAGGCCCGTGCGGGGCGGCGGCGAGGCTCAGGGCGGGGGCGGGGCTCATGCGTCGCCCTCCTCGGGGTGGGTCCGCGCGGCCTCGGCCTGCGCGGCGGCGGCCTGCTTCTCGGCGCTCTTGCGGGCGGCGGCGATCTCCTTCGGCTCCTCCGCGCCCGGGTCGAGCGCGGGCGGGGCCGGTACGGTCCACATCCACTCGCGGAGCTTGTCGCGCTCATGGGTGAGTTCGTGGATGTCGGTCTCGGCGTACTCGAACTCCGGGGACCAGAACAGCGCGTCGAAGGGGCAGACCTCGATGCAGATGCCGCAGTACATGCACAGGGAGAAGTCGATGGCGAACCGGTCGAGGACGTTGCGGCTGCGCTCACGGCCGCCGGGGGCGGCGGGCGGGACCGTCTCCTTGTGGGAGTCGATGTAGATGCACCAGTCGGGGCACTCACGGGCGCACAGCATGCAGACCGTGCAGTTCTCCTCGAACAGGCCGATCACGCCCCGGGTGCGGGGCGGCAGTTCGGGCAGGGTGTCCGGGTACTGCTCGGTGCCGTGCTTGCGCGTCATCGTGCGCAGGGTGACGGCGAGGCCCTTGGCGAGGCCGGAGCCGGGGATGCGGGGCCGGGAGGGCGGGGGCGACGCGGCCATCAGGAGATCACCACCTTGACGATGCCGGTGAGGGCGATCTGGGCGAGGGAGAGGGGCACGAGGAGGGTCCAGGACAGCTTCTGGAGCTGGTCCTCGCGCAGCCGCGGGTAGGTGACGCGCAGCCAGATGACGAGGAAGGCGAGGATCGCGGCCTTCAGCAGCGTCCAGACCCAGCCGAGCCCGTCGGCGCCCCAGGGGCCGTGCCAGCCGCCCAGGAAGAGCACGGTGGTCAGGCCGCACAGCACGACGATGCCGGCGTACTCGGCGAGCAGGAACAGGGCGAAGCGCAGCCCGGTGTACTCGGTGTACGCGCCGAAGATGATCTCCGAGTCGGCGACGGGCATGTCGAACGGCGGGCGTTGCAGTTCGGCGAGTCCGGCGACGAAGAAGACGACCGCGCCGATGAGCTGCCAGGGCAGCCACCACCAGTGGAAGGCGTGCAGGATGCCCGGCAGCGAGACGGTGCCGGCCGCCATCGCGACGGAGGCCGCGGCGAGCAGCATCGGCAGTTCGTAGGCCAGCAGCTGGGCGGCGGTGCGCAGGCCGCCGAGCAGGGAGAACTTGTTGGCGCTTGCCCAGCCCGCCATGAGCGAGCCGAGCACGCCGACGCCCATCACCGCGAGCGCGAAGAACACGCCCGCGTCCAGGGCCTGTCCGACGGCTCCCTCGCTCGGTCCGATCGGGATGACGAGCAGGACGAGCAGGTACGGCAGCAGGGCGACGGCGGGCGCGAGCTGGAAGACCCGGCGGTCGGCCTGCGCCGGGACCACGTCCTCCTTCTGCGCGAACTTCACGCCGTCGGCGACCAATTGGGCCCACCCGTGGAACCCGCCCGCGTACATCGGCCCGAGCCGCCCCTGCATATGGGCCATCACCTTGTGCTCGGTCTGTCCCACGACCAGCGGGAGGACGAGGAAGACGACGAACACGGCCACGAGCCGCAGGGCGACGTCGAGTGCGCCGTTCACTGCGGGCCTCCTGGGGGGTCGGTCGGGGGGGATTCGGGGTTCGGGTCGGGGGCGGGGGCTGGGGCTGGGGTGGAGTCCGGGGGCGGTTCCGGGCTCGGTTTCGGGGTGGGTTCCGGGGTGGGTTCCGGGTCGGACGAGGTTTCGTCGGACGGGGGCTCGTCAGAGGGGGATTCGCCGGACCGGGACCGCGGGGCGGTCGGTTCCGACGGCTGATCGGCTTCCGGGGACGTGGACCGCTCCGACGCTTCGGGCCGCTCAAGCGCCTCGGGGGCGGGCTGCGGCTCAGGGGCGGGCTGCGGCTCGGCGGCCTGTTCGGGCTCGTCGAAGGCCGGGCGGGCGTGGTGCCACGGGGCGTCGGAGCCGCGCGGGGTCGTACCGCGGGCGGAACGGTCGGCGGCGGCTTCCTTCGGTCCCGTGGGCCGCTCCGTCGGCTCGGTGGCCGGGGGCTCCGGGGAGCGCTGCGAGGCCGAGCCCTCCGAGGCACTGCGGCCACGACGGGGACGGGCGGGCGGCGTGGCCTCGGCCGCGGCTCCCTCCGGCGTCGCCCGCGAGGCATCGGCCGCGCCCGTCTGACTCGCCGAACCCTCGCTCGCGCTCCGCATCCTGCGCGGCCGGGCCGGCGCACCGGCGGTGGCGTCCGCCTGGGCACTCCCCTCCCCCGACACCTGCCCCGCCGGACCCTGGCTTGTGGAACCCTGACCAGCCGACACCTGACCAGCCGAGTCCTGACCAGCCGAGTCCTGACCAGCCGAGTCCTGATCGGCCGAACTCTGACTCGCCGACCCCTCGCCCACGCTCCGCATCCTGCGCGGGCGCGCCGGGGCGGCGCCCTCCGTCGTGCTCGGCTGACCGGCCGAGCCCTCCGCCGCGGTGCGGGTGCGTCGTATCGGACGGTCTCCGGCGGCGCGGGCCGGGCGGGCCGGGGCGGCGGGGAGTTGACCCTTGAGGGGGCCCCACTCGTTGGGGTCCGGGACGCCGGGCGGGAGCATCTGGCGGCGCTTGGGGCCCCCGTGCTCGGACTCGCCGGGCTCCTTCGCGCCGGGCCATGCCTTGGCGACACGGGCGGCGAGGACGAAGTCCTTGCGCAGCGGATGCCCCTCGAAGTTCTCGGGGAGGAGCAGGTGTTCGAGCCCCGGGTGGCCCTCGAAGGTCACCCCGAACATTTCGTGCGTCTCGCGTTCGTGCCAGGCGGCGCCGGCGTACACCCCGACGGCGGTCGGCAGCACCGGCGCCGAGTGCGGCACCGTCGTACGGACGAGGAGGCGGCGGACCGGGTTCAGGGCCACGACGTGGGCGGACACCTGGAAGCCGGTGCCCGGTTCGTCGACCGCGCTGAGCCAGTCGAAATAAGTGCAGGTCAGCGTCGTACGGGCGGTCTCGAGCGCGGTGAGCCAGGCGGATGGCGGGACGTCCACCGTCAGGACCTCGTACGACTCCTCGGCCACCGCCTCCGCGCCGAACAGTTCTTCGACGGGGGCGGGCAGCCAGCCGGTCGTGCTCATCGCGCGCCCTCCTCGCCGGACGGGACGGGCGGCCGTACCAGACCGCTCTGGAGCGCGGCCGCGGACGGCCGGGCGCCACCGTGGCCGTAGCGCTCCGTCAGTGACTCGGCCGCGATCTTCTCCTGGAGCTTGAGGATGCCCTGGAGCAGCGCCTCGGGGCGCGGCGGGCAGCCGGGCACGTAGACGTCCACGGGGATGATCTGGTCGACGCCCTTGGTGACGGAGTACGAGTCCCAGTAGGGGCCGCCGCAGTTGGAGCAGGCGCCGAAGGAGATGACGTACTTCGGCTCGGGCATCTGTTC
Organism: Streptomyces sp. LaBMicrA B280; assembly: GCF_049222185.1. Classification (NCBI taxonomy): domain Bacteria; kingdom Bacillati; phylum Actinomycetota; class Actinomycetes; order Kitasatosporales; family Streptomycetaceae; genus Streptomyces; species Streptomyces sp. LaBMicrA B280. The sequence continues at coordinate 5,378 of NZ_JBMJCT010000017.1, read as the reverse complement.
GTACAGTCGTTTGACCGCAGGGGCCATCTTGTCCGTGACCGTGCCCGAGACCACCATCAGGTCGGCCTGGCGGGGTCCCGGCGCGAAGGGGATGACGCCGAGCCGGATGAAGTCGTGCCGGGCCATCGACGCGGCGATGAACTCGATCGCGCAGCAGGCGAGGCCGAAGTTGAAGACCCAGAGCGAGTAGCGGCGGCCCCAGTTGAGGACCACCTTCATGGGCTCGGGCGCCAGCCTGGCCAGCGCGCCCAGCCGCTTGGGCTCGGGGAGGAGTACGGGGTCCGGGGTCACGTCCATGCCAGGACACCCTTCTTGTATGCGTACAGCAGGCCGACGGCGAGGAAGCCGAGGAAGACGAACATCTCCACGAGGGTCGTCGCGCCGAAGCCGGGGGCGGCGAAGACCGTCGCCCAGGGGAACAGGAAGACGGAGTCGACCGCGAAGATCACGTACAGGAAGGCGTAGACGTAGTAGCGGACCTGGGTGTGGGCCCAGCCCTCGCCGACGGGGTCGACGCCGCACTCGTAGGTCAGGAGTTTTTCCGGGGTGGGCACTACGGGGCGCAGCAGCCGTCCGGCGCCGAACGCGACCGCGACGAACAGCACGCCGACGACGGCGAGCAGCCCCACGGCCGAGTAGGACCGGAAATAACCGGCCCCGGTGACGACATGCCCCGCCCCGGTGACAACACGTCCCGCCCCGGTGACGACATGTCCGGCCGCGGTGACGACATGTCCGGCCGCGGTGACGACGTGTGTCGCGGTGATGGTCGAGTCCCCCAGCGTCTCCCGCACCGTCCGTCCCTCACTCCCTGACCTCATGACCTGTACGCACGGGAGTCTAGGCCCTGATAAAGAAGCGGTAAGCAGGCAGTCACGCCCCGAGACGCCCCCGGGAAGGCACGGGGGTGGGGTTTTCCCCCGTGAGCGGAGGGCGGTGTACCGCATGGCGCGGAAGGTGCCGCATTCGGCAGGCTGTCCGGTATGACCGCTCCCAGCTCCGCCGCCGGCCCACACGACGGCCCTGATCGGCACGACGGCCCCGACCGGCCCGGTATATCCGGTCGGCCCGACGGCACCGTCGGCACCGACGGCTTCCCGCCTCCGAGGCCGGCCTACGCCATCCACACCTGGAAGGAGATCGCGCACCTTCTGCTGAACCTGCCGACCACGGTGTTCGGCTTCGTCTACGCGATCACCGTGCTGTCCGTCGGCGGCGGCCTCGCCGTGACCGTGGTCGGCCTGCCGCTGCTGGCGCTGTCCCTGATGGGCGCCCGGCAGCTGGGGAAGCTGGAGCGGGCGCGGGCCAGGGCGCTGCTCGGGGTCCGGGTGGAGGAGCCGTCGCCGCTGCCGCTCGCCCGCGGCGGTGGCATGCTCCAGCGGGCGTGGATGGCGCTGAAGGACCCGGTGGGCTGGCGCACTCTGCTGTACGAAGTGATCCGGCTGCCCTGGGGCATCCTCACCTTCTGCACGGTGCTGACCTCGCTGTTCGTGCTGTGGCCCCTGCTGCCCTACCTCGCCCGGGGACTGGCGAACGTGGACCGGGCGATGGTGCGCGCCCTGCTCTCCCCCTCCGACGAACTGGAGCGCCGGATAGCGGAGCTGGAGTCGGACCGCGGTGTCGTGGTGGACACGGCCGCCGCCGACCTGCGCCGCATCGAGCGCGATCTGCACGACGGAGCGCAGGCCCGGCTGGTCAATCTGGCCATGGGTCTCGGCCTGGCCAAGGAGAAGCTGCTGGAGGACCCGGACACGGCGGCGGAGATGGTGGCGGAGGCGCACGGCGAGGTGAAGCTGGCCCTCCAGGAGCTGCGCGACCTGGCCCGGGGCATCCACCCGGCGGTGCTCACGGACCGCGGCCTGGACGCCGCCCTGTCCTCGGTCGCCGCGCGCTGCACGGTGCCGGTCAAGGTGACCGTGGACCTCGCGGACCGCCCCGCCGCGGCCATCGAGGGCATCGCCTACTTCACCGTCTCCGAGCTGCTCCAGAACGTCAGCAAGCACAGCGCGGCACGCTCCGCGTCGGTGGACGTGTGGCGGACCGCGGACCGGCTGCTGATCCAGGTCCACGACGACGGCCGGGGCGGCGCCGTCCTGGACGGCGGCACCGGGATGCGGGGTCTTGCGGACCGGCTGGGCGCGGTGGACGGCCTGTTCGTGGTCGACTCCCCGGTCGGCGGTCCGACGGAGGTCACGGCCGAACTGCCGTGGCGGGACCGGGAGAAGTAGCCGCGCGGGACGGCCGGTGACACCCGCGGGCCGACCGGGGGTGGGGAAAACCCCCGGTCCAGGACGCCGACGGACTCCATGGTCCCGAGGGCCTTGGCACACGACTCTTGAGGTACGGCTGAACCGCCGCCTGGACGAGGAGAACGGGACGACATCGATGGCCACTCAGTACGGACACAGTGGGTACGGCCAGGGTTACGACACCGGCGACGACGAGGGTCGGTACGGATACGGCCCGCGCCCCGGCCGCCGCCCCCGGCTCCCCGCCGCGCTGCGGGCGCCGTTCGAGGGCCGTACCTGGCGGGAGCTGGGTTATGTCCTGTTGAGCCTGCCGGTCTCGATCGTGCTGTTCACCTGGACGGTGACGATGGTGTCGCTGGGCGCGGGCCTGCTGGTGACCTTCCTCGGTGTCCCCGTCCTCGCGGCGGCGCTGGCCGGCTCCCGGGGCTTCGGCGCGCTGGAGCGGGTGCGGGCGCGGGCGCTGCTGGGGGTGGACGTGCCCAGCCCTGAGCCGCTGCGGGTGACCAAGCCGGGCGCGCTGGCCTGGGTGGGCGCGGTCCTCAAGAGCGGCGCCTCCTGGCGGAGCCTGCTGTACTCCCTGGTCCAGTTCCCCTGGGCGATCTTCACCTTCACGGTCACGGTGACCCTGTGGATGCTGAGCCTGACCGCGCTGACCTACCCCCTGTGGTTCTGGGTCTTCCCGACGTACGTGGGGGAGAGCGGCCTTCAGCTGTACGGCGACGAACACCACCGCATCTATCTGGACAGCCCCTTCGAGATCACCGTGACCGCGCTGGTCGGGCTGCTGTTCACACTGGCCACGCCCTGGCTGGTGCGCGCCCTGACGACGGTGGACGGGCTGCTGGTGCGCGGGCTGCTCGGCCCCTCCCTGCTGTCGGAGCGGGTCGTGGAGCTGGAGTCGGACCGGGGCGTCGTGGTGGACACGGCCGCCGCCGACCTGCGCCGCATCGAGCGCGATCTGCACGACGGGGCGCAGGCCCGGCTGGTCGGTCTGGCGATGGACCTGGGGCTGGCGAAGGAGAAGATGCGGGAGGACCCGCAGGCGGCGGCGCGCATGGTGGAGGACGCGCACGGCGAGGTGAAGACGGCGCTCCAGGAGCTGCGTGATCTGGCCCGGGGCATCCACCCGGCGGTGCTGACCGACCGAGGTCTGGACGCGGCCCTGTCGGCGGTGGCGGCCCGGTGCACGGTGCCGGTCCGGGTGGAGGTCGACCTGCCGTTCCGTCCGGCGCCGGCCATCGAGGGCATCGCCTACTTCACGGTCTGCGAGCTGCTCCAGAACGTCGCCAAGCACAGCGGGGCACGCTCCGCCTCGGTCGATGTGTGGCGGTCGGAGGACCGGCTGATGCTCCAGGTCACCGACGACGGGGTGGGCGGCGCGGACGCCTCCGCCGGGTCGGGCCTCGCGGGTCTCAGGGGCCGACTGGACGCGGTGGACGGCATCCTGCTGGTGGACTCCCCCGCGGGCGGTCCGACCCGGGTCATAGCGGAACTTCCCTGGCGCGGCTGACCGACGGCCGACCAGCAGCCGACCACCAGCCAGCCAACAGCCAACTAGCGTCTGACCAGCGGATATACCGGCACTCGACCCAGTTATCCACAGGGCATCACACGCTGTGTGCCGATTCCTGGAATGCTTGGCCTCGTACGAAGGCGCGTCCCTGACGGGCGTCGCCACGGGACCGCGCATGACGGGGGCGAAAGATCGTGGAGGACAGGGTGCGGGTGGTCATCGCCGAGGACTCGGTGCTGCTCCGGGAGGGTCTGACCCGGCTGCTGACCGACCGGGGACACGAGGTGGTGGCCGGGGTCGGGGACGCGGAGGCGCTGGTGAAGACCATCGCCGATCTGGCCGGTACGGGCGCGCTGCCCGATGTGGTGGTGGCGGATGTGCGGATGCCGCCGACGCACACGGACGAGGGGGTGCGGGCGGCCGTGGCCCTGCGCAAGGCGCATCCGGGGCTCGGGGTGCTGGTGCTGTCGCAGTACGTGGAGGAGCGGTACGCCACCGAGCTGCTGGCCGGTTCCACCCGGGGCGTGGGCTATCTGCTCAAGGACCGGGTGGCGGACATCCGGGAGTTCGTGGACGCGGTGGTGCGGGTCGCCGAGGGCGGTACGGCGCTGGACCCGGAGGTGGTCACGCAGCTGCTGGGCCGCAGCCGCAAGCAGGATGTGCTGGCCCGGCTCACCCCGCGCGAGCGCGAGGTGCTGGCGCTGATGGCGGAGGGGCGCACGAATTCGGCGATCGCCCGGCAACTGGTCGTCAGCGACGGCGCGGTGGAGAAGCACGTCAGCAACATCTTCCTCAAGCTCGGGCTGTCGCCGAGCGACGGGGACCACCGGCGGGTGCTCGCGGTGCTCACCTATCTGAAGTCCTGATCGGACGCCCTCGGGGAGCGGCGGGCGGGACCCGGCGTCAGGGGTGTGTCAGAGGATGCGGCTTCCGTGGGAATGAGGGGTGCCCGGCAGGAGAGCGGAGCGGACAACCGGGGAAGGAAGCCCTGACATGTCAGCGCTACACGCCGTCTCGAAACGTCATCCGAATCTTCGAATGACCACGGGAAGGCGACCCTAACCGACGTAGGGTTGATCCTGGGATGGTCCGTGGGACGACCACGCCCCGGACAGCCGCCTCGAAGGAGGTCCAGTTCAGTGACCAGCCAGGTCAGCAGCCCAACGGAGCAGGCCGACGGATCAGTCGTCGGGGAGCAGCGCAAACCGGGCGGGGCGAAGGACGTGCGCCGCCTGGACCGGGTGATCATCCGGTTCGCGGGGGACTCGGGTGATGGCATGCAGCTCACCGGTGACCGGTTCACCTCGGAGACCGCTTCCTTCGGCAACGACCTCTCCACCCTGCCGAACTTCCCGGCCGAGATCCGCGCCCCCGCAGGCACCCTGCCGGGCGTCTCGTCCTTTCAGCTGCACTTCGCCGACCACGACATCCTCACCCCGGGTGACGCTCCGAACGTCCTCGTCGCGATGAACCCCGCCGCGCTGAAGGCGAACATCGGTGATCTGCCGCGTGGCGCCGAGATCATCGTGGACACGGACGAGTTCACCAAGCGGGCCCTTCAGAAGGTGGGTTACGACGCCTCGCCGCTGGAGGACGGCTCGCTCGACGCCTACGGC